>CALFIY010000020.1 GCA_937877595.1 uncultured Prevotella sp.
ACTCAACAGAATAAATATAGGAAAAGATTTGGTTATTCCACTTTTTCTGTGTACCCTTGCCCCCGGCAATGAGTCCTTGAAACAGGCTGGTGGCTCAGCGTCGGGAGTTCTTCGACAAGCGAAGCGCCAAGGCGATTACTTGCGTCCCTTTGGTAGCAAGAACCCCGATTTTTCTCAATCCTCCGAACTGCCTTTATTTACAAAATGTTTGCGATTTTATCCAAAAATTACAAAATAATACTCACACTCAACAAAAAAAAGAATAACTCTTTTGTTTTGCCTTCGCTTAATCGTATCTTTGTCGGCGGAAACAATAAAACTATTACAATGTTCAGATATTCCGACGAACGCTTTGCCGACTTGCAGATGCTGAGATATCGTCTTAACGGCTTTGAAGAACTTTCCATACAGCAGAAAACTCTTATTTTCTATCTCTCCAAGGCTACATTGTATGGCCGCGACATTACTTTTGACCAGTTTGGCCGTTACAACCTGCGTATCCGCAAGATGCTCGAGGCTATTTACACCGATTTGACCATTGACCACAGCACTGCCGATTTCCTTGCACTTGAAACGTACCTGAAAAGAGTGTGGTTTTCCAATGGAATACATCATCACTACGGATGCGAAAAGTTCAAGCCAGGATTTAGTCGCAATTACCTGCGCAGCATCGTACAGCAGGTGAACCCCACCCGACTGCCTCTCCGCTCGGGAGAGACTGTGGAACAAATGTGCGGCGAACTGTTTCCCGTGATTTTCAATGCCGGTGTCATGCCAAAGCGTGTAAACAAGACCGACGGCGAGGATCTTGTGGCTACGTCAGCATGCAACTTCTATCAGGAGGTTACGCAGGAAGAAGCAGAGAGTTTCTACAGACAACAAAAAGATGAATACAACGGCGGCAAGCCAATTTCATTCGGACTAAACTCTACACTGGTAAAAGATGACGACGGTACCATCCGCGAAGACGTATGGAGCGCCTCCGGGAAATATGCCAATGCCATTCGCCACATTGTTTACTGGCTGCGCAAGGCTTTGGAAGTGGCTGAAAACCGTCGGCAGGCACATGTCATAGAATTGCTGATAGAATACTACGAGACCGGAAAACTCAGCGTCTTCAACGACTACTGTATTGAGTGGGTTGGAGAACACGAAGGAAGGATAGACTTTGTCAATGGCTTTATAGAAGTTTATGGCGACCCTCTCGGGCTGAAAGGAACGTGGGAAGGAATAGTAGAATACAAAGATTTGGAAGCCACACGCCGCACAAAAACTATCAGCAACAACGCGCAATGGTTTGAAGACAATTCGCCGGTAGATCCACGCTTCCGTAAGAAAGAGGTGAAAGGCGTAGTGGCAAATGCTATCAATGCCGCAATGCTTGGAGGCGACGAATATCCGTCCACGGCAATAGGCATAAATCTTCCAAACGCTGACTGGATACGTGCAGAGCATGGTAGCAAAAGCATAACAATAAGCAACATTACCGAAGCCTATAATAAAGCGTCGCACGGAAACGGTTTTAAGGAAGAATTTGTTATTGACAAGGAAACGCTGCAACTTATTGACAAATACGGCGACTGCTGCGACGACTTGCACACCGACCTGCACGAATGTCTTGGCCATGGCAGCGGCCAACTGCTTCCTGGCACTGACCCCGACGCCTTAAAGGCATACGGAAACACCATAGAAGAAGCAAGGGCTGACTTGTTTGGTCTGTATTATATCGCAGACCGAAAAATGACAGAGTTGGGACTACTGCCAGACGGCGAAGCGTACAAGGCGCAATACTATAGTTACATTATGAACGGCCTGCTCACTCAGTTGATACGCATTGAACTGGGCAACAAGATTGAAGAGGCTCACATGCGAAACAGGGCGCTCATTGCCCATTGGTGCTATGACAATGGCAATGCCATTTCTTTGGAGAAAAAAGACGGCAAAACCTTTGTTAAAATAACCGATTACGAAGCACTCCGCACGCTTTTTGCCACCCTGTTGGCTGAAATACAGCGGATAAAAAGCGAGGGAGACTATGAAGCAGCAAAGAATCTTGTGGAGAAATACGGCGTTGAGATAAATTCTGACATTCATAACGAAGTGCTACAGCGTTATAAGAAACTCGATTTAGCACCTTACAAAGGATTTATCAATCCACGAATGACTGCAGTAAAAGACGAAAATGGCAACATTGTAGACGTTACTCTCGACTACTCAGAGAGTTACGCACAGCAAATGCTGCGATACAGTGCGGATTACGCCACCTTAATATAATTACGCGCGCGCGAGGGATGAACAAAACAGCAAACACGGAGGCCATCGCTCAGAAGGTGAAGGAAATAAAGCAGTCTTTCCGACTGCTTATGGACGGAAAGACAGCACAGTCGATGCGCGACAAGGGTGTAAACTATAGACTCAACTGGGGAGCAACGATTCCGATGCTACAGCAACAGGCCAGGGAAATAGGCAAGGACTATCACCTGGCCATTGCCTTGTGGAAGGAGAACGTCAGAGAGTGCAAGATACTTGCAACGATGCTTATGCCAGCAGAAGAGATGCTTTCCGAGGTTGTCGACATCTGGATGGAACAGACCACTCAACAGGAAATAGCCGAACAAGCCTCTTTCAATTTATATCAGGAATTGCCATACGCCGGTGAAAAGGCTTACCAGTGGATGGCGTCAGACAAAGAATTATACCAATATTGCGGTTTTCTGGTAATAACGCGTCTTTTTATGAAAGGCCAGGAACCGAACGAGCGTGGCATCAACGAATTTGTTGACCAGGCTTTGTCGGCGCTGCAAAGCCAGAGCATTTCACTGCGCAAGGCCGCCCTGCAGAGTCTGCAGCGTTTTGCCCAGTTGGGAATAATATATGAGCGCATAGCACAAAGTGCCATGCGCTCAATAGGAATTTCCCTGTAATCAGAAGCCTTTAGTCTATCTCCTCGTCAGCCTCGTAGCCACCCATCTCGCGGATAGCATTCTTCAGCATGGTATACTGCTGATAGAGATTGTTGACGGCCTCTTCTCCCTGTGTGTAGTCGTGCATTGGGCTCTTCAGGAAGAAGGAGAGGAAGCGCTGCGTGCCATAGCGGCCGGCGCGTGCTGCCAGGTCGCTGAGCAGACAGAGGTCAAGACACAGAGGAGCAGCCAGAATACTGTCACGGCAGAGGAAGTTTATCTTTATCTGCATGGGGTATCCCATCCATCCGAAGATGTCAATATTGTCCCAGCCTTCCTTGTTGTCGTTGCGCGGTGGATAGTAATTGATGCGCACTTTATGATAATACTGCGTGTCTTCGTCATTGCCGTGACCGTACAGGTCTGGCTGCACGTCGGGCTTCAGGATGGTCTCAAGCGTAGAGAGTTTTGACACTTCCTTCGTACGGAAGTTGGCAGGCTCGTCGAGCACCAGTCCGTCACGATTGCCGAGGATGTTTGTAGAGAACCATCCGTTCAGTCCAAGGCAGCGCGTACCGATGATAGGAGCGAAGCCCGACTTGACAAGCGTCTGTCCTGTCTTGAAATCCTTGCCGGCAATAGGCATCTTTGTCTTCTCAGCAAGTTCCCACATTGCAGGAATGTCCACGGTTGTGTTGGGTGCGCCCATGATAAACGGAGCACCTTCCGACAGTGCGGCGTATGCGTAGCACATAGACGGGGCAACGTGCTCACAGTCGTTAGCCTTCATTGCAGCCTCAAGGTCTGACAGGTGATAGTGCACTTTCTCGTCGACAGGCACATAAATCTCTGTTGAAGCGGCCCAAAGCACGACAATACGCGAACAATTGTTGGCTTCCTTAAACTGGCGGATGTCAGCACGCAGTTGCTCCACCATGTCCCAGCGGCTGCTGCACTGCTTCACATTGTCACCGTCGAGGCGCTTTGCGTAGTTCTTGTCAAATGCTGCCTTGAGGGGCACTATCTTCTCCAACTCGTCACGTACCGGCTCTATATCCTTCTCCTTCAGCACCTCAGCATACATTGCTGCCTGATATGCATTCTGCGGATATACATCCCATGTGCCAAAAACGATATCGTCCAACTTCGCGATGGGCACGATATCCTTGTAATGAAGATATTTCTTGTCTTCGCCGCGACCAATACGGATTTTGTCATACTGAGTCATCGAGCCGACAGGCTTTGTCAACCCCTTGCGTGCCATGAGCACACCAGTCATAAACGTAGTTGATACTGCTCCACAGCCTACTACCATAATGCCCAGTCTGCCTTCGGCAGGCTTCACGTTTGATTTTTTCATTTCTGTATTTTTTATTTTGGTTTTATTCCTCCGAATATATGTTTCTCATGTTGCTAAAAGGCATGCAAAGTTAACTGAGATTTTTAAAACAAGACAAAACTTTACATGTTATTTTATTTTTCATGGTTATGATTTTACTTTTTTACACATTTGCGCGCGCGGTTTAACGCGCGTTAACTTTTATCACTGCTCTCAATTCAGAGGCAGGTCAACCCAGAACGTCGATCCCTTTGAGAGTGTCGACTCCACGCCGACGACACCTCCGAGATTGGTCGCGATACTGCGGCAGATGCTGAGCCCGAGACCAGTACCAGGCACAAACTCGTCCACCTTGACAAAGCGCTCGAACAGGCGCTCGTCGCAGCGGTCTGCCGGTATGCCCTTGCCGGTATCGCTGACGTATAGGCGCAATGCTTTTTGAGTTTTTTCGGCTCCTATCTTTATGCTTCCCTGCGACGTAAACTTCACAGCATTGTTCAGGTACTGGTTGAGTATCTCCTTCAGTCGATCCCGGTCTGTCACTACCGACAAGTCGCTGCCGCCATTGTCATCAACTGTCAGCACCAGGTTCTTCTCGGCACATGCAGGCTTATACTTGTCGACGAGTTCCGCGAAGAGCGGCATAAGAGCAAATTGTGTCTTGTTGAGCGACTTATTGCCGCCGGCCTCGAGTTTCGACATGTTCACCATATCGTCAAAGAGCCGCAGCAAGTGAGCATTGTTTTGCTTGATAAGCGAAATCAGTTCATTGCGCTCTTCGTCAGTCTGCGCCATAGGCAACACGTCGCTGAAGCCGACAATGGCATTAAGAGGGGTGCGTATCTCGTGGCTTATGTTAGCAAGGAAAGCCGTCTTCAGGCGCTCGCTCTCCTCAGCCTGGTTACGGGCGGTGATCAGCGCCTGCTCTATCTCCTTCTGGCCGTCAATGCGCATGGTTGTCCCGACAATGGTCAGCGGCTTGCCCTCAATGTCGCGCTTGTCGACAGTGGCATAACTTTCCGCCCAGTAACTCTTGTCGCTATGAGGAACTTGCATCTGGTATTGCTCATGTAAGTCTTCTATCCTTCCAGACATAATATCGTCCAGGGATTTCTTCACGCGATGTTCGTATTCAGGCATCAAGCAGGCACTGATACTGTCTACGCTGGCTCCAGGAGAGGGAATGATATTGTCCGAGCGCTCTCTGTAGTCGCTCTCGAACGTCACGCTACGCGTTGGCACGTCTATACGCCATGTGGACAACTTCATAGCCTTCAGCACCAACTCATATTCTATGTTGTGGCGCTTCATCTTGCTCATCATGGCGAGTTCGGCTACGAGTTTCCTATGCTGTAGTATCTGCCAAATCCACAAAACTATGGCGGCAATAATCACCGGGCCGGCAAAAATCCACACCCTATAGTCACTCTGGAAAACCGATTGTATTGAAAATAGCAGCATATTGCCCGTCATAGCCTGACTATAAACAAATGAATGTGTGGCAAAGGTAAGTAAAAGATTTATAATTAGCATAAAAAGGCTAAATAAAAAAACAAAAACAGCAAATAAAAAAATTAAAGCAGTGTTTACGAAAATAAAAACAGTGTTTACGAAAATTAAAACAGCGCTGGCAAAAATTAAAACAGCGCTGACGAAAATTAAAACAGCGCTGGCAAAAAAACAGACCAAAAAATAAAAAGGCGGCTTTTCTTTTGCAGTTCATTTGCTTATTCTTACCTTTGCACTGCAAAAATAACACTTTCGATGACACAAGAGTTTGAACTGATTGCCAAGACATTCATGGGGCTGGAGCCCGTTTTGGCAAGAGAACTAACTGACTTAGGCGCAAACAATGTTAAGATAGGACGTCGCATGGTGACGTTTTCCGGCGACAAGGAAATGATGTACCGCGCCAATTTCCAACTGCACACCGCCATTCGTGTTCTAAAGCCCATCAAGCACTTCCGCGCATTGTCTGCCGAAGACGTGTATGAAGGTGTGAAGTCAGTAGACTGGTCGGAATACCTTTCCCTTGAGAAGACGTTTGCCGTCGACTCCGTGGTTTTCAGCGACGAGTTCCGCCATTCAAAGTTTGTTGCATACAAGGTGAAGGATGCCATTGTCGACCAGTTTCGCGAGAAGACAGGCAAACGCCCTAACATAAGCATTACCAACCCTGACACCCGTCTTCACATCCATATTGCCGACGACCGCTGTACTCTCTCCCTCGACTCAAGCGGCGAGTCTCTCCACCGCCGTGGCTATCGTCAGGAGTCGGTCGAAGCACCGCTCAACGAAGTTCTGGCCGCCGGAATGATACTTATGACGGGATGGCATGGCGAATGTGACTTTATCGACCCGATGTGCGGCTCAGGTACACTGCTTATTGAGGCAGCCCTTATTGCACACAACATGGCTCCCGGCCTGTTCCGCAAGGAATTTGCCTTCGAGAAGTGGCCCGACTTTGACAGCGAACTTTTTGACAGCATTTACAACGACGACTCAAAGGAGCGGCCGTTTGCCCATCACATCTACGGATACGACATAGACATCAAGGCCGTAAACACTGCTCGTCTTAACGCTCGTGCCGCAGGACTAACCAAGGACATAACAATCGCTGAGCAAGACTTCAAAAACTTCCTGCAGCCAAAGGAAAGGAGCATCATCGTGACCAATCCTCCATACGGAGAGCGCATTTCCACGCCTAATCTCATGGCAACGTACAAAATGATTGGCGAGCGCTTCAAACACCAGTTCATCGGCAACGATGCGTGGGTGCTGAGTTACCGTGAAGAATGTTTTGAGCAGATAGGGCTGAAGCCAAGCATCAAGATACCTCTCTATAATGGCTCGCTGGAATGTGAATTCCGTCGCTACCAGATGTTTGACGGCAAGATGCGAGTATTCCGCGAAGAAGGAGGTACGGTAAAAACCGAGGAGGAGAAACGCCAGATGGCCGAAAAGCGGCGCTTCAAGCAAAACCGCGAGTTCAAACAGCGCATGGAGGAACAGGCAGAGAACGCCAATGCCGACATACGCTCTTTCCGCTTCCAGTCTATTGAGCGACAGCGCGGCAAAGACGCACGGCGCGACGACAAGAAAAACAGGAGATTTGACCATGGCATGGATTAGAAACTTCTGCACTGCAGTGGTACTAATGCTTCACGTAGCCACACCCATGACAGCACAAGAGAAGAAACTCTTTACGCTCGAAGACCTTAACTATGGAGGCACCAACTACCGCAACATGGTGCCGCGCAACCTGTGGCTTACGTGGTGGGGCGACCAGTTGATGTATCAGGATGCTGCCGAGGGCGGAACCATCGACCGCAACGGCCGCCGCTCCCGACTGTTCACGACAGAAGAAATCAGCGAAGACTTCCACTCTGCCTACTCGGCAGGCTACCCTTATGCCGGGCAGACTCTTGTATTGCTCAGCAACTCCAAGCGCCGCATACTGTACGACTGGAAACAACACAAGACGATATGGCAGCAGGACTGCACCGGCGAGCAACACTCCGACTGGAACAGCAAGTCGCGCAACGTGGCCTACGTGCGCGACAGCCAACTTTACGTCCGCACGGCGTCAGGCGATGAGCGCCAACTGACCACGGACGGCTCCCGTAACATTGTCTACGGCCAGTCAGTTCACCGCAACGAATTTGGCATTTCAAAGGGAACATTCTGGAGCCCCGACGGCAATCTGCTGGCATTCTATCGCATGGACCAGACGCTGGTCAGCGACTATCCGCAAGTGGATATCTTCAACAGGATTGCAACCTGCGAACCCGACAAATATCCCATGGCTGGCGAACAAAGCCATAGCGTGACGATTGGGGTGTACAACGTAACTTCAAAGAGCATTGTATATCTGCAGACGCCCGTTTCAAACGCTACTTCCGACGCCTCTCTGACCGAGCCGGCGCCCGTATACTTCAGCAACATTTCGTGGAGCCCCGACGAAAGGACGATATATCTCTACGAACTAAACCGCGACCAGAACAACTGCAGTCTCGTTGCCTACGACGCACATACCGGTGAGCGCAAGGCTGTACTCTACAGCGAGCAGCACGATAAATATGTCGAGCCGCTGCACCCTATCGCCTTCCTGCCATGGGATGACACGCGTTTCATTGCGCAGAGCCAGCGCGACGGCTACAACCACCTCTACTTATATAATGTGGACGGAACGCTGGAGCGTCAAGTCACGAAAGGGCCATTTGTCGTAATGGAACTGATGGGGTTTGACACCAAACACAGGAATATCATCATTGCTTCCAACGAGGAGCACCCCCTGCAGCGCAATATCTATAGCGTCAGCGTAAAAACGGGTATGCGCACACCTCTTGACAACCGGCGCGGAGTGCATCGCGCAGTTCTTTCAGAGAGCGGCCGGAATATTTACGACAAATATTCCGAACCCGACGTGCCGCGCGTAATTACCGTAGGCGAAGTTGGCAAGCCTTCGCACACTCTGCTCACCGCTACAGACCCGTGGACCGACTACGAACAACCTGTTTTCGAGAGCGGCAGCATCAAGGCGGCCGACGGAAAGACCGATCTCTACTACCGCATCGTAAAACCGCATGGTTTCAACCCTTCTGACACTTCTGTAAAATATCCTGCCGTTGTATATGTCTATGGCGGGCCACACGCACACCTTGTAGATGCATCATGGCACTATAGCAGCCGCTCGTGGGAAACATACATGGCACAACAGGGCTACATTGTGTTTGCCCTTGACAACAGAGGCTCTGAAAATCGCGGCCGCGATTTCGAGCAGGCTACATTCCGCCAACTCGGACAGACTGAAATGCAGGATCAGATGGAAGGTGTGAAGTTTCTGAAGAGCCTGCCGTATGTTGATCAGGAAAGAATGGGCGTACACGGCTGGTCGTTTGGAGGGTTTATGACCATTTCCCTGATGACCAACTATCCTGACGTCTTCAAGGTAGGCGTGGCCGGAGGACCTGTGATTGACTGGAAATGGTATGAGGTCATGTATGGCGAGCGCTACATGGATACGCCACAGCAAAACCCTGACGGCTATGCCAGGACGTCGCTTGTCGACAAGGCCGGCATGCTGAAGGGAAAACTTCAGATTATCACAGGCTATAACGACGATACCGTTGTGCCGCAGCACTGTCTGTCGTTTATCGATGCCTGCATCAAGGCTGGCACACAGCCCGACTTCTTTGTCTACCCAGGCGAGCCACACAACATGCGCGGCCATGCTTCGGTACATCTGCACGAGCGGATAACACAATACTTCAACGACTTTCTGAAATAGAGTAATTCTAACTACTTATACCATTATCGGGAAAACACAATGAAAGAAGAACAGATATTAGTACGCATCACAGGTCAGGACCGACCTGGTCTGACAGCCTCAGTAATGGGAATCCTCGCCAAATACGACGCTCAGATTCTTGACATCGGACAGGCTGATATTCATTCCACACTGTCGCTCGGAATTCTCATACGCATGGACGAAATGCTCTCAGGTCTTGCCATGAAAGAACTGCTTTTCAAGGCTACCGAACTGGGGGTTAACATCGGTTTCTCGCCTATCAGCGACGACGAATATGAAGACTGGGTCGGCCATCAAGGCAAGAACAGATACATCCTCATGGTTATGGGACGCCAACTGGCAGCACGCCAGATTGAGGCAGCAACAAGCGTCATTGCCGAACAAGGACTGAACATCGACAGCATCATACGTCTTACTGGTCGCAAGAGTATACGCCAGCCAGCCACTCATATCAGAGCGTGTATAGAATTCTCTCTGCGCGGCGAGCCACGCAACCGGCAGGAAATGCAGTCGCGACTCATGCAGTTGTCAAACGAACTGGAGATTGACTTCTCGTTCCAGCGCGACGACATGTTCCGACGCATGCGACGGCTCATCTGTTTCGACATGGACTCAACGCTCATACAGACGGAGTGTATCGACGAAATGGCCGAGCGCAATGGCGTGGGAGCAGAGGTAAGGGCGATTACAGAGAGCGCCATGCGGGGCGAAATAGACTTCAAGGAAAGTTTCACGCGACGAGTGGCTCTGCTGAAAGGACTTGATGTCAGCGTAATGCAGGACATTGCCGAACATCTGCCCATCACCGAGGGTGTAGACAGGCTTATGACCATTCTGAAACGTTGCGGATACAAGATTGCAATATTGTCGGGCGGATTTACCTACTTCGGCGAATACCTGCAGCGGCGATATGGCATCGACTACGTGTATGCCAACGAACTGGAGATAGGCGACGACGGAAAACTTACAGGACGCTATGTCGGCGAAGTGGTCGACGGCCACCGCAAAGCAGAACTCCTGAAACTGATTGCGCAAGTGGAGAAAGTCAACCTTGCGCAGACCATTGCCGTAGGCGACGGCGCCAACGACCTTCCTATGATAAGCGAGGCAGGACTCGGCATCGCCTTCCACGCGAAACCACGTGTCGTTGCCAATGCACAGCAGAGCATTTCAAGCCTCGGACTGGACGGAGTGCTCTACTTCCTCGGATTCAAGGACTCTTATCTTGGAGATCAGGGCAAACTGTAGACCGTCGGCAACGCACCAACAGACATAAAAACAAGAGAAGCAGCAAACCCATGAGGATTACTGCTTCTCTCTTTCTCTGTCGGGATTACTGGACTCGAACCAGCGACCTCGCGCCCCCCAGACGTGTGCGCTACCAACTGCGCTAAATCCCGATAAGCGGATGCAAAGGTACGGCTTTATTTTTTTTTGTGCAAATTTTTAGACATCTTTTTTCTTTCTACCACCAAGAGTATTTGAATTTTGTCAAGATTTTTTCGATTTTTTTTGCCCTCCTGAGATGGATGAAATAGAAATGTTGTTTCAGTGAAAACGCCATTTCAGCCCGTGAGCCTTGTCAAAGCGGCAAGGCTTTTTCAGTGAAAACATCGCGCATTTTCACTGAGATTGCCCAGTGTTTTCAGCAGTTTCGCAATGCATTTTCAGTGAAAACAGCAAGCGTTTTCACTGAAAACGGGAAATGAGGTTAATAGGGTTGATAGGCAGAACTGACTTTTGCGGACGATAAGTCGCTGTCGTGCAGCGACTTACACACTAAAACGAGAATCTGTCGCAAAACGCGCGAGAATGGCGCAGACGCAAGCGCGAGAAAATTTTTTCAGAATATCGCCGAGATTTTCGCGATACATGTAAACATTTTTTACTATTTCGCAATCATGTGGTAGAGG
>CALFIY010000021.1 GCA_937877595.1 uncultured Prevotella sp.
CAGCGTGCTCTCATATCGCCAGTAGAGCCCCTCTCCTTCGGCTGCCGCCTGGCCGTCATGGCGCGCAGCGACACGCTTCTCGCCAGCCACGCATGCCACGAGAGGTTCCTGGAAGCAGCGCACGATTTCGCGTATGCACTCCCTGTTGAGCATCGTATTGGCATCGGTCATCACGGTTATCTCACTCTCTACGAGCGAAAGCCCATGGTTGAGCGCCGCAGTCTTTCCGCGCCTCTCTGGCGAGAACACTACCTCAACGCCGTCGTATTCGGCAAGCCGCAGATTGGTGTCGTCGGTAGAGCCGTCAGTGACCCACATCACGTGCAACTTCGGATAGTCCAGTTCGAGCGTGTTGGCCATCTTCTCAGCAACCACGTCCTGCTCGTTGTAGGCGCATATCATCAGTGTCACCTCCGGCAGTTCACTGTCGGCAGGCAACACGGGCGCCATGCGCCGCCCCTTTATCGCACGCTTCACCTGCAGCACTATCCACAGCAGTATACCATAGCCTATGTAGGTGTAGAACACCAGAAACAGGCATATCCAGAACAGTACTTTCAGTGTTGTCATTGTGGGTGTATTATTGTTGACTTTCTATTTCTTCCTGCATGTCGATAAACTGGCGGTTCTTGTCGTAGAACTCATACTGCAGGAAAGCCAGTTTCTGCGACGGGATGACGCGCACGCCCCAGCCGTAATTCATCTGCCAGCGGCGCTTCAGCGAGAAGACGCCCTGATTGATGTATGCTGCTACGTAGGGATGCACGTGGAGCGAGAACTGCTTTATACCTATCTTGTTGACAAGGCGGTCAATTTTGCTCTCGAGTTGGTCGGTGAAAAGGATTGACGATTTGATTTTTCCTTTTCCGAAACAGGTAGGACATTCTTCCTCTACGTTTACGTCCATTGCCGGGCGCACTCGCTGGCGCGTGATTTGCATCAGGCCGAACTTTGAAAGCGGCAGGATGTTGTGGCGCGCGCGGTCTTTCTGCATGTTCTTGCACATGCGCTCATAGAGCATCTGCCGGTCTTCGGCAAGATTCATGTCGATAAAGTCCACCACAATGATGCCGCCCATGTCGCGCAGTCGCAACTGGCGCGCCAGTTCGTCGGCAGCGCCGAGGTTTACTTCAAGCGCGTTTGCCTCCTGTCCGTTTTCGGGACGCGTGCGGTTGCCGCTGTTCACGTCGACTACATGCATTGCCTCCGTATGCTGAATGATGAGATAGGCACCACGCTTGTAGTTGACAGTGCGTCCGAACGACGACTTGATCTGCTTTGTGACGTTGAAATTGTCGAAGATAGGTACTTGTCCGCTATATTGCTTCACGATGTTCTGCTTGTCGGGCGCGATGAGCGCGATATAGTCTTTTATCTGCTGACATATCTCTTCATCGTTGACATATATGCCATCGTATGTCGGGTCGAACAGGTCGCGCAGCATGGCTACGGCCCGCCCTGTCTCCTCATACACCTGCTGCGGAGCCTTTGTGACTTTCTGCACGCGCTGCAGTGTGTCGTCCCAGCGCTTTAGGAGAACTTTCATTTCGGCATCAAGTTCTGCTACGCGCTTTCCCTCGGCAGAGGTGCGCACTATTACTCCGAAATTCTTCGGCTTGATGCTCTGTACTAATTGTTTCAGACGTGTACGTTCTTCGCCTTTCTTTATCTTCGACGACACCGACACCTTGTCCTGGAAGGGCAGCAAAACCATGTAGCGCCCCGGGAAACTAATGTCGCACGTCAGTCGCGGTCCCTTGGTAGAGATGGGTTCCTTCACCACCTGCACCAGCACCTCCTGCCCCTGTTTCAGCGTTGTCTGCACGCTGCCGTCCTTGGGCAGGTCGGGCAGCCTTGTAGCCTTGGCAAATGGCAAGAGACGGCGGCGGTCGCTTTGTACCTGTTTGAGATATTTCTCGTAAGAACTGAATTGAGTGCCGAGATCGAGATAATGCAGGAAAGCGTCGCGCTCTGAGCCCACCTCAACGAAGCATGCATTCAGTCCCGGCATTAGTTTGCGCACTCTGCCGAGATAGATGTTGCCCACGGAGAATGATGCCTCGCGCTTCTCGTTCTGGTATTCCACCAGGTTCTTGTCTTCGAGCAGCGCAATGGATATCTCCTTCGGTTGGACATCGATGATTACTTCACTCGTCATGTGATTATCTTTTTTCTTGGTTACGTTTCCAATAGTAAAAGGGTGTGCCGCGTCACCCCATATAACGGGGATCCCCTGGCACACTCCTTTCATTACTTCATTTAATCTTGATTTCTAAAGAGCAGTTTACTTGCTCTTATGGCGATTCTTGCGCAGGCGCTTCTTGCGCTTGTGGGTTGCCATCTTGTGACCCTTCTTTTTCTTTCCGTTTGGCATAGTGATAAATTATATATACATTGACTTTAATAAACTGTCGGTTGTCCTGACATTACTTCATCTTGGCAACAAAACTTTTTGCAGGCTTGAAAGCGGGGAAGTCATGGGCCTCAATGACGAGGGTTGTATTCTTTGAAATGTTGCGGGCTGTCTTCTGCGCACGATGCTTGATGGTGAACGTGCCGAAGCCACGCAGATAGACGTTTTCCCTCTGAACAGCCATGCTCTGGCGGATTTCTTCCATAAATGCCTCAACAGTGGCAGAAACGTCGCGCTTGGGCAGGCCGGTGTCCTCCACAATCTTGTTGATGATGTCTGCTTTTGTCATTTTTATTTTATACAATTTTTTTAGTTTTCATTTTCGGACTGCAAAATTACTGATTTTCAACATGAAACAGAAATTTCTCAGCGTTTTTTTTCAAAAAAAATGTATTTACAGCCGCTGCTACACCTTATTAATATATTAGAGGAGTGAGGGGTGAGGGGCAAGGGGTGAGAGTTATTTTCCCTCTATCTGGTGCAGGCGCGCTATGTACTTGCCGATAATGTCAAACTCGATGTTTACCACGCTGCCCACACGTATATCGCAGAAGTTGGTATGTTCTAACGTATACGGGATGATGGCCACTTGGAAGGTGTTCTCTGTCGGATTGCACACGGTGAGAGAAACGCCGTTTACCGTTACCGAGCCTTTGTCGACGGTGAAGTAGCCGCGCCGTGCCATTTCCGGCGTGGCGTCATATTCAAACGTGAAGTACGCAGAGCCGTCGGCGTCGTCCATTGCTGTGCAGCGCGCCGTCTGGTCTACATGTCCCTGCACGATGTGACCGTCCAGACGGCCGTTCATAAGCATGCTACGCTCCACGTTGACCTTGTCGCCCACTTTCAGCAGACCGATATTCGAGCGCTGCAGGGTTTCAAGCATCGCCGTAACGGTGTAGGTGCCGTTTTCTATGCGGACCACGGTAAGGCAGACGCCATTATGCGCCACGCTCTGGTCGATACTGAGTTCGTCGACAAACGAGCAGCGCAGCGTAAGGTCGACATTCTCCCTGTCGTGACGAATATCCACCACGGTAGCAAACTCTTCTATAATTCCGGAAAACATAATAATATAAAGGTTTTAAAAAAGGCCGTACCAGGGATGTGATGAAAACTCCTTTTTTATAAGATTAGAGTGCTCTCTTCCGTTGTAATCCACCGGTGCTCTCACGAGTGCTCCTTCAGGGAAGTTGTGTGGCCCGCCATTGGCAAGAGTAGTTGACTCTGGTTTTCATTTAATTTGATGAGTATCCCGATCGAACTGGTACGGCCCGTATCTTGTTGTTATTCTATTATCTCAAAATCGTCTGTGACTTCTGTTGCAGGGCTCTCCTCTCCCACTGCATTGTTCTCTTCCAGCACTTCCACCGTCTCCTCCGTCTCTGCTGCGGCATTTTCAGCAGCATACTGGCGCGCTATCTTTGCCTGATACCAGAATATGGCGAACAGCACTGCCGCTAAGACGATAAACAGATACACCCATATTGCCGCTGTGGAGAGTACAGCATAAGGCGGCACCACGACATCTATCACACGCATGTCGTAGTTTTCCGGCGACTCCAACAGGAATGCCTTGACCTTGAAGCGATATGTTCCGGCAGGTATTCCTGAGAAACTGACCTGTCGCGACTTGTCTACGTTGCGCCACTCGTCGTCGTAGCCTTCGAGCATATACTGATAGTGCACGCGGTGTTGCAACTGATAGTTGAGGGCGGCAAAACGGAACGAGAAGACACTGCCGTGGCTGGGCAGTTCCACGCGGCGCGACTCCGGCACATAATAGTCGTACGTGTCGGTGAGGCGCGGAGTCTGCAGCACATCGTCTATATAGAAGTCGGTGATGCGTAGTTTGAGCAGCGAACCGGTACTTGTCGACAGTTTTTTGCGGTCCACCACATAGTAACCGTTGATAGTGCCGAAGAGAATATTGCCGTTCGACAGACAGATGGCAGCGCCTTCGGAACACATCGTGTCGTCTACGCCGTCAAGATTGGAGAATGTAGTGAAGATGCCTTTCTTCACATCGTACGAACACAGGATGTGGTCTGTTGCAAACCAGACGTTGTTCTGCAGGTCGAAAGTAATGCTGTGGATTTCCTCAGATGGCAGTCCGTCGGCAGCGCCGTAGTTGTTGAAAAGCCAGTTGTCGTCGGCATCCTTTCCCTTTGTGCAACTCAGTCCGCCGCCGTTTGTTCCGACCCACATGTTGCCGTTTCTGTCGCGTCGCATGCATACTATGTCGTTGCATTGCAGTCCGTCCTCGGGATTGCTCTGCGGCTGGCGCAGGCGGTCGATAGTCACCTCGTTGCCCTTGAGTTCCATTATCAGTATGCCGTCAGTGGTACCTGCCCATATCTTTCCCTCACTATCCATCTCTACGGTACGCACCTTGAGATATGAGTTGATGGGATAGTTCTTTATCTTGTTCTTATAGTGCAGACTCTCGTAGCGTCCTGCCTTGTTCTTGCGCACTATATTTACGCCGCCGCCGTATGTGGCCACCCATATATTGCCTTTTCTGTCCTCCACTGTCTCGTAAGCACTGTTGGAACTGAGCGACATCTGGTCGCTGTCGTCGTGGCCTATGCGTGTTATGTCGTAGCCCTCGCCCTTTGGCGTCATCTTAAACAGGCCGTAGTCTTTCGACGACACCCAGTAGTTGCCTTTCGAGTCTCTCGACATGCCATAAGGGCGCCCTATGGGGTGTCCCTCGTTGTCGTTGTTTATCTCCTTGCGGTTTCCCTCCTTGTCGAATACGAAGAGGCTGTTTTTTTTATTGCCGAGGAAGAGCAGGTGGCGCTCACGGTCGTAATACATTGCACGCACCTCGTTTTCCAGCGACGACTCTGCGCCTGGCACGAGCAGATTGCGCACTATCGTGTTCTTCAGTATTTCCAGTTTCTCCAGTCCTCGCCGACTTGTCGACTCCCAAACCACTCCCTCGTCGAGTTCGATGCTGGAGTTAACGGTGTTCGAGAGGTTCCAGGGGTTGCTGGGGTCGTTGTGGAAGTACTCCAGTTCGTCGGTCTCGCGGTTGTAGTAGCCGTAACCGCCGTGGTTGAGGCGTATCCATACGTATCCCATCGTCTCGTTGAACATGGCGCCCTGCCCTGTAAACTCCGGAACGAGCACACGCTGCGTGTAGCGTTTCATGTCGTTCGTGTCCATGTTCAGGCGGCACACTCCGTCGCCCTTGTCTGAGTACCACAGCAGACCGTGGCTGTCCACAAAGATGCCGGTTATCTCCTCGCCCACCTCTCTCACCACTTTAGGTTCCTGTCCGTAGGCAAAGAGGACTATCTTGCCCGAGCGCGTTCCGCCGAAAACGTTGTAGCCGTTGGAATACAGGCATGCGATATCCTCGTCAAGGAAGTAGCCCTTGCGCTCCAGCGAGAGATTGCTCATATTGATGCGGTGAATTCCCTGGTTGGTCGCTGCCCAGAGGTCGCTTTGGTATCCCTCCACCACAGCGTTCACCACAAGTCCGCCAGTCATTATGTGCTGCTGGCGCAGACCGCTGCGGTCGAGCCTGAAATGATAGATGCCGGCCGCGCCGAACGATACGAGCACGTCGCCGCCTGTTGTCACCGCCAGCGGATTGTTGGTACGCAGTTCGTCCTGCTGTCCTACGCCGGCCAGCGGGTCTTCCATCTTGTCGGTCTGCCTGTTTACCACGAACACACGGCCGTCGTACATTCTCATCCACACGTTCTGCGGTTGGTCTACAGCGATGTCGATGATACGGTTGTGCATGTTGGGAATGTGGCTGGCCGTTCCCGTCTTGTAGTTGTAGAAATTGTAGCCGTCGAAGCGTGAAAGACCGTTCCACGTGGCTATCCAGATATATCCGTAATCGTCCTTTGTCATATAGGCAATGGCATTACTTGCCAGGCCATTGTCGGTAGAATAATGCGACAAAGAGGCTTGCAACTTCTGGGCCCGCGCCGGCATGACAGTCACCGCGATGGTGAGCAGCACGAGGGCTATGCGTTTACTTAGGCTGTTAGTCATTGTATGAATTCACGCGGCGCAAAGATACAAACTATTTTTATATCTTGTCAAAATTACAATCGATTTTTTTCGTAACTTTGGAAGAATTCGCAGGATTTCTTTGTATAAAGCCGATGCAGAGGATTGAGAAATTTTGGAGTTACGATTTGGAGACTGTTCTCAATTCAATGTTCTGCTATAAATTGCCTAAAAGAACACCCGACTCTGAGCCATCGCCTGTTTCGTGGCCCATTGTCGGGTGCAGAGGTACGCATTTATTTCCAATTTCCAAAATATTCTCTTGGAGAAATGTTATTTGTATTGAACTAAAATTTGAAATCTGGCTACGATTCTTTCTGTTCATTCAGTTTGTAAGTGCGATTTCTATTTCCACCACATGAGACAAGTATTCCCTCATCCACCAGTTGCTAAAGAAGCACCTTTATTCTAGTAGAACTGGAACCCAAAAGTTTCACAAGATCTTCTGTTTTTGCTTCACCCTATCTATGGATGTAGTCAATTATTATCGTCCACTTATCGTCCGCATTTCCATTATCGTCCATTATTTCCTGTTTTCCTCCTGCAAGGAACCCAGCAGGTCAAAAGTAAAAGATGTTGACAACCAGCAAAAAGCGCGTTACTTTTCAGTCTGTTTTCGTGACACTATGTCGTATAATTTTCTCACCTTTCGGTGAGGAACTGGCTGAACAACTGGAATATTAAACTCTCTACACGTTTCAGCCTCAAGTCAATGACTTACTTGGAGCTGATTCTATAATAAAAGAATCATTAATTTGCCCAAAACGCAAAACATTTCACTAATTGATGATGTTTTTCTCTTATTTTATCTTATATCTTTGGAAAAATTTGCTTATCTTTGTACCCACATTATATATAATTAGTGTTTGCTGAATAACATCCAACTATCTGAATATTAAGGATATATAACACAAATCCTTCGTTTGTTTAACAAAAAATGAGTACCTTTGTGTGTTAAAAGTCATATAGGAA
>CALFIY010000022.1 GCA_937877595.1 uncultured Prevotella sp.
TCATCTATGAGCGAGCTGATGCGGACAAACCTTTTATGGGATTGACCACGTTTAAGGGTGAACTACCCTGCCTCAATGATGTGAAGATTGCCAAGAACTATCTTTCGGCTGATGAGTTGAAGATCTTGAATAACCTCGTTTCCGGATATTTCGACTTCGCAGAAATCCAGGCATTAAAGCATCGTCCAATGTATATGGAAGATTATGTTCGCCAACTTGACAATAATATCGTGTCTATTGGTGAAGAACTTCTTACCGATGGCGGCTCTGTCAGTCACGAAGAGGCGATGGAGAAGGCCGTAGCTGAATACCGTAAGTTTCAAGTGAAGACACTCTCATCCGTTGAGCAAGCCTATCTGGAAAGCATTAAGAGTGTTGAAAAGAAAGTAAAGCGCAAGGGAAAAGACGATGACAACAAGTAGTACTTGTATAAAATCTTCGGGGTATAAAACCGCCGCACGGATTTACATTCACTGCGAGATACAGGCCGTGCCCTTCTTGCGTCCCTTTGGTAGCAAGCGAGCAAAGCTCGAGCGCGCAGAACTCTCGCAGATGAAGCCCGGTGAACCGTCAGCAGCCATTCGCGAGCGCGTCATTCGTGCCCGCAACATCCAGAGCGAGCGCATGCTTCATCAATTTGCAGAACCCGATGCTGCATCTTTGGACATGCTTCGCATGGCCATGGAAAGATTAAGTTGTCAGCAAGAGCCTATAGCCGAATTTTGAAAGTTGCAAGAACTATCACCTATTTAGACAATTCAGAGAAAGGTGCAGTCACAACACATCGCCGAAGCCATCGGGTATCGTAACCTTGACAGAGGCGACTGGGCTGAAAGGGGGATATAAGAAAAACTTAAATTGGAAACAAATGAAGAATACTGTCTGGAATCTATTACTTTTTCCGATTATGGCTCTCTGCATGACAGCATGCAGCAGTGATGACTCTGAGCCTGTATCCACTAACAACACGATTTCAGTCCCAACGGTTAATGGGAAGCGGTTGGTAAAAATAAAATATGGTGATACGTACACGTCCATAGAATACAATTCTCAAGGACAAGTTTCCAAAGTGAAATACCATTCTAAAGATGGTACTACACGTGAGGACTCATATTGGTATGAAGACAGAAGAGTCATTTGGAGTCCGCAGGAGTGTGTATTCAATTTGGCTAATGGACATGTGGAAGAAAACAACTATACGGTACTCCCTTCATACGAATCATCACATACTTTTGATATTAAAGAAAAATACACATACGATTATCAAGGACATCTTATAGAAGCAACAAGACCATACGATTTTACAGAAGACCATCCTATAGAGAGGAAATATACTTATTCATGGAATGATGATAACATTATTTTAGTCACAGAATCAGAATCAAACGATGGGCTGGCTTTGTTTGAACACAGCATCAAATATACCTCCATAGAGAATAATATTCCTCTCTTCTTTACATACTTCTACAGTAATAATATATTTCTTGAATGGCAAGGATGCTTCGGAAAACGATGCAAGAATCTGCCTGAAAGAGTAACAATAACGAATCATACCATGGAGCCATCATGGGATGGATATTCTATTACCTATACTTACAACTATATAACTGAAGAAGGATTAATTACAGAGATAGAAGTAGAATCAACTACCAACAAGGGGGCCTCAAGCAAGGATGCTTATGAGTTAGAATGGTGGTAACTTACTAATTTGGAGGGTGAAATATAAGGTATGAACGAACAAAAGGACATCATCATTTACCGCACGGCAGATGGTCGTGCTTCGGTGGCACTCTATGCTAAAGATGGCAAGATATGGCTGAACCAGCAGCAGATGGCGGAACTTTTTACCACCTCGAAGCAAACCATCAGTTATCACGTCATTAACATACTGAAAGAAAAAGAGTTAAACGAAAATTCAGTTGTCAAAGAATACTTGACTACTGCCGCTGACGGCAAGAATTACAATGTGGTATTCTACTCCTTAGAGATGATTATTGCGGTGGGGTATCGGGTGCGAGGAGTGCGTGGCACGCAATTCAGGCAGTGGGCTACAGAACACCTGACAGAATATCTCGTAAAGGGATTCACTATGGATGATGAACGACTGAAGAATCCTGATGGCAGGCCCGACTACTTTGATGAGTTACTGGCTCGCATCCGCGACATCCGTGCATCTGAAAAGCGATTCTATCAGAAAGTGCGCGACCTGTTCAAACTCAGCAGTGACTACGATAAGACAGACAAGTCTACCCAGATGTTCTTTGCAGAGACTCAGAACAAACTGCTTTATGCCGTCACTCATCAGACAGCTACAGAACTGATTGTTGCCCGCGCTGATGCCAACCAGCCCAATATGGGACTGACCACATGGAAAGGAAGTGTTGTCCGGAAAGGTGATATCATCATTGCCAAGAACTATCTCCAAACCGATGAAATAGAATCCTTAGACCGACTCGTAGACATCTTCCTGACCAGTGCCGAGGAGCGCGTGAAAGGTCGTAGGGACTTAACGCTTGACTACTGGCGTAAGAATGTTGACAATCTCCTCACTTTCCAAGAGAAAGACATCATGCAAGGGCGTGGCTCTATCTCCAATGAAGAAGCAGAGACTATCGTCCGTAACGTCTATGACTCATTCAACGCCAAGCGTAAGCAACTCGATGCACAAGCAGCCGATGCAGAGGACTTAAAGATGCTGGAAGATTTAGAAAAGAGCATTATAGCAAAAGGTAAAGATAGCAACAAATAGTATCTGTAGGAAATTACCAGCGTATATGAACTAACAAAAGAATAAAAAGCCGACGTAACTTGTTTTTGAGTAGAACAAAAGAAAAAGAGATTTTTTAAGAAAAGAAAAAAATAGGATAGAATGGTAAGTGTAAGTGTGATAGTTCCTGTATATCAAGGAGAGTCAACAATAATGGCATGCGCCAGAAGCGTGCTCTGCCAGGATTATGCGTCTGTAAAACTGATTATTGTTGACGATGGAAGTACCGATGCAACAAACAGTCTGACAGATTGTATAGCGACAGAAGACGACCGTGTGATGGTTGTTCACACTGCTAACCGAGGACGCCAGGCTGCACGGCTAAAGGGTGTTGAATTGTCCACGTCAGAATGGATTACCTTTGTTGACGCCGACGACTGCCTGCCTGTGGACGCCGTCAGTTTGTTAGCCCAGGCTATTTCAGACGATGTAGATATTATTTTCGGTAATGGCTATAGCCTAAACGGGGAGTCGCGAAACATCATTCCCATGGATGACTTCCGTCATATGGCAGTGCGTGGTGACGGGACAATAGGAGTACCATGGGGGTCACTATACAGGCGTAGTGTGCTGACTCCATATCTTTTCAATCAGCCGAAAGACTTTTACATGGGTGAAGACTACATCTTCTGGTTGCGGCTGGTGTTCTCCACAGAAAAACCTGTAGCCGTGGTTTTGGACAATGTCTATGAGAAAGGCAGCGATACAACAAGTGCCGGCTTCTTGTGGACTATCGATTATGTCGCCCTAATACAGAAGTATCGTGAACAGAGCATTCCCCCCGACAGATACGAGGAATACATCCATGAAACTATTGCCGACAGGTTGGCAAACCTTTGTGCTGTAGCTCTTTGCCAAAGAGGCAACAATTGGCGAAGTCACTCTTTCACGTTACGGCTGAAAGCAGACATTGCCCGCACTGCCTATCATGTGTCACTGCCAACTCGCATCTACCTTTCTCTGCCATCCTTGTGGCTGCGAAAGTTATGGCGCCAAACGTTAAATATGATTAGTATGTTTATAAAACCTTAATGAAGTAATTGATGATTTCAAAGAGCAGACACCGGCAACGGAACTTATTGAGAAACACGCATCTTCAAGGATTCTGCTTTACAAGACAAATCAAGGCGAGACCCGCATTGAAGTGGTGTTCAACAGTGATTTTTCTGTCAGTTTTTTGCCGGTATCGGCAAAAAATGGTATCTTTGTAGGCAAAATCGGAGAAAAAGCTTTCCGATAGACGCAGCGTATGGAGTATATATCAGTTAGTCAGTTTGCAGCGAGGCATGGCATTTCTGAGCGTACCGCACGTAACTATTGTGCTAACGAAAAGATAGAAGGGGCGTTTCTGACAGGGAAGACTTGGAACATCCCTGCAGATGCTGTATTGCCAGAACGAAAATCATCCAAGCCAAAAGGGTCTCCATTGTTGACTGTGTTAAGCCAACAGAAGGCATCAAGGCTAAAAGGCGGCATCTACCATCGCACGCAGATAGATTTGACCTATAACTCGAACCATATTGAAGGTAGCCGACTGACTCACGAGCAGACAAGATACATCTTTGAGACCAATACCATTGGCATTACTGATACTGCCGTCAATGTAGATGATGTGCTGGAGACGGTCAACCACTTTCGCTGCATAGATTATATCATAGACCATGCTGCAGACAAACTGACAGAAGGCCTTGTTAAGCACTTACATCTTCTGCTGAAGACGGGGACATCAGACAGCCGGAAAGACTGGTTCGCCGTGGGCGACTACAAACGTTTGCCTAACGAGGTGGGTGGTATGGACACCACATTGCCTGAACATGTACACAAAGAGATGAAGAGACTGCTAAAGGACTACAATGCTCAGAAATATCACCATTTCGAGGACATACTTGGCTTCCACGTCCGTTTTGAGTCCATCCACCCATTTCAGGACGGTAATGGGCGTGTGGGACGTCTGCTCATGTTCAAGGAGTGTCTTGCCAACGGACATGTGCCATTTATCATCACCGACGAGTTGAAGATGTTCTACTATCGTGGCCTTCACGAGTGGGGACACGTCAACGGCTATCTCATTGATACTTGCCTTACAGCGCAAGACAATTACAAATCGTTGTTGGATTATTTCAAAATAAAGTATTTGCAATGACTTACAGATTATCTGTAAATGATACGGGGTTACATAATCTTCGACTATAACGATATTCACTGCGAAATCCAAGCCGTTCCCTTCGCCGAATTGTCGAAGATGCAGCCCGGTGAACTGTCAGCAGCCATCCGCGAAAGAGTGATAAAGGCCCGTCAAATACAAACCGAGCGCTTCTGCTCCCTCTCCTTGGGAGAGGGCGGGGGGAGAGGCCGCATCCTCAAGGTGGCCCGCACCATTGCCGACCTGGCCGGCAGCGAAAAGGTTGAATCCATGCACATCGCCGAAGCCATCGGCTACCGGAATCTCGATAGAGGAGATTGGGCAGAAAGGGGAGTATGAGACAATAGTAAATTGGAACTTAATATTTAATTAAGGTATGGAAGAACCCTCATCGGTTATCGAGTCGCAAATATGCCAAACGCAAGAGATGTTATAGATCACATGGAGTCGCTGCTTGACGAGAAGCAGCGCCAGGAACTGCTTCGTTTTTTCAAGACTGGGCCTGGAGAATACGGCGAGGGCGATGAGTTTCTGGGCCTCAAGGTACCGCAGACACGTGAGATAGTGAAGACCGCGGCAAAGGATTTTCCTCTCAGCGAAATCCCCGAATTGCTGATGTCAAGATGGCACGAGGTAAGGCTGTGCGGACTGCTCCTGCTTGTGGCGCAGTTTGAGAAACAGGCCACGAAGCGGTTGGAGAACGATGCAATGGCAATAAGCAAAAGAGACGAGATTGTCAGCATGTACCTGAAATACGCCGGACGGGCCAGCAACTGGGATCTTGTAGACCTTTCTGCACCCAAGATTGTCGGCCATTGGCTCCTTCTACCCTCAAATCTCGGCGACAAGCAAGCCATTCTGGACCACTTGGCTGACAGTACGTGTCTCTGGAAACAGCGCATCAGCATGGTATGCACGTGGTGGCCGTCGCATGAGGGCTATCCATCATGGTGCCTACGTTATGCCGAGAAGCATCTGCACCATTCCCACGACCTGATGCACAAAGCAGTGGGCTGGATGCTGCGCGAAATGGGCAAGCACGCATCGATGGACTTGCTGCGCGAGTTTCTGAGACAGCATAGCGGTGAGATGTCGCGCACCACACTGCGCTATGCCATCGAGAAAATGTCAGAAGAGGAGCGCCAACAATGGTTGCACGGCACTCTGTAAGGTTTAGAGACTCTCCCCTTTGTTCACGCCGTAGCCGAAAAGGGCAAAATCGCCCTTAAGCGGGTCGTCGGGAAAAATCTCAGCGAGTTTTCCCGTCAGCCTCAATGCCGTCGACATTGTTGCCGTCTTACTCTTGAGCAGGCCAAGGCGTACCGACTGCTGTAGTACATGAGTATCGAGAGGCATTATGAGCGTACGGCGGTCTATTGCGTCAGCCCACAGTCCAAGGTCGACGGGTGAGTTGCTGCGCACCATCCACCGCAAAAACATACAGATGCGTTTACACGACGACACGGCATTTTTCGGTACCACAATACAGTCGCCACCCTCGGCAAACCAGCGGCAGATATTTTCCACTGTCTGAAGGGCATTGCCCTGCGAGGCGCTGCCGACGTAGCAACCCATTGTGCCATACTGCTGTAGCATCTGCTGCAACCTGCCAAGAAACAAGTTCATTTGGCGAAAGTCGTACAATCTATAGAAACACTTCCCACAGGCAGGAACGTCTTCGGCGAATTTTCCCGACAATATCCATTCGTACAAATCACCGCAGGCCCTGTCTACAAGCCACGCTATCTTTGGCATAAACTGCTTGCGGCTGCCGTAACTCAGACACGAAGCCACAAAAGCCGTCACTTCCCTGTTCCGCGCGCCGTTCACCTGATGCATAAACCACGACGGGTCGCCCTCAAGAAACTCTGCCGTCTCGTATTCTGCTGCATAGCGTATGAGCAAAGCCCTGCTCTCCTCGGGAATTACCGTGTCTGTCATGTCGGGCAAAGGTACGAAGAATAATTCTCAATTCGTAATGCACAATTTGTAATTATGAATTAATTTACTATTTTTGCCGGCAAAATCATAGGCAGTATGCGTGGAAAGACAAGAGTAAGGCAAATATTCCTGGCAGCAAGTGCCTCCATTGTGCTGGCCATACTCTTCTACTGGAAAGGTGCTACAGAGATCCCTGCAGGCTTGAGCGCCGGCGCAGAAGAGCGGCAGTCGGCACTGCTGGCCGTCACTCCGCAGCGGCAGCACCACGAAGCCACGCTGACCGACGCCTCACAACTCTATCGCGTCTGCAGTTCGCGGCCACAACGCATAACCCATTCGCAAAGTTCCAGAACGGGACGCACCGTAACGCCGTTTGGCAGTCTGCCATGGCGGCATATTGTCTCACACACAGCATTTTCCCACGACAACAGATGCAGGCAGGAGACTGCCCCGTTCTGTTCGCCGGCCTCGCGGCTATACTACGTCATAGCGCTGAGGCACATCATTCGTTAGGGCAACATGGTAAGCTGTGAAAGCCTGCAGGGTGTTTTCACAACATTGCATGCTACCCTGTCTACATTATTGTTTATTAAAAAAATGTGCAACAACTATGCCAAGTATAAAGAACTTGGAGATGGCTGGTGCTGTCTCCGCATATAAGAATATAGAGATAAAGAAATCATTGTTTTCCACCAAGGTTATCTTCCTGCCTACCCAGAGCCGCGTAAAGGTGTTCGTCATGGAGTACACTCCGTCGGAGGGCGAACGCG
Source organism: uncultured Prevotella sp. (assembly GCA_937877595.1). GTDB lineage: Bacteria > Bacteroidota > Bacteroidia > Bacteroidales > Bacteroidaceae > Prevotella. The sequence goes on from CALFIY010000022.1 coordinate 7,622, forward strand.
TGGCACGTCTGCTGGGCATGCCTTGCGACAAGATGGCTGCAGCACTCGAGAAGGAGGGCAAGCCCGTGGCTGGTGCCAATGGCCACTACAGACTGGAGGCATGCCTGAGCGACGACCGCCAGTTCTGCGCCCTGCAACTCTTCTGCTACGTAGACTTCGGCTATCGCGCTTCTACCGAGCCTCTTTTCTACGAGGGTATCAACGCCGAAGTTGCAGCGCGCATCCTGTAGACCCCTGCGCCTTCAGGAAACAGCGATGCTAATTCTCACTGCGTCTTGACATCTGTACAAGCACGCAGCGCCGACATTACAAGCCTTGTGTAGTTCCTGCATAAGGCTTGTTTTAATTTTAAAAAGCGTGTTTTCAAAAATAAAAGCAGTGTTTTCTCAATTAGGAACAGACTTTGAACCACTGGGGGAAGCATGGGCCGTCACGGCAAACACTCTGACGCCGCTCCAGTTTCAAATTCCTGAGACTGCAATAGGAAAGGAGACTATCTACGTGCGTATAATGGGTGTCGGCAGCGAACTGCTTTCCGACAAAAACACCATCGACGGCAGACGGGCGGGTGCTGAGCAGCGCGGAGTGACCATCGTCCGTTCGCAGGATGGCACGACACGCAAAGTAATAAAGTAAAAAAAACTCACTCGGACAAAAAATAAGCCCCTGCGCTGAGATTTCCACAAAAAAATTTCTGCTGTAATGGCGGTTTTTGTAATTTTGCAGTCTCTATTTATTAAATAGGTGTACAGAACACCAAAGCATTTTATCATTTTTACATATTTTCTATGGCAGAGACAAAGAGAATTAAGACCGCACTCGTGTCAGTCTTCCACAAAGACGGCCTTGACGAGTTGCTGAAGAAGTTGAACGAAGAAGGAGTGAAACTGCTCTCTACCGGTGGCACGCAGGCATTCATAGAAAGCCTGGGCTACGAATGCGAGAAAGTGGAAAATGTGACATCGTATCCTTCGATACTTGGCGGACGCGTGAAGACGCTTCACCCGAAAGTTTTCGGAGGAATTCTGGCACGTCGCAGCAACGAAGGCGACCGCCAGCAGATGGCACAATACGAAATACCAGAGATAGACCTTGTGATAGTCGACCTGTATCCTTTTGAGCAGACCGTGGCAAGCGGTGCTTCGGAACAGGACATCGTGGAGAAGATAGACATCGGCGGCATTTCGCTCATCCGCGCTGCTGCAAAGAACTTCGACGACGTGGTGATAGTTCCGTCAAAGGCTGAATACGGCATGCTGCTCGACCTGCTCAAAAAGCAGGGCGCCGAGACGACACGCCAGCAGCGCAAGGAATTTGCCGAGCACGCATTTGCTGTGTCGAGCCACTACGATACCGCTATTCACGAATGGTTTGCAAAATAAGCACTGGCCATTGACTATTACCATTGACCATTGACCATTGACCATTGATCATTAAATAATCAAATTATAAGTAAAAGTGGGATTTTTTAGTTTTGTACAAGAGATAGCGATGGACCTTGGCACAGCCAACACCATCATCATTAGCGACGACAAGATAATGGTCGACGAGCCATCAGTAGTTGCACTCGATCGTCGCACAGACAAAATGATCGCCGTCGGCAATAAGGCAAAAATGATGTATGAGAAGACTCACGACAACATCCGCACCATTCGCCCACTGCGCGACGGAGTGATTGCCGACTTCTCTGCCTGCGAGCAGATGATGCGCGGACTGATAAAAATGGTTCACACGGGTAGCCGTCTCTTCTCGCCGTCACTGCGCATGGTGATTGGCGTTCCTTCCGGCTCTACCGAGGTGGAACTGCGCGCCGTGCGCGACTCTGCAGAGCATGCTGACGGACGCGACGTGTACCTTATCTTCGAGCCAATGGCAGCAGCCATCGGTATAGGCATTGACGTTGAAGCGCCAGAAGGCAATATGATAGTCGATATTGGCGGCGGAACAACAGAGATAGCAGTGATTTCGCTGGGCGGTATCGTTGCCAACAACTCCATAAAGGTGGCTGGCGACGACCTGACAGCCGACATCCAGGAATATATGTCGCGCCAGCACAACGTGAAAGTCAGCGAGCGCATGGCAGAGCGCATTAAGATAAGCGTAGGCTCTGCTCTCACCGACCTTGGCGACGAAGGCCCTGAAGACTACATTGTCCACGGTCCTAACCGCATCACTGCGCTGCCTATGGAAGTGCCTGTATGTTATCAGGAGATTGCCCACTGTCTTGACAAGACCGTGGCCCGCATCGAAACAGCCGTTCTGTCAGCATTGGAAAACACTCCGCCAGAACTGTATGCCGACATAGTGAAAAACGGCATCTATCTCACTGGCGGCGGTGCACTGCTGCGCGGACTTGACAAGCGTCTGACCGACAAGATAAACATTCCGTTTATCGTGGCAGAAGACCCGTTGCACTGTGTGGCAAAGGGCGCAGGCATAGCGCTTAAGAACGTAGACCGCTTCTCGTTCCTGATGAGATAAAAAAGAGTTAGGAAGTGAAAAACCTGCTGGAATTCCTACGTCATCACCACCACTGGCTACTCTTCGTAGTGCTGGAGGTGGTGAGTGTCGTTTTATTGTTCCGGCACAACAGTTATCAGGGAAGCCTGTGGATCTCTACAGCAAACACTGCAGCAGGACGGCTTGGCGAGGGGCGCGCTATGATAGAATCGTTCTTCTCTATGACGAGAGCCAACGAAGAACTCACACTTCGCAATTTCTATCTGGAGCGACAGGTAAAGCAGTTGCGCCAACTCTACGGCGAAGCAACAGGTGACGTAGGAGCCGCCGACCGCGAAGAAATGCGCTCGCTCAACCAGTACAAACTCATCCCGGCAAAGGTAATAACCAGCGAACTGCACCGAAGTAACAATCTGATGACCATCAACAAGGGAAGCGCCGACGGCGTAGAGCCTGGAATGGGAGTTGCCTGCGGCCGTGGCATCGTGGGCGTGACATATATGGTTGGCAGCCACTACACTGTGCTAATTCCGGTGCTTAATACCACGTCGCGCATCAGTTGCGCCATTCGCGGACAGGGATATTTCGGAGTGCTGCGCTGGGATGGCAAAGACCCTGCGGTGACTTATCTTGAAGATATTCCACGCCACGCACGCTTTAAGCGCGGCGACTGGGTGGAAACAAACGGTTACTCCACCATTTTCCCACCAGGAGTTCTCGTAGGAAGGATAGAGACCGTGTACAACTCACGCGACGGATTGTCGTACCGCATGAAGATACGCCTCTCAACAGATTTCGGATGCCTGCGCGACGTAGTGGTGATAGCCGACAAGTCGATAGCCGAGCGCACACGGCTGCTGCAGGCAGCCCGCGACTCACTGAAACTTAACGTAAGAGAATAAAGTAATGTCAATAGACCTGCTGAAAAGGAGTCTGCTGTTTGTGGTATTTGTCGTGATGCAAGCCATGATACTGGGGCGCATCCACCTCTTCAACATCGCAACGCCGCTGCTCTATATCTACTTCGTGGCAATGATACCGCGCAACTATCCAAAGTGGGCAACACTGCTATGGAGTTTTGCGCTTGGTCTGGCCGTTGACACCTTTGCCAACACGCCAGGCGTAGCAGCAGCGTCGATGACTCTGGCAGGACTGATACAACCCTACTTGCTGGAACTTTTCGTTCCGCGCGATTCCGCCAGCGACCTCTGTCCTTCTATGCGCACCATGGGAGTTGCCAAGTTCACATATTACATCGTGATACTGACAGTAGTCTACTGTCTGGTGTTTTTCCTGCTCGATGCGTTCAGTTTTGCGTGGATAGTTGAATGGGCACTCTGCGTGGTGAGCAGCAGTGCGCTCACGCTGCTACTGATAATCACCATAGAGAGTTTTCGCCTGCGCCGAGCATGAACAAAGACTTCAATCTCGACAACCGACGCTACGTGATAGCCGGCATCGCTGTAGTGATAGTGGTGATATATATCATACGCCTCTTCACGCTACAGATTATGAGCGATGACTACAAGAGGAATGCCGACTCGAACGCTTTCCTGAAAAAAATAGAGTATCCGTCGCGTGGAGTAATCAACGATCGCAACGGCCAGTTGCTTGTTTACAATCAGCCAGCCTATGATATCATGGTTGTAATGAACGAAGCGAAAGACAGGCTGGACACTTTGGAATTCTGTCAGTCGCTAAACATTACGCGCGAGGATTTCGACCATAGGATGGAAACGATAAAAGACCGCTCAAAAAACCCCGGATACTCGCGTTTCACGCAGCAGATGTTTATGAGCCAGTTGTCCGACAAGGACTTCTCTGTTTTTCAGGAGCGCATGTTCCGTTTTCCGGGCTTTTACGTACAGCGCAGAAGCATACGCCAGTATCAGTATCCCTTTGCAGCCCACGTACTTGGCGACGTAGCAGAAGTTTCACCTGCAGATATCGAACAGGACGATTACTATATTCCTGGTGACTATATCGGGAAACTTGGTGTTGAACGCAGTTACGAGCGCCAGTTGCGCGGCGAGAAAGGAATGCAAATTCTGCTGCGCGATGCCCACGGGCGAATTCAAGGACGTTACCAGAATGGCGTTTTCGACCGCCGTCCTGTGCCAGGAAAAAATCTTACCCTTGCCCTCGACGCCAACCTGCAGGCTCTTGGCGAACGACTGATGGAAGGAAAGATAGGCTCTATAGTCGCAATAGAACCGTCAACAGGCGAAGTGCTCTGCATGGTAAGTTCACCAAGTTACGACCCACGCATGATGGTGGGACGCGCACGCTCAAAAAACCATCGTCTGCTGAGCCAGAACGTATGGAAACCGCTTCTCAACCGCAGCATAATGGGCCAGTATCCTCCTGGTTCGACATTCAAGACCACTCAGGGCCTTACCTTTATGACCGAAGGCATTATCCATCCCACCCAGACGTCATATCCCTGCCAGCACGGCTTTAATTTCAAGGGCCTTCACGTTGGATGCCACGGCCATGCTGCCCCGCTGCCTCTCGTACCAGCCCTTTCCACATCGTGCAATGGCTATTTCTGCTGGGGGCTTTACTATATGATAGGTGCAAAATCGAAGTACGGCACCGTGCAGAACGCTATGAACACATGGCGCGACTATATGGTAAGCATGGGCTTTGGCTACAGACTCGGGATAGACCTCCCCGGCGAAGCGCGCGGCTTGATTCCAAATGCCGAATACTACGACAAGGCATACCGCAAGTCGTGGAACGGACTGACTATCATTTCCATTGCCATAGGACAGGGCGAGGTGAACGCCACACCATTGCAGATAGCAAATCTTGCAGCCACCATAGCCAACCGCGGCTATTACTATATCCCCCACGTAGTGAAGCGCGTTGAGGGCGAGCCGCTTGACACCGTCTTCACACGCCGCCACTACACCATGGCGAAGCGCGAGGCCTACGACTACGTCGTGGCAGGAATGAGAGCCTCGGCCACTGGCGGCACATGCCACGAACTGGCAAAATACGACTTCATGGCATGCGGCAAAACAGGTACGGCGCAAAACCGCGGCCACGACCACTCAGTGTTTATGGGTTTCGCTCCTATGGACAAGCCGAAGATAGCAGTGGCAGTATATGTAGAGAACGGCGGATGGGGTGCAACGTACGGCGTGCCGCTCGGGGCACTTATCATGGAACAGTACATTCACGGACATCTCTCTGAGGCATCGGAGAAGCGAGCCACGGAATTTCAGAACAGACATATCTCGTATGGCAACACCAACAGATAAACGACAACCAAGCATTCTTCGCTCGCTCGACTGGTGGACGATACTTATTTACGTAGCGCTGCTCAGTTTCGGATGGATAAGCGTGTGCGGCGCAAGTTATTCCTACGGCGAGACAGACATTTTCAGCCTCGCCACGCGCTCAGGCATGCAAATTGTATGGATTGGCACGAGTATCATGCTTGGTTTTGTGATTCTCATGCTTGACGACCGGTTCTACGATACGTTTTCCTACATTATCTACGGGCTTCTTTTGATACTCCTTTTTGCCACAATCTTCAACCCGCACACCATAAAAGGATCGCGTTCGTGGCTTGTGATGGGGCCACTGCGTGTTCAGCCGGCAGAGTTTGCTAAGTTTGCCACGGCCCTTGCACTGGCAAAACTTATGTCTACCTACGGTTACGACATTCATAAATGGCGCCATTTTGCTGTTACGCTTGCTGTAACTCTTCTGCCGATGCTCTTCATAGTGCTACAGCGTGAAACAGGTTCGGCACTTGTCTACGTGGCTTTCTTTCTAATGTTCTATCGCGAGGGAATGCCCGGCAGCATATTGTTTACAGGCGTAGCCATGGTTGTCTACTTCGTTGTGGGAATACGCTATCAAGAGGTGTTCATGGACAGTTCGCCTACGTCGATAGGCCGCTTCACAGTAATGATGCTCATCCAACTGTTTTCCGCAGGCATGGTGTGGGTATACGGACACGACAAGCGAGTGGCTTGGCGCATAGGGCTCTACTGCATGGCCATAACGTTGGCAGCCTACCTGATTACGCTTATTACCGGCATAAAACTGGACCTCGTCTATGTCCAACTGGCCACAACGGCTGTGCTTATAGGCTATTTGATTTGGCAGGGACTCGGCACGCGACTGCGCAATTACTATTTCATTGCGCTCTTCACGCTTGGCTCAGTTGGCTTCTTCTACGGCGCCGACTTCATCCTCAACAACATGATGGAGCCACATCAGCGCACGCGCATCAACGTGCTACTCGGACTCGAGGAAGACCTTCGCGGAGCAGGATACAACGTTCACCAGAGCGAAATAGCAATCGGCTCTGGCGGAATAGAGGGCAAGGGATTTTTAAATGGCACACAGACGAAACTGAAATTCGTGCCCGAACAAGACACCGACTTTATCTTCTGCACCGTAGGCGAAGAGGAGGGATTTCTCGGCTCGGCAGGAGTGCTGCTGCTCTTTCTGGCACTCATACTGCGGCTTATACATCTCGCCGAACGTCAGCCCTATCGTTTCGGCAGAGTGTATGGCTACTCCGTGATGAGCATTTTCCTTTTCCACGTGTTTATCAATGTCGGCATGGTGCTTGGATTGACTCCCGTGATAGGCATTCCGCTTCCTTTCTTCAGTTACGGCGGTTCTTCGCTGTGGGGATTTACCATTCTCCTCTTCATTTTCCTGCGTATCGACGCAGGCCGCAACCTCTCCCGTTCGTAATACGAAAGGGTAGGAGCCATCTGCGAGCGTGTGTTACTCCTCGCTGAGAGTTATGCCCACGTCGGAAACTCCAGGCAACATTTCGCGCTTCATATTATGACGGATGTCAATATGCAGCGAGTCGCCTTCATTCAGTGCGAGTGTTGTGAGATGGAAACGATGCTGAAAACGCGTCACTCCGCGGCCCAACTGGTTTGCCTCCTTGTCTACGAGCAGACATGAGAGCGTGTCGCGCCGTGTCTGGAACGTTGGTATCACGGTCTGTTCGACTATCAGCGTCAAAGACATGAAAGGATAGTCGCCGCTGACACGCAGCCCGACTTCTTCCTTGTACTTCCCCGCAGTGGCAATAGGTGGAACGCCAAACGATATAGTGTCGTTTTTCTCCCATCCTGCAGTGGGAACCGATTCGTAGTGAGAATACGGCGTACTGATATGGCACGACGCAACAACCGTTGCGAGTGCCATATATATTAATAAGGTGTAAGATTTATTCCGTGGCATTGCCTGACTGAGCATCGCGTTGCTGACGATGGCGTCCACCCTGTTTCTTCCGGTGCTTCCTGGCCTTGTCGAAACGGTTGATGTTTTCCTGCGTGGCCAAGTCTATCGGGCCCGTCGGCTCTTGCGCACCGTCTTCGTCAAGCACTTCAGGTTTTTCGCCACGCCTGTTCATTTCGATTATTTCCTTTGCACGGGCAGCGCTTATCGTCTCCAGGTTGGCGGCAATATTGCGGTCAGTGGAATAAGTAATCATTCCAGCCAGAATATCAGCCTTGAAATAGTAGTATTCCGCATCTTGCGTGATGAGCACGACGTCTTTTGGCGGCAGTTGGCGACCTGCTTCCACATAAGTGTCGACTTCGTAGTTCAGACAACACTTCAGTTTGGCACACATACCAGCCAACTTCTGCGGATTAAGCGATATGTCCTGAAAGCGCGCAGCCGCCGTACCGACGGAGACAAAATTCTTCATCCACGTGGCACAGCACAGTTCCCTGCCACAAGGGCCTGTGCCTCCTATGCGGCCTGCTTCCTGTCGCGCACCTATCTGTTTCATTTCGATGCGCACGTGGAACGTTGCGGCCAAATCCTTTATGAGTTGGCGGAAGTCAACGCGCTCGTCGGCGATATAGTAGAAGATGGCCTTGTTGCAGTCGCCCTGATATTCCACGTCGCCGATCTTCATATTCAGCCCGAGGTTCTTGGCTATCTGGCGACTTTCTATCATCGTGGCGTGCTCGCGCGATTTTGCCTCCTCGTATTTCTCCATGTCCACGGGGCGTGCTATTCGGTAGATGCGCTTTATGTCGTCGGCACTCTTCAGATTGGCTTTCTTTATCTGCAGTTTCACCAGTCTTCCCGTGAGTGTCACCACTCCTATATCGTGTCCCGGACTTGCCTCAACTGCTACGATGTCGCCCTTTTTGAGCGGCAGGTGATTGACGTTGTGGTAGTAGCCTTTTCGCGTATGCTTAAACTGCACCTCGACAAGGTCTGTGCTTTCCACGTTGCCTGGCACGTCGGCCAGCCAGTCGTATGTATTCAACTGCTTGTCCTGTCGGCCAATTCCGCGCGCACAGAGCCCTCGGTCGCAGCCTGTCATTATCTTCTGTTCTGTGTTCATAGTCAATAGTTAAAGATGCCGTATTCGCTTGTTATCGTCAGGCTGCGCGTGCCCTGTTCGATATGTCCCACCACGCGTGCGCCGATATTGAACGAAGCGGCTATGTCTATCACGTCCTGAGCCTTTTCGGGACGTACGTAAATCTCCATGCGGTGCCCCATGTTGAACACGCGGTACATCTCCTGCCATTCCGTCTGGCTCTGCTCCTGTATGATTCGGAAAAGCGGCGGCACTGGAAACATGTTGTCCTTCACCACATGGCAGTCACTGCCTACGAAATGAAGCACCTTTGTCTGCGCTCCTCCCGTGCAGTGTACCATACCGTGTATCTCAGGACGCATCTGGTCCAACACCTTTTTTATTACAGGTGCATACGTGCGCGTAGGCGAGAGCACGAGTTGTCCTATTGTTATCTCCTCTCCCACTCCGTCGCTGGCCTTTGCCTGCAGCAGTTCGTCCAGTCGGCATCCACCACTGTACACGAGGTCGTCGGGCACGGCGTGGTCATAACTTTCAGGATAGCGCTCAGCAAGGTATTTGGCAAATACGTCGTGGCGCGCCGATGTCAGGCCGTTGGAACCCATGCCGCCGTTGTAGCGCTTCTCATAGGTAGCCTTGCCAGTAGACGAAAGACCTACGATAACGTCGCCCGGACGGATATTGGCATTGTCGATGACATCACTGCGACGCATGCGGCATGTCACGGTAGAGTCGACGATGATGGTACGCACCAGGTCGCCTACGTCGGCCGTCTCACCGCCTGTAGGCCATATGCCAATGCCCATCTCGCGCAGTTCTGCCAGAAGTTCGTCGGTGCCGTTGATTATGGCAGAAATGACGTCGCCCGGAACAAGCATCTTATTGCGTCCGATAGTGCTCGACACAAGGATATTGTCCGTTGCTCCCACGCAGAGCAAGTCATCGGTATTCATCACTATAGCGTCCTGCGCTATGCCTTTCCACACGCTAAGGTCGCCCGTTTCGCGCCAGTAAGTATACGCAAGCGACGATTTTGTGCCGGCACCGTCGGCATGCATAATGTTGCAGTATTCGGGATCACCGCCGAGGATGTCGGGGATAATTTTACAGAAGGCCTGTGGATAGAGGCCTTTGTCAATGTTTTTTATGGCGTTGTGCACGTCTTCCTTGGCGGCTGAAACGCCACGCTGCATATATCTGCTACTCATAGTTGACAGTTGATGGTTGACAGTTGACAGTTTTTAGATACTACTTCTCGTGCCAGAACTCCCACGAGGCAAAAGCCTGCAGGAGCAGCATTTCCAGGCCGTTTTTCACCTGTGCTCCATGCTCTGCGCCACGTTTCATGAAGAGCGTTTTGTCAGGATTGTAAATCAGGTCGTAAAGTATTGTATGCTGGTCCATTGCTTCGTATGGCAACGGCGGACATTCCTCAGTCTTAGGGTACATTCCCAGAGGCGTACAGTTGACAATGACATTGTATTCACGCACCACGTCGGGCGTAATGCTCTTGTACTGTATGGTATTTGGCCGCTCGTAACGACTGACAAAGACCGTCTCGAGCCCAAGGTTGCGCAGCCCGTAGTCGATGGCTTTCGAGGCTCCGCCAGTACCGAGAACAAGGGCCTTCTTGTGCCATTTGCTTTCGAGCATTGGCTCTATGCTCTTGGTAAAGCCAATGACGTCGCTGTTGTAGCCTTTCAGTTCGATGTCATTCCCTGTGTGTATGACGCGTATCACGTTGACGGCACCAATGGCACGGGCTTCTGGCGAAACGCTGTCGAGGAACGGCATTACTTTTTCCTTATATGGGATGGTGACGTTGAGTCCGCACAACTCGGGATTGGAGCCCAGCACTTCGTGCAACGCATCGATGGATGGTATCTCGAAGTTCTCGTAGACGGCATCGATGTTCTCATCGGCAAATTTCTGGTTGAAATAACTGATGGAGAAGGAGTGGCCCAGGGGATAGCCTATTAGTCCGTATTTATCCATTTTGTCTTTTTGTTTATCTTTCTTATTTTCTCGCGAAGTACATGGTGCATATTCCAAAGGTGAGCCGCCGGAAACTGGCTTCGGTAAATCCTGCCTTTTTCAGTATTTCCATCATGCGCTCGCCCTGCGGGAATGCTTCTATGGAGCGCGTGAGATAAGTGTATGCTGCCGTGTCGCGCGACACGAGGCGGCCGTAGACAGGCAGCACAGTGTGGGCATAGAGCCAGAAGAGTTGGCGCATAGGGAAACTGACCGGTGTGGTGAGTTCGACAATGCTAAGATGTCCGCCAGGTTTCAGCACACGGCACATTTCTGCCAGTCCCTTGTCGAGCGAGGCAAAGTTGCGTATGCCGAAAGCCGCCGTGACGGCATCGAAGGTGTCGTCGGCAAAGGTGAGTTGCTGGCAGTCCTGACGCTGGAAGTCGATGACGTCCTGCAGTCCTGCCGCTGCCGCCTTCTGGCGTCCTATCTCCATCATGCCCTCGGCAATGTCTATTCCTGTGAGCCTCGTGGGCTTCAGCATGTGCGCTGCGAGCAGCGCGAAGTCGCCCGTTCCCGTTGCCACGTCGAGTATGTGCTGCGGCTTGTAGGCCGCCAGTTGCATGATAGCCTTTCTCCGCCATCCACGGTCGATGTTGAGCGACAGCCGATGGTTCAGACGGTCGTAGGTGGGCGCTATGTTGTTGAACATCTGCTCCACCTGCGCTGTCTTGTCGCCTCGGGCGTACGGTGTGACGGTTTCCTGCGTGTACGGCATTGCTTATCGGTTGGCGAGGAACGTGCTGACGTTGCGCTCTATGCGTGCTGCGATATCATCGTCGGCAGATACCTTCTGGAAAGGCTCTCCTGTGATGTGCTCGTAGAGTTCTATGTAGCGCTCCGACACGCTGTCGGCATATTCGTCGGTTATCTCGGGCATCTGCTGGCCTGGCTCGTTCATAAAGCCACGCTCTATCAGCCACTGGCGCACGAACTCCTTTGAGAGTTGACGCTGCGGCTCTCCCTTGGCAAACTTCTCCTCGTAGCCGTCGGCGTAGAAATAGCGGCTCGAGTCGGGAGTATGAATCTCGTCAATGAGATAGACTTTGCCGTCGCGCTTGCCAAACTCATACTTTGTGTCGACGAGTATCAGGCCCTGGCGCGCAGCAATCTCCTGACCGCGAGCAAAGAGTTGGTGCGTGTAGCGCTCCATCTCCTCGTAGTCTTCGGCAGATACGATGCCCTGGGCAATAATCTCTTCGCGAGAGATGTTGAGGTCGTGACCTTCGTTGGCTTTCGTGGTGGGCGTGATGATCGGCTCGGGGAAGCGCTCGTTTTCGCGCATGCCCTCAGGCAGCATCACTCCGCATATCTCGCGCACGCCGTTCTTGTAGTCGCGCCAGGCAGAGCCTGTCAGTATGCCGCGGATAATCATTTCCACGCGAAAACCTTCGCACTTCAGGCCCACAGTGACCATCGGGTCGGGCGTGGCAAGTTTCCAGTTGGGGCATATGTCTGTCGTGGCATCGAGAAACTTCGCTGCTATCTGATTGAGCACTTGTCCCTTGTAGGGTATGCCCTTTGGCAGTATCACGTCGAAAGCCGAGATACGGTCGGTTGCTACCATGACGAGCAGGTCGTCGTTGATATCGTATACGTCGCGCACTTTTCCGTGGTATACGCTCTTCTGTCCCTTGAAATTGAAATCAGTCCTTGTCAGTGCTTTCTTTGTCATGTCGGTCGTATGCATTTACTATTCTTGTTACTAATTTATGGCGCACAATGTCCTTCTGTGTCAGTTCAACCATCGATATTCCCTCTATGCCGCGCAGTATTGTGAGGGCCTCTACAAGTCCGGAGCGCTGCGAGCGCGGCAAGTCTATCTGCGACGTATCGCCCGTTATGATCATCTTTGTGTTCCATCCCATTCGCGTAAGGAACATCCGCAGTTGCTGCGGCGTTGTGTTCTGAGCCTCGTCGAGTATCACGACAGCATCGCTGAGCGTGCGGCCTCGCATGAATGCCAGCGGTGCTATCTGTATCTGGTGTTTCTCCATCATATCCTGCAGTTTCACCTGTGGCAGCATATCCTCCAGGGCGTCGTACAGCGGCTGCAGATATGGGTCGATTTTGTCTTTCATGTCGCCAGGCAGGAAGCCCAACTTCTCGCCAGCCTCGACGGCGGGGCGGCTCAGAATGATACGCTTGGCAGCCTTTTCCTTCAGGGCCTTAACGGCAAGGGCTATGGAGAGATAGGTCTTGCCAGTACCGGCAGGCCCAACGGCAAAAATCATGTCGCTCTGCCCGTAGGCATCAATCAGCCGCTGCTGGTTTTCAGAGCGCGCCTTGATAGGGCGGCCCGACATGGTGTAACACACCACGCCCTCGGGAACGTCGTCGCGCGTGCGATGACCCTTGACAATGTCGAGAATATCCTCTTCGGCAAGGGCGTTGAATTTCAGCACATGGCGGCGCAGACGCTCCACGCTCTCCTCAAACAGAGCCATCTGCTCGTCGTCGCCAAGCACGCGAATCACGTTGTCGCGAGCCACGATACGCAACTTAGGATACAGCGCCCTTATCATCTGAAGGTGCTGGTTGCCCGTGCCGTAGAAGACCAACGGATCGATATCTTCCAATACGATATGCTTCTCTATCATCAACTTTACCGCGCAAGTTGGCGAAAAAAACGTTATGGCTGCAAAATTACACATTATTTTTAAGAACTTCGGTTTTTTCAGTGTTTTTCTTACACAAGAGGGCTAAGAAACGGAAGACTGGACGGGCATGTTTTTTAAAATGCAGTGCTGATTCTAAAAAACACTGTTTTAATTTTTGCCAGCACTGTTTTAATTTTCAAAAACACTGTTTTAATTTTTGAAAACACTGTTTTAATTTTTGAAAACACTGCATTTTCTGAAATAAAAACGCCTGTAATTTTTTATTTTGCTTTAAAACGTCGAAAAAACACCTTAAAAAGCGTGCGCATCGGAAAAAAGACGTAACTTTGCAGCCGAAATGGAGCAGCAGCGCATGTTCCGCTCCAAGACAAGACACAACGGAAATAAGGATAATCACATAAAATCAGAAAAAGAAATGAAAGCATTTGTTTTCCCCGGCCAGGGGGCACAGTTCGTAGGCATGGGCAAAGACCTCTACGACAACAACGAGACTGCCAAGCAGTTGTTTGAAAAGGCCAACGAGATTCTCGGATATAGAATTACTGACATCATGTTTGACGGAACCGACGAGGACCTGCGTCAGACCAAGGTGACACAGCCAGCAGTGTTCCTGCACTCTGTGATTTCTGCTATCTGCGCCACTCCATTCGAGAACCCGGAGGAGAACCGTCCTCGCATGATGGCAGGACACTCACTGGGCGAATTCTCTGCATTGACAGTAGCAGGTGCTCTCTCGTTCGAGGACGGCCTTCGTCTGGTGTATGCACGTGCCATGGCTATGCAGAAAGCCTGCGAGGCTCAGCCATCCACGATGGCTGCCATCATCGGACTGCCCGATGAGCAGGTGGAGCAGATTTGTGCCGAGGTGTCAAAGCAGGGCAAGGGTGTCGTTGTGGCCGCCAACTACAACAATCCGGGACAGTTGGTGATCAGCGGCAACATCGAGGCCATCAACGAGGCGTGCGAGCAGTTGAAAGCCGCAGGAGCCAAGCGCGCACTGCCGTTGAAGGTGGGCGGTGCCTTCCACTCTCCACTGATGCAGCCCGCTAAGGACGAACTGCAGGCTGCTATAGAGAAGACAGAGATAAAAGAGCCGATATGCCCAGTATATCAGAATGTCGACGCAAAACCTCACACGGATCCTGCTGAGATAAAGCAGAACCTGATAGCCCAGTTGACCAGTTCCGTACGCTGGACACAGAGCGTGCAGAACATGATTGCCGACGGCGCCACCGACTTTACGGAGTGTGGACCGGGCAAGGCTCTGCAGGGCATGATAGCCAAGATAAACCGCGACGTGACAGCCCACGGCATAGAATAAGCCCATGGAAAAGGTTATCATCTACCAGATCTTCACACGTCTCTTCGGCAATCGCAACACGTCTCGCATAGAGAACGGCACGATTGCCGAAAACGGTTGTGGAAAGATGGCCGACATCAACGACAAGGTGCTGGCCGACCTGAAGAAACTCGGTGTCAGTCACGTGTGGTATACCGGCGTGATACGCCATGCCACGCAGACCGACTATAGTGCATACGGCATTCCACGACAGCATCCTGCCGTGGTGAAAGGGCTGGCAGGCTCGCCATACGCCATCACCGACTACTACGACATCGACCCCGACCTGGCTACAGACGTGGCAGCGCGCATGAGCGAGTTTGAACAACTCGTGGAGCGTTCGCACAAGGCTGGACTGAAAGTGATAATCGACTTCGTGCCTAATCACGTGGCACGCCAATACCACAGCATCTGCAAGCCGCGAGGCGTGAAAGACCTGGGACAGGGCGACGACCAGACGCAGGGCTTCCTGCCCGAGAAGAACAACTTCTACTACTGTCCGGGACAACGCTTTTCGCCATACTTCGACCTGTATCACGGCGAGAAAGAACCGTATATAGAAGAGCCTGCACGCGCTACAGGTAACGACTGCTTCCATAACGCTCCGGGAAAAAACGACTGGTATGAAACGGTGAAACTGAACTACGGAGTAGACTACTACGCCGGCGGAACCCACCACTTCGAGCCGATGCCCGACACGTGGAAGAAGATGACCGACATACTGCTCTTCTGGGCCAAAAAAGGCATCGACGGCTTCAGATGCGACATGGCGGAAATGGTGCCTGCCGAATTCTGGGAGCACGCCACGCAGACAGTTAAGAAAAAGCACCGCGACATTGTGTTTATAGGCGAGGTGTACAATCCTGGCGAGTACCGCCACTACATAGCAGCAGGCTTCGACTGGCTATACGACAAGGTGGGAATGTACGACACCATGCGCAGCGTGATATGCCATCACGCACCAACGGAATCCATCAGCAGCGCTTGGCAGCAGACCGACGACATTCGCCAGCACATGCTCTACTTCCTGGAAAACCACGACGAGCAGCGCATAGCAAGCGACTTTTTTGCGGCAAATGCCGAAAGGGGAATACCAGCACTGGTAGCCTCGGCTCTGATGCAGCAAAACCCGTTCATGTTGTACTTCGCACAGGAATACGGCGAGCGCGGCATGGACCGCGAAGGCTTCTCTGGCAACGACGGGCGCACCACCATATTCGACTACTGGAGCGTAGACTCTCTGTGCCGCGCTTCGCAGAAGAAACTCACCACCACAGAAAAACGCCTGCACGACATCTACAAGCGCACGCTAAACATAGCGCGCAGCGAGAAAGCCGTTTGCGAGGGCGTATTCTTCGATCTGATGTACGTCAATAGGCATCTGCAACGACAGTATGTTTTCCTGCGCAGGGCGAAAGGCGAACTGCTGTTGGTGGCCGTCAACTTCGACGACCGCGATGCAGAGATAAGCATCAACATCCCTGCACACGCCTTCGACTACTTGAAGATAAAGCAGCAGCGCACTACTGCCACTTGCCTGCTGACACGCAAGAAGCAGCAGATGGAACTGCGCGACGACACTACAGTGAGCATGACGCTGCCTGCCTACGGTGCCAACGTTTGGAAAATGTCGCTCTAACACCATGACAGACATTACACTCAACGAACACAACAAGGAGGAATTTCCTCCTGCGCATACTGCCGAACATCTGCTGAACCGCGTGATGCAGGAGATGTTTGGCTGCGAACGCAGTTACAATGCCCACGTGGAACGCAAGAAAAGCAAGATGAGTTTCCACTTGGACAGCAAACCCACAAGACAAGAAGAAAAGGCTATCGAGCGCGAAATGCAACGCTTGATAGCCTTGGACTTGCCTGTAACCTTTGAATTCGTGGAGCGCAGCAACCTTCCAGAGGGAATAGATGCCAACCGGCTTCCTGCAGATGCCAGCGAAACGATACGCCTCGTGCGTATTGGCGACTACGACGTCTGTCCCTGCATTGGCCGCCACGTGCGCTCTACATCGCAGATAGGCCGTTTTGAAATGCTTGGAACGAACTGGGACGAGCACGAACGCTCGTTCCGAGTCCGTTTCAAGATAGTATGACGCTCCTGACGTTTAGAACAGGAACGTACGCACCAACCAGTAGCACAGTATGCCTGCGAGATAGCCCACAAAGGCTATCCAAGTTATCTTCTTCATGTACCAGCCGAAGGTAATCTTCTCCAGGCCCATGACAACAACGCCGGCAGCAGAGCCAATGATAAGCATGGAACCGCCAACACCGGCACAGTAGGCGAGCAACTGCCAGAAAATACCGTCGACAGCCATTGCGCCATCGGCAGCAACAGGATACATTCCCATGCAACCAGCCACAAGGGGTACGTTGTCGACTATTGACGAAAGCACACCGATTATTCCGGTAATGAGATAGTAGTTTCCTTCAAAAGCACTGTCAAGTCCTGTTCCGAGCATAGTGAGTACGCCAATCGTTTCAAGGCATCCAACGGCCATCAAAATGCCAAGGAAGAAAAGAATGGTGTCCATATCGATTCGCGAAAGCATTTTCGACACACGTTTCTGAGTGCCCCTGTTATCTGCAGTGTCTTCGCTCTCTTGATGAATACGTGTGTAGAATATCTCCGTGACCGTCCAGAGTACGCCAAGAACCAACAGGATTCCGACAAACGGTGGCAGATGGGTGATGGTCTTGAAGATAGGAACGAATATCAGTCCACCTACGCCAAGGAAAAAGATTGCCTTGCGCTGCGCAGCAGAAAGGCTGTCGGCCTCGGCAAGCACGGTGGTCTCTGTCTGTGCCTCGAGTTGACCTTTCAGCGACAGCGACAAAATGTAGGCCGGCAATACCATCGAGACAAGCGACGGAATAAAGATCTCTGTGATTACTCCTGCTGCTGTGATGACTCCTTTATTCCATAGCATGATTGTCGTCACATCGCCAATAGGCGAGAAAGCACCGCCGGAATTAGCGGCAATGATGACGAGAGCAGCGTAGATGATGCGGTCTTTCTTGTCGTCGACGAGTTTGCGCAAGATCATTATCATCACGATAGAGGTGGTGAGATTGTCAAGTATGGCCGACAAGATGAAAGTCATAAATGCGATGCGCCACAGCAGCGAACGCTTCGACTTTGTCTGCAGTGTGTCGCGCACAAAGTTGAAACCGCCGTTCTGATCAACGAGTTCCACTATCGTCATTGCTCCCATAAGGAAGAAGAGAGTAGTGCTGGTGCTGCCCAGATGATGCTCTATCACCTTACTCACGGCTGCTGCGATATTGTCGCCTACGGCATCAGAAACATAACTGCCGGGGTCGAACATGAAAAGCGTCCAACAGCCTACGAACATAAGCAGTGCGATGGCTGCCTTGTTGATTTTCGTCAGACTTTCGATGGCTATGCAGAAATAACCGATGCAGAAGAGTACGACGATACAGATTGTTAATGTTGACATGATTGTTTAAGTATATAAATAGTTTGTTTTGTAGAAGCAGATGCTTTTTGTCCGCCGGATTAGCGGCTGACAAGTTTTACAGGCGAGTTGAGTCCGCTCGGCATGGGCTGCCAGTCGGCATAGGTCGTCTTCTTGTAGTTAATATCCACTACGTTTATCTCCTTCATCTTGCGCCACAGCACGCCACGGCGGTCAAGATCGCTGATGCGGTTGGCAGGCAAATTAGTAACTTCTATGCGCAGCGTGTTCTTGCCTTTCTGGAGAGCCGTGCCGCAGTCGAGCACGAAGGGAACAGCCCATGCACATCCCAAATACACATTATTGATGTACACGCGCGCGCTCTCGCGCACGTCACCAAGTTCTATCTGCCACTGGCGTGCTGCCTGCTGTTTGCTGAGAGAGAAAGTGGTGGTATAGACGCCTGTTCCCATGGTGACGGCAACAGAGTCGCCGAGCGTCTCCCATGTCTGGAGTTTGTTCAGATGGTATGCCTCAGCCACGCGTGGTGCCTCGTCAGTGAAGGTGAGTGTCCATGGAGTGTCTATCTCTATCTCCTCGCGCGGCAATGCTGCTGTTGCCGTCTGTGCAGCAGCGGCAGTCTCACCAGAAGCGGCAGCGGCGCTGGTGGCTGTCTTCAGGATTATGCTCTCGCCCGAGCGCAGAGACAAGTGTACCTTGCCGCCTGCCTTGATGGTAGCAGGGCGGATATTGCCTGTCATCGGGTCGAAAAGCGTGGCGCTTTTGAAATCGACAGCAAGCGGAACGTCTGCCTCAATATCGTTGGGAGTAAGATTGGCTATGAAATAGTGGTGACCATCGTGGTTGCTGCGGCGAATGGCCTTCAGTCCCCACTGTGTTTTCATCGGTTCAGGACGGGCGGCAGCCTTCATCTTGTCGACATCAACGCCATAGATGACATGGGCGCCGAGCGACTGCAGCGAATCAATGTGTAACTTGACACTGGCAGGCATATTGCCACTGCCGGGAATTATCAGGGCGCGATAGCGCGTGCCTGCAGCAGTCTTAAGTATGCCGCCGCTGTAGGTGACACCCATAAGCAGGCGCTCAGAAATGTAGTCGCAATCGAAGCCAGCCTTGTCTATGTCGATGATAGCCTGACGGAATTCCGGCGCCAGTTTTCCCATGGCATGGATAGAGAACTGCATCAACAGTTTATGGGTATTTTTCTGCCACATATCGCGTATTGGCAGATAGACAAGGAAGTCGTTGTCGGGCTGGCCCCACTGCAGGAAACTCTGGCAACGCTCCACATACTGCGTGAAGTAGCCTGCGTCGCGCCAAATGCTGTTAGTAGGACTCATATCAATGCTGGCATAAAACTTCCAGCCTGGCCAGGGATCGTTTTTAGGCGAGTAGGCTGTGCCGTGGAAGAACATGTGGTTCACACCGGCGCAGAACATCAGGTCGAGATCAGGCTTGAGTTGCGACAACGATGTACGGAAATGTTCTGTAAGCCATGTAAACGTCTCGCTGCTGGTGAATGGCTTTCCGCAAACGTGCGCCGCCGACGGTGCATACTTGAACATGGAATAGTCGGAGTCGTTTTTGCGAGTCTTTCCAGGGTCTGTGCGAAGCCCCTTAATGCCAAGGTCGCTAAGACCAAAGCCTTCTATCTCGGGAATGTCCACAGCAGCATAGCAATCAATGAGATTTGCCGGTGAGCCGTGTGCTTGATTGCGCGTTATAGCGCCATGGGAGTGAGCCCACGCAGTCCACTGCTCTGTAAAATTCTCAAGCAGCAGGTCGCCAAGCGTTTCGCGGTAGTCGCTCACCACCTCTGGCCATCCGCAGATGAGGTGGTAGAGATATTCCTCAAGCCTGTAGCCGCGGCGCTTTGCAAATTCATCAAGGAGAGTGGGCGTCCATGTGGCGTCGCTCACCTCGTAGGAATCGTTGAAGAAGGTGTGGGGATAAGGGGTGGCCGTGCGCTCGAAGGCATCGCTGATATGCTTAAGGTAATTAGCCACTGCCGTACTGTCGAAATGGTCGATTACCCAGCCCTCGCCACCTGGCGCGGCGCGCTTTACCTTCATCACGCCGTAGCGAGCGTAAAGCGCCACGATATATACGTCGTCGCCCAGAAACGCAGGCTTTTTTATGTTCAGTTTACCGTCTTTTACATAACCTGTAATGTCAGTTCCCCTCGGTATATTCTGCAAATGAGCCTGTATTTCTGCCTTTGTGAGATCCTTCAAAGGCTTTTTTGTAGTGTCGGGCTTCCAGTTGGCAAAAGCCATCACCTTTACCAGTTTGCTGTACTTGCGGTCTTTCTCCGGTGCAGAGATGTCAAGGTCTGCTATAGGGGCACCTCGCTTGTTGGAAAAACTGCGCTGAACAAAAACCATCTTGCTTGCCGATTCCTCAAGAGGCACCCAAGGACCGCCAAAAGGCCATCCCGTACCCGTGGCCATGTCGATTTCGATGTTCATTTGCTTTCCGTTGCGCTGTACCTCGCGCAACATTTCCATCCACTTGTCAGACAGGTATGGAATATCGTTGGCGTCGTTTCCCTGTACACCATAGAGCGGTGTTATTTCGAGCGCGCGTATTCCGTGGTCGGCATACTGCTGCATATTCCACTGCAGGTTTTCCTTGTCTACGGCAGAACCCATCCACCACCAGCGCGCGCCGGCACCTGCTTCGCGCAATGGCGTCGGCCACTGCTGTGCCGAGGCGGAGAAATAACCGGATGAAATCGATGACGGCAGCAATGCCGCGAAGAGTAGCAGCAGGAGGCTGCGGTTCAGTGATGATGACATATCTGGAGAGGGGTTTATTTCTTGTGGGTCAGTTTGTAGTATTCCGTGGCACCAAGCAGGAAACAGCCAGTACCGTAGTCTTCAAAGTCGGGCACCTTGTCGTACGAGAGGGGTTGCCCTGCAGAGGGGTCCTTGCCCGTTCCCTGGTTCCATCCAAGGAAGCCGTCGCTGTGTACGCACTTTGTGAGAGCCTGCCAGGCGCGGTCGCATGCCGGGCGATACTTCTTTGCCTTCAGTAAGCCTTGCTGTATTCCCCATGACATGCCATACAGGAAAAGTGCCGTGCCCGTCATCTCCGGTCCGGCGTAAGTTGTCGGCGACACAAGGCTTACGCCCCAGAAGCCGTCGTCATGCTGGCAGTTTAGCAGGGCTTCGCTCATCATCAGGAAGTCCTGTTTCAGAAGTTTATACTCATTACTCTTCTTCGGCAACTGGTTCATCGAGCGCACCAGGGCGGCATACACCCAGCCGTTGCCACGGCTCCAGTAGCAGTTCTGTCCGTCTTTCTCCTTATATGGCGGAACATAGTCGGCATCGCGCCACCAGAGTCCCTCGGCAGTGTTGAAAAGTCCGCCGCCACACTCGTTGCGACTCCAGAGATACATTTTTATGCCATGGTCGCGGTAGCGGTTGTCGCCCGTAAGGTTTGCCACCTGCATATATAGCGGCAATGCCATCTGTATTGCGTCTATCCACGTCCACCAGCCGTAAAGTGAGTTTACCTCGGTCTTTGCCTTTGGCGTTGACGTCTGTTTCTTTGTATTTGGCGTCTGCATCTGATGGTCGAGATTAGCCACTACGTTTCCGAGAAGTTCCTGATAGGTCTTGCCCGTAAACGGCAGAAGTTCGACGTAAGTCTGTGCACAGCACTGGTCGTCGGCATCACATGTGGTAATACCGTTGCGAGGAGTCCATTTGTGGAAGTTGGCCCACCACAGCGCGTAGTCTACGTATCTCTTCTGCGGGTCTATGGTGTTCAGCGCCATCAGGCCTTCATAGTACACAGCGCGTGTCCACAGCGACGAAGGCCGCACCTTGTTTACATTGGTTGGCACCGTCGGGTCGCTGTATTTTGCCATGAAATAATCGTTTGTCAACTGTGCCGTCTGGAGTACAGCGTCCTGGGCATGTACTGTCATTGCGAGGCACCACGCCACCAGTGATAAGAAGATGCGCATCATTTTAGGGAAGTATTAGGTGATGTTTGTAGTAGATTTACTCAGCAAAGTTACGAACAAGTGCGCGGATTACAAAAAAATATTTAATTTTTTTACTGCTCCTCACACACATCTGCCGACAGGCGTACAAAAACTCCCTGCCGTTCACGCCAAAGTATACAAAAAAGTGTAGCCACATATCACTCCCGCATTTTTCGGGTGATACATGGCTACAAGAAATCTATGGCTTGCGCTCTTTCCCGGCGCTTCACCGCCAGTTTAGAGTTGGCTGATGTGCTGAGCAAGGCTCGACTTGATGTTGGCAGCCTTGTTCTTGTGGATGATATTTGTCTTCGCCAGTTTGTCCAGCATCTTCTGGACGGTTGGATATAACTTAGCGGCCTCGTCCTTGTTGGTCATGGCACGCAGTTTGCGCACAGCGTTGCGCATTGTCTTTGCATAATAGTGATTATGCTCGGCCCTTGTCTTGTCCTGACGAATTCTCTTCAGGGATGATTTGTGATTTGCCATCTTTAATATGTTATGTTTATTCTTTTTTCGCTTTACGCCCTTTTGCTTACGCCTTTTTGTTGTAGTCCCTAGGAGAGTCGAACTCCTCTTTAGAGAATGAAAATCTCTCGTCCTAACCGATAGACGAAGGGACCAAAGGCTATTTTTGCGGCTGCAAAGGTACGGCAAATTTTCTGACCGACAAAATTTTCTTCATTAAAAATGCTGCCAAACACGCATTTTTTTATAATTTTGTCGCTGTGTTGACAAAAACAGAGGCTATAGTGCTCAATTCGCTGAAATATGGCGACAGCAAAGTGATTGTACGTCTCTTTGGACGGCAGACAGGCAGCATGTCGGTGGTTACATCCGCACAGAGTTCGTCAAGAAGCCGCATAAAGAAGCAGTACTTCATGCCTTTGTCGCTAATAGAAGTAGAGGTTGACTTCCGCCAGAAAAACGAACTGCAGAAGTTGCGCGACGTCCGCCTGCTGGCTCCCTACTCTACCATACCGTTTTCTCCCGACAAGTTGGCCATTGCCCTTTTCTGTGCAGAGTTTCTCTTTCATACCCTGCGCTCTGAAGAGCGCAATGATGCGCTTTTTGAATATATTGCCGACGCCATGCAATGGCTCGATGCCTCACCTGCCAATTATGCCAACTTCCATCTCACTTTCCTGATGCGCCTGTCGCGCTTCCTCGGTTTCTTTCCTAATATTTCAGAAGCCAGCGAGGGAGCCGTTTTCGACCTGCGCGCTGCCTCGTTCTCGCCACAGGCTCCTCTCCACCGCGATTTTCTCTCGGCCAGCGACTCACGTGCGCTTCTCCGGCTGATGCAGATGGACTTCCGAACAATGCATCTGTTTTCCATGTCGCACCACGACCGTAACCGAATACTGGAAATACTTCTCCGATATTACACCCTGCACCTGCCAAACTTCCCGGAATTGCGCTCAGTGAAGGTGCTGCAAAATCTCTTCGACTAAACACGAAACTTCTACGTAAGATATGGACATAAAACAACTCACCAATGACGCCTTAGCGCTTCTCTGCGAACTCATCAGCACTCCCTCCGTCAGCCGCGACGAGGCTGCCGCAGCATCGGTAATGGAGAAATGGCTCACAAAATGGCAACTGCCATGGCAGCGCGCAGGCAACAATCTGATAGTAGGCGACAAGCCCGACGGCACGCGCCCCACGCTGTTGCTCAATGCACATATCGACACCGTGAAACCAGTAAGCACGTGGACCCGCGACCCGTTTACACCTGCCATAGAGGGCGACAGGCTTTACGGACTGGGCTCCAACGACTGCGGCGGCGGACTTGTGAGCCTCCTGCAAGCCTACAGGTTTCTCCGCAACACGCCGACACCATATAATTTGCTGTATGTGGCATCGGCAGAAGAGGAAGTTTCGGGACAAAATGGCTTTTCGCTTGCACTGCAACACCTTCCGCCGATAAGCGTAGCCGTTGTTGGCGAACCAACAGGCATGCAACCAGCCATAGCAGAGAAGGGACTAATGGTGATAGATGCCATAGCAAGGGGGAAAAGCGGCCATGCCGCTCGCGACGAAGGCATCAACGCTCTCTACATAGCGCTGGACGACATTGACTGGATACGTAATTATAGGTTCGCGCGCGTAAGCCCACTTCTCGGCAGCGTGAAGGCAAGCGTCACAGTGTGTCACGCCGGCACACAGCACAACGTAGTGCCCGACGAGTGTCATTTTACCATCGACGTACGCACTAATGAACTTTACCAGAACGAACCTCTCTTCAATTTCCTGCAAGAACACACGAAGAGCGAACTCACCGCACGTTCGTTCCGGCTGTCGTCGTCGTCGCTCCCCGACGACCATCCGTTGCTGAAGCGCTGTCTGTCGATGGGAATGAAGCCTTTCGGCTCGCCCACGCTGAGCGATCAGGCACTAATGCCGTTCCCGTCGCTGAAACTTGGGCCCGGCGAGTCGTCGCGCAGTCATTCTGCCGACGAGTTTATCTGCCGGAGCGAGATAGAACATGCCATCAGCACGTACATCAAACTTATCGAGTGACGGAATAGAGGCGCACCACGTCGGCCTCAATGCTGTGCGGCACCATGCCGCTTATACTCTCGCCGCGAGCCACGCGCTGGCGTATGTCAGTGCTCGAGACATTGAGCAGCGGGGCTTGCATTGTTCCTGTATGGCCGCCGCGCGGATATACAATAATGTTGTAGTGACGGAGTATATCCTTCCAGTGATACCATTGCTGAAACAGGGCCCAGTTGTCGCCTCCTACAAGTAGAGAGAAAGTGCGCTGGGGAAAGTTGCGCTGCAACTGCTGCAGCGTATTCCATGTATAGGAAGGGCGTGGTAGCAGAAACTCGTAGTCGCTCGCCACTACGCCGTCGATATCCGCCACGGCGCGACGGGCAAGTGCCATCCTGTCGTCGTCGCAAAGCAGTCCGCCTTGCGGCTTAAGCGGATTCTGAGGCGACACCATCAGCCACACCTCGTCGGCAAGGCCCTGCGCCAGGACAGATTGCGCCAGGGCGATGTGGCCACAGTGTACAGGATTGAAAGAACCACCGAAGACTACGGTGCGCATCATTGTGTTAATGTGTGAGACTTATATCAATATGTAAAAACTACTTGCCGCCGAGAAACTCCTGCACTATGTCAAGCGTCTGCTGCTTTGCAGTATCCAGATCGTCGTTCACCACGACGTGGTCGAACTGCGGAGCAAAGGTTAGTTCGTATTCTGCCTTGGCAATACGCTCGCTGATGGCCTCGGCGCTGTCGGTGGCCCGGCCCTCAAGGCGACGGCGGAGTTCGTCAATCGAGGGTGGCTGGATGAAAAGGCTCAGGGCCTCGTCGCCGTAGTATTTCTTGATATTCACGCCTCCCTTCACGTCGACATCGAACACCACATTCTGTCCTGCCTCGCGCTGGCGCTCCACCTGCTGCTTCAGCGTACCATAGAAACGGTCGGTGTAGACCTCCTCATACTCAAGGAATTCACCACACGCTACGCGCCGGCGGAATTCTTCGGGACTTACAAAGAAATATTCCACTCCGTTCTGCTCCGTACCTCGCGGTGCGCGCGACGTGCATGACACAGAGAAGCAGAGTTGCAACTCGCGGTGCTCATTCATCAGCCACTGAACGATAGTACTCTTCCCGCTGCCGCTCGGCGCTGAGACGATGATTAGTTTTCCTTTAGCCATTTTATTGCGCTGACATTTTTCTCTTTTCTTTCTTCACTTTTCGTCTAAAGGGCGTTGAGCACCTGCTCTTTTATCTGCTCCAGTTCGTCCTTCATCTTCACCACGATATTCTGCATCTCAGCCTGGTTGCTCTTAGAGCCTGTGGTGTTTATCTCGCGGCCCATCTCCTGGGCTATGAAGCCGAGTTTTTTTCCTTGCCCAGGCTCGTCGGCCATTGTCTCGCGGAAATATTTCAGGTGGTTGGCAAGCCGCTGTTTCTCCTCACTTATGTCAAGTTTCTCAATGTAGTATATCAGTTCCTGTTCAAGTCGGTTCTTGTCGTAGTCGGCCTCGGGTATCTGCTGCAACCCTTCTACTATTCGCTGGCGTATTTTCTCCACTCTCGACTGCTCGTAAGGCTCTATGGATTTAAGCAGTTGCTCTATGTTGTCTATCTTCTCAGCAAACTTGTCGGCCAGCGCAGCACCCTCCTGCGTGCGGAAGTCAACGAGTGCAGCCAGCGCGCCCTCAACGCCTTTGCGCACGGCAAGCCATTCCTCGTCGCCGAGCGTCTCCTGCTCTGTTCTGCCCAGCACATCGGGCATGCGCGTCAGCGTTGCAAGCCAGTCGGCAGGTACCGGAATGTCATTCTGTGCCACGAATTCGCTGAGTTGTCGATAGTATTGAGCCATGAGCGCCGTGTTGATTGGCGTTGTCTCGGCGGTGTTGTCCTTCTCTATCCATACGTTGAGTTCCACCTTTCCGCGCTTCAGCGTTTCGGCAGTGAGTTGGCGTATCTCCATTTCCTTCTCGCGGTAGAGAAGAGCGACACGCGTGGAAAGGTCGAGTTGTTTTGAGTTGAGCGATTTTACTTCTATGTGGATTTTCTTTTCTCCAAAGGCTACCACCGTTTTGCCGTAGCCCGTCATCGACTGTATCATTTTTCTGAAGAGAATAAATTTACTGTAAGTGCTTTAAAAAGTGATGCAAAGGTACACAAATTTCAGAAACAACCCATGAAATTCATAAAAAACAATAATAATCAGGCATTTATTCGTTTCTTTGCGCAGGAATAACTACCTTTGTGCGATTTTTTTGCGAACCATCGTTCGCCGATATTTATTTACAGATGTTTTTTTCAACAAGATGAACGTAATTACAAAGAGTATTCAATTGCCTGATGGAAGAACCATCACGATTGAGACCGGGAAAGTGGCAAAGCAGGCCGACGGCAGCGTAATGCTGCGCATGAACAACACCGTGCTGCTGGCTACTGTTTGTGCCGCAAAAGATGCAGTTC
>CALFIY010000023.1 GCA_937877595.1 uncultured Prevotella sp.
CCACACCCACTGCCCACGCCCTGGCGTCGGCGATAATTTGGTCGCGCAGGGCATATCGCTGCCGCTCGGTGAGCTGTTTCGAGTCGTTGAGACCAGGATTGTCGTAGTCGTCGGGCAGTATCACCGCCGCCGCATACACGCTTCCGGCCAGGCAACCACGCCCGGCTTCGTCGCATCCGGCTTCTATCATCCCTGTGTAAAAGTGATTTTTCAGCATTTTTTGACTTCTAAATGTGAACGAATCTTAATTTTTAAATCTTCTTAACTATAATTTTTCAAGATTGAAGCATTATTTCCATCCGCAGGAATAAGTTTGCATCGAAATCAAGTAACGAACAAAACAATTACGATTATGGAAAATAACATCACACTCAGCAACCGTTTCGTCGCTCTCAACGCCATTGTTGGAGCAGTGCTCAGCAAATTGTCAGTGCCCGTTGAGACGCTTCGCAAGTATTACTCCTCTGTTCTCGAGCGCGAGATTGACGTTCGCCAGACCTGGCTTCTCATCAATGCCCAGCTGGCTTTCATCTTTGCCGCGCTTCCCGTCGATGGTCCGATGGTGCTTCGCATGGCATGCTGCGGATGGTTCATCCACGCCGAGCTGCTCTGCAAGCGACACCTGTAGGACGCCGATTCACGGGCGCTCAGAACATCTTCCTCACCCTCTCGATGCCTGCCGCGAGGGCGTCGATCTCCTCGCGAGTGTTGTAGAGAGCCAGCGATGCACGCACCGTCCCGAGCACTCCCAAGCGGTCCATAAGCGGCTGGGCGCAGTGGTGACCGGTCCTGACGGCGATGCCCAGACGGTCGAGCAACGTGCCCAAGTCCATGTGATGGATATCGCCGACGAGGAAACTCACGACAGCATCCTTCTCCGCGGCAGTGCCGATGATACGCATACCGTCTATATCACTGAGCTTTTCAGTGGCATAGGCGGTTAATTGTTTTTCATACTCACCGATGTTTCCAATCCCGATGGAATCGATGAATTTTATCGCCGTGGCGAGTCCGTGGGTAGCCACATAGTCGGGAGTACCTGCCTCGAACTTGAATGGCAGCGCGGCAAACTTTGTCTTCTCGAACGACACGCTCTCTATCATCTCTCCCCCGCCCTGATATGGCGGCAGTCTGTCGAGCCATTCCGCCTTGCCGTAGAGCACGCCGATGCCTGTCGGCCCATACATCTTGTGTCCGCTGAAAGCCATGAAGTCGCAGCCGATGTCTTGTACGTCGATGGCCAGATGGGGCGCGCTCTGTGCTGCATCCACGAGCACAGGAGTGCCGTTGGCATGAGCCGTTTCTACGATGCGCTTCACGTCGTTCACCGTGCCGAGCACGTTGCTCACGTGGGCCACACTCACCAGCCGTGTCCGTGGCGAGAGCAGTTGCTGCAGATGGCTGTAGTCCAGTCGTCCGTCGTCGGTTATTGCCACGTGTTGCACTTTTATGCCGCGCTTCTGTGCTTGCAGTTGCCATGGCACGATGTTCGAGTGGTGCTCCATGTCGGTTACTATCACCTCGTCGCCTTCCTTCATCTGCGATTCACAGAACGACGAAGCAACCAGGTTTATAGCCTCTGTAGTACCGCGCGTGAAGACTATCTCCTCGCTCTTCTGCGCATTGACAAAGCGGCGCACTCTCTCCCTTGCTGCCTCGTGCAAGTCGGTGGCCTGTTGCGACAGGTAGTGCACTCCCCTGTGTACGTTGGCGTTTACGTTGAGGTATTCCTCGCGCATGGCATCGAGCACGCACAGCGGCTTCTGTGTCGTAGCAGCATTGTCGAGATACACCAGCGGCCGGTTGTATACCGTTCGCTGCAGTATCGGGAACTGCTGCCTGATTTCGTTGTTCATATTTTCGTTATAACGTTATTTCGTTATCCCGTGATGACGTCATCTCGTTATCTCGTTATAACGTCATCCCGTCTCACTTCGTCTTAAAATCCTTCGCCGTCACGTTCTTGAGTTTGACGGTTGCGGTAGTCTCGTCGATGTTAATGCCGGTGTTGGTGTAGACAAACAGCGAGTTGCTGATGTCGATGTCGTGCACACAGTTCATGTCCTTTATTCCCGAGGCCTTTATTGCGGTGTGTGTGCCTCGGCATGTTATGCCGTCGATATGAATGTCCTGGAAGTCGGGCTTCCACTTCAGTTCCTCGGCGGTAAATGCCGGACCGGCGGCATAATCCTGTCCGGCGGGTCTGTTCACATAGTCGCACTGGAAGATAATCGCCTGGTCCTTGATGTCTGTCATCACGCAGTCCTTGACAAATATCTGCTCTGTCTTTCCGCCGCGTCCCACTCCGCTCTTGAAGCGTAGTCCTGTGTCTGTTCCCACAAAACGGCAGTTGCGCACCACCACGCGGCGCACTCCCGATGCCGTCTCGCTGCCAAGCACAAAGGCGCCATGGGCATGGAACACGGTGTTGTTCGCTATCAGCACATCCTCCACGCCACTTATGCTGCCGCTGTGTGGCTTTCCGCTTTTCATGCAGAGGCCGTCGTCTCCGGCATCCACGGTAGAGTTGACAATCAGACAGCGGTGGCAGTCGCTGAGGTCTATGGCGTCGCCGTTCTGTGCGTTCCATGGGCAGCGCACTGTTATGCCGTCAATGATGACATTGTCGGAGTAGCACGGATGAACATGGAAGCGTGGTGAGTTTTGGAAAGTCACGCCCTGCAGCAGCACGTTGCGGCAGTCGGTCAGTCTTAGCAGGTCGTTGCGCATACGCTCCTGCGACTCAGGCTCTGCGGCGATGTCGGGCGAGCCGTCTTTCATCTGCCAAGGATACCAGAGTTTTCCGTTCTGCCGTTCCACACCGCCCATCTGCTTAAACTGCTTCCATTCCACGTCGCTCACCTTGTCGCGCTTCACGGGGCGCCACTGCTGGCCGTTGCCGTCGATGATGCCGCTGCCGGTGATTGCTATGTTGGTGCGCTTCGATGCACTGATGCATGCCAGCACTCTGCTGCTTTTCTTTCCCTCTTCCACGTATAGGCTCTTGTCGGGCGCGAAGTATATGATGGCATTCTTGTCGAGGTGCAGTTCGATGTTGTCCTTTAGTTTTATGGGTCCTGTGAGCCACACGCCCTGCGGCACTACGAGGCGGCCGCCTCCCTGTTTCTGCAGTTTGCTGATGCCGCGTGCAAAAGCCTCGGTGTTGAGCGTTGTCCCGTCGCCCACGCCGCCCACGTCGGTGAGCGAGATGGTCAGCGATGGAATCTGCGGAGCCTCCACGCGTGCTATTTCCACAGGCAGGTTCTGGTAATACTTGTTGTAGTCACCTGCCGTTGCTGTCAGGCTGATGGTGAGCAGCAGTGCTGCAAGACTCGTCAGTTTCTGTTTGTAGTCCATAGTTGTTTATATTTCATATAACTTTATTTTTCTCACTTCTCTTCAAACTCCTTCTCCCGCTTCTCGAAGGTCTCTATCTTGTCGAGGTAGTAGCGTCGCAGGTCGGCCCATCGGTAGTAGGGGAAATTCTCCGTGACGGCTGGCAGTCGTGCCTCACGTTCGTTGAGCAGTGCCTTTACCAGTATGTCGCCCTTCTTGCCTTTCACGGGGCGGTAGAACACCAGTTGTATGTTGCAAGCCATGGGGAAGATGCGGTAGTTGCGCCAGTGGCTGTCGAGAGTTGTCATATCGTCGGTAGCATAGTTGCAACTGTCCAATTCCAGCAGGCATGCCAGCGGCATCACACACACCTCATGGCCGAAGCGCAACGTGGCCTGCGTCTGGGTTACGGTGTCGGCGGTAGCAATGATGTTTTTCAGCAGGTTCTTTTGGCTAAAGGGCAGTGCTCCCTCGCCTATCAGTGCATTTCCGTAGTCGAGATACCATCCTATGTTGCGTGCCTGCCATTGTCCGTACACCTCCTCGTCGGTGAAAAGTTGCATCAGGTCGATGTCCGTGTCGTGGCTCTGCATGTTCGAAGCCACTTCAAACAGAGCGCTCGCCGTGCGTGCTGCGTCGAGAGAGTCGTCGGCCCACTGGGTGTCGTTGAACAGCGTGGCAATGATGTTGTCGTGCATCACGAGTGGTGCCTGACGACTTTTCATCAGGTTGTTGCGGTGTTCGCGTGCCTTGTTGGCCATGGCCTTCACCAATCCTTTTCGTGGCTGGTTGAGATAGTATTGCAGCGACTCGCTCACGTCGTTGTGGAATACTGCTGTCGGGTTGGCGGCAGCCAGTTCCTCACATTCTGCTATCATCGACAGTATGCAGCGGTTTACTGTTGTGCTGCGCGCGTCGATGTGTACTCCTGTCGAACAGAATATCTCCGGAAAGTTATGCGCCATGCGCTGTCCTATTCCGTGGTGCTGCCGTTCGCCTACCGTGGTGAGGTCGCCCAGGCGGTCTGTGGTTGTCAGATAGAACTCTTCCAGTTGCTGCAGCACGTGCAGTCCCGTGGCGGTCAGTTTGTCCTGCTGTTTCGCTTTGCGCATCTTCTCCAGAATCCGCGTGTAACTTTTCTCGCCGATGAGCCATCGCGAGCCGTGCCGTCCGTAGTGCGACATATAGAATGGCTCGTAGCCTTTCGGTGTTGGTGTCAGTACTGGTGTCTCGCCTCTGTGGTCGTAGTCCAGGTAGTTGCTGCCGGCCAGCAGTCTGTTGGCCTTTATCTCTTCGCGTGCTGTCTGTGCCGTGGCGGAGCCTGTTGCGAACAGTGCTGCTGTCAGCACGCACATGTACATCGTGTATAGTTTCTTCATCGTTGCCTTTGAGAAAGTTAATACCTGCTTGCAAAGATACGATTAAGCGAGAGGAATGGAAAATAAAAAACGAAGTTTTTTTGTTTTCATTTCCGGGCGAAAGCCTCTTCGGTACAGCCCAAGATACGATTAAGCGAGAGGAATGGAAAAGATTTATAGCCCCCTTCGTAGAGGCGGCTATAATACAGGGTTTAGCAGGGCGCTCAAAAACAGCTGTTGTAATTTTTTTAAAAGCTGTTGTAATTTTTTTAAAAGCTGTGTTTATTTTTAAAAAAACAGCAAAAATAAAATTTCATGCAGCAGTACTGTCATAAAAACATGCATGAAACAGTCGTAATCGCGATGAAAGATTTAGAAAACTTGCTTTTCTTTGAAAAAAACAATAACTTTGCAGATGTTTATAATAGCAAAAAAAGTGGCATACCAATCTATAGATGAACTGCAGACAATACTAAGCCAAGAGGTCTTTGGCGATAGACAAGATAGCAAGAAGGCTGCCGGCAGGGCTTTGGGGACATTTATTGAAACGATTGAGTTCTACCTGTTGAGACAGTGGGGAGAGAACGACTCTATTGCTATTGAACGGCCACTGGCCGAGTACGGTCGTGAGGAGATAACGCACAATGTGGAATTCACCTTGCATCCGACACATTCAAGCCGTTCTGCTTTTGAAATACCCAAAGACATACCAACTACAGCACGTAAGGTTGCTGAAAAAGCACAACTTCCGAGCACTTTTACCCTTACGACAAACAAGGTCGTTAACAAGGGCATCATACAAAATGCATGTGTGATAGGTTCTGATGAACATTCGATAGCCGTTGCTGCTCCAGACCGGATCACTTCCAGTGGTACAACCCTGCACACCTACATTCTTGACAAACATGCCTACGCCATGATTGAGTGCAAGCGTGTAGGAAAGGAGGGTGATGCCAAGGGGCCTCAGACCATTGAAAAGGCAAAGCAGGGGGCTTATGTTGCAAAAACAACATCTTCGTTGCAGAAAGTGCGTAATGACAAGGGTGGCCTCGATGGTATATATTATATAGATGGCAAAGCATTTGTAGGCCCATACGCACAACTCCTGAATGAGATAATCTTCAGAGGCGAGCCACAGCAACTGCGCAATTTCACGCTTTCCATTGGTGTCGTGAGCAATCACGGCAACTGGTTTACCGCAGGCAATCAGAATAAAGAGATGAAAGTCCTTGCCCAAAGTTACGACTGGCTGCTATTCTTGACAGATGAGGGTTTGGCAGAATTCATAATCGATTTACTGCGGTCTCCGCAGCCAAAATACAAGGCCGTGCGCAATGCCTTTATAGCCAGTTATCCTCCGTCGGGAGTCCCGAAAGTCGACAATGCCTTCACCAAGAAGAAAATGGACCAAGCCGCTCATTTCGCCTTGGACGATTATTTCGCGGCAAATATCGGGCGGATAGAGAATTGGTTCAATGTGATTTCTCCAAACGGAGGCACGTTGCAGGACTTGAAAGAAATTCTGCAGACACTCAAGAATAAAGACTGGAGGACTATACTATGACAGCAGGCAGACATGTAAACCCACTTAGCCAGAGTTGGTGTACACCTTATAAGTATGTCAATGCTATCAAGCGTTTTTGGAACGGTCGTATCTGCCTTGACCCATGTTCTAACGAATATTCCGTCGTCGATGCAGAGGTGGAATACAGACTTCCAGAGCACGACGGATTAAAGGAAAGTTGGAATTTCCCTACTGTCTATGTTAATCCGCCTTACGGCTCTGACCGTGAGCGAGGTACAACGATAAAGGACTGGTTGGCAAAGTGTGCCAACACACATCGTGAATATGGATCTGAGGTAATTGCCCTTGTTCCTGTTGCTACCAATACCTCCCACTGGAAGAAATGCATCTTCGGCGTTGCCGACGCCATTTGTTTTCTTTACGATACACGTCTTCGCTTTCTTGAGAACGGAAACGATACAGGGAAAGGCGCACCCATGGCCTGCTGTATGATTTATTGGGGTGATGACGTTGGGGGATTTCAAGACAACTTCCTTCAGTATGGTGCTGTCATTGACATCAGAGGTCTGAAAGAAGTTCCTATAGGTGAGGATGTCTTGGTTCACGCATTGGAATTTGCTTGAACCAGGGCAAATGCACGTTCTTTACTCGCTCATGCCGCGAATCATGCCGGGGGCAGAAGGATTGTATGAGCCGACGCCGGCAGTAGGTCCGCTGCCGTACATGGTGCCGCCATCTTCATACCTATGGCAGTGGCTGTTGAGTTAAAAATAATGGCGGCTATCCTCACGGACAACCGCCATTTTTTCTTTCTTACTATCGGCAGCGCTGTCGTCCTCACGGACCAATGCGCTACCTCACTAACTAAAATTTTTTCGCGTTGCTGCTCCGCAAGGGAGCAGCATTGCTAAAAAATGAAACAAAGATGTATTGTTTTAATCTTCAAAAAATTCCTTCCTCGTCGAACGAGAGGCTTGGAGCGAGGTTGCCCTCAGTCGCATCTGTCTCGTAGTCGTAGCCTGGAGCAGAAACAACCATCAAGTTGTTCTGGGCAACGATAGATACAACTATTGTCTCTGGATTCTTATATATCTTTTTCATAGTCGTATTTCTATTTTTTTATTTAATAACCTTTTTGCCGTTCACGATGTAGAGGCCCTTCGATGGCTTCTCTATGCGCTGGCCGCGCAGGTTGTAGTACGCTCCAGCCTTTGCAGCAGTCTTCTCGGCAGCATCGATGCCAGTAGCATTGTCGAAGTCGAAGAAATACTCATCGCGTGCACTCGTTCCGTCGAAGCCGGCAGGCAGATATGCAGTGTTGGCACCTACGGTAAAGGCATTGGTGTTCAGATAGAAGCCCAACGCAGGCGAGGCCATCAGCACATAGCCGCCGTTGGCAGTCAGAGTGGTGTTTTCCGTCACGCCAACAAGTTTGTTGGTCGACGTGTAGTCTGTTCCGTTTGCTGCAACGGGGATTACTACTGCTCCTTCGCTGCCTTTCAGCAGAAGTCCGGTGTTGGCAGCCACTTTGCTACCCTTTACCGATGTCGTTGTCAGCACGCCACCTGCACCGCCAGTCACGATAAATGCATCGTCCAGATTGGTTATTTCGTCTGTGAAGTCAAGAGCATACGGCGAGCAGTATGTTGCCCAGCCAGCAGAGGTGATGGTCTTGGAGACAGAGGCGGGACGAAGAGTGTAAACAGTTACGCCATAGATATAACCGCTCTTCGTGGGAGTGAAAGTGGCATTACCATTTGCACTCACCACAAATGTAGAGTTGCTATTGGCCGTTGACATAAATGCGTCTTTCGTCACGTTGGTGCCCGCAGTTACAGCATTACCAGTGAACACAATGACATCGCCAGCGGAAAGTTCGGTGATGACCATAGAGCCGTTAACGTTATATGGCCACAAACCAGTATTTGCTTCCTTAGTAGAACCATAATAGCGTACCTGCCAGATCACATTGTTTACGCCGAACTTGCTGTTAAAGCCATCGTTGGTGATGTTATAATAGCCAGTAACCAGTTCTTCACTACTTAAAGTAACATTTGCCGATTTGTTATAGTTTTCTGAACCAGTGCCAATGATATTGCCTGCAAGCGTCTTGAAATCATTTGTCCAGTCGGTTCTGTAGGTAGAAAGGTCAATGTAAGTAGGTGTCACAGTGACATCGTCTGACTTAGTATAGCCATCAGCTACAGACCACATCTTTAGGGATGCACCTACAGCCACGGCAACGTTTGAGCCACTTGCCACTTCTGTCTCTTCACCGTCATTGATAGTATACTTAATCTTTGCTGTCGGTGAAAGCAGTTTAGAGGTCTGGTCGGTGGAAAGGGTCAAAGTGTAACTGCCAGCCGAGTAAGTTCCGATGGTGTATGTAGGATTGTTCAAGACGATTTCTGTACCAGCCTCAAATGAAATGGGGTCAGAAACAGCCTCCTTAACACCCTTTGTGGCTTTTACCTTGAGAGTTGTGTTAGCAGAGATAACCAATGAATTGGCTGTAGTAAAGTCTGTCCAAGTTTCATCGTTGTTCTGCGTAGCATAAGAGAGTGTTACGCCATCTGTGGTGCAGGCGAATGTGATAGTGCGGTTTGTACCGTCTACTGCCGTCAGTGTTGCTGTTGGCGTATCTAACATATCCATGTCAATGACCTCTGTTGTCACAGATGAAGCAGTTGTAGCAGACGAACTACTAACAGAAATTGCCTTTACAGTTGTGGTTTCTGAGACGTTGAATGGTTCTGTATAAAGTGTTGAAGATATTGTTGGTTCATCACCATTTGTTGTGTAATAGGTAGACACTCCTGCTTTAAGATTTGAACTACCAGCAGCAATTGTTACCTTACGTTCAGTTCCATCTGCTTCCGAAGAAATTAATGGAGCAGAAACGCTTTCTGTAGTTGAAGTTTCGATAACAACAGAAGAAATAACCGTCCATGTTTTCTTTGCTTGCATGTGTATTGCGCCATTAGTGGAGACAGTATAAACCTCACCAGACTTCAACTTATCCCATTTAGTTGGTGTGCCTGTAACCTCGTCAGTGTATGTGCCGTTTCCATTGTCGGTTTGCGATATATAAGTTCCTGTACAATTAGCAGTTGTAAAATATATTTGCCCAGTACTGACATTAATCGTTACTTTGTCGCCTGCTGATAAGCCTAAAATGGAGAAATAATCATCGTTGCCAGAATAAAAACATAACCCTTTGTCGCTTGCTGTGTTACGGATACTCCACTGAGCACCAGCCTTGAACTGCATAGCAAATCTACCACATAGGACATCGGTGAATGCAGAAGGGCAATATACTGATGTGCCATTGTTCGTTGCGGCCAATTCTCCTGAAGATGAGAGTGTAACATTTCCATCAGATTGGACATAAGACTTGAAGTCGTAGGTCACTGTTGTTGTGGATTGTGCCCACGCATTCGTCCCCACTCCCAGCAGTGCTGCTACGAGGAGTGAGACGGAAAGTAGTTTTCTTAATCTCATAGTTTTTAAAGTTTTTAGTTAGTAAAAAATTGATGATGTCTTAATACTTTCTCTGTGGCAAAGGAAAGCACTATGATGCGTAGGGACACAAAAAAGCGCAGACCTGCCATATTCCTGCCAGGCCCGCGAAAGCCTAATACCCCTATGGAGAAGTCTGCGCTGATAAGCACATACTCCCAATCAGGGTAAATGTTGCTCGTGGAAATCCCTTTCGAGTTCGCGGTTCGGCAGGAAATTGAGCAATCAACGATGTTAGCGAGAAGGCGCATCACGCCTGCTCGCGGGCAAAAATACTACAAAAAGTGCAGGAAACCTGCTTTTAGTGTGAAAAATTATAAATTTTTTAATTTTTTGACAGAACGCCCTTAATGCGTGCGCAAAAAATATATGTACATTTGCTTCAAACTTCAATGTTCCGCTCGGCTTTGCCGCTTTGCCTTTGGTCAAAGAATGTTCAATGTTCAATGTTCAATGTTCAAAAAATAACCCTCATACTCCTTGCCACACTGGGCGTCAGCACAGCGGCGGCACAGACGGACTTTAGTCTGGAGAACATACGCAGGATAGGGCTCCCCGTGGTAGAGATAACTACAGCGGACGGGGTGGAGCCGACATGCGACTACGTCACTCATCCCGATGGCTCCTTTGGCGAAGGCATTACAAACTGCACAAAGGTGGCTTGCCGCGTGGTGATAACACGACAGGGAGAGACTCTCTACGACAGCGGCGAATACCAGAAGAACGTGAGTGGCGCCACCATAAAGATAAACGGCAATACCAGTGCATACCACGACAACAAACCATACAAGGTAAAACTGGAGAAGAAAGGCGACCTGCTCTGTCGCGGTGACAGCAAATACGACGACAAGGAGTGGAAACTGTCGAAAGACGCGCGCTCGCTAAGGACGATAATCGGACTGAAGATGAACGAACTCATGGGGCTGCCGTGGACGCCGGCCTATGAGCCATGCAACGTCTTTGTCAATGGCGACTACCGCGGATGCTATCTGCTGATGGAGTCGGTGAAACGCAACAGCGGCTGCCGGCTGGACGTGGACAAGGCGACAGGATACATCGTGGAGCGCGACCCGTATTGGTGGAACGAAGACGTGTGGTTTGAGACAAACTTCTACAGTCCCAACAACTACTACCGCTGGACGTGGAAGTATCCCGACGAAGACGATGTGACGGCGGAGCAGACGGAATACATACGCAACTACATCAACGAAGCGGAACAGAGCATCGCCGACGGCAACTACGAACAGTATATCGACGTCGGTTCATTTGCTGCATGGCTTCTGTCGCACGACATGATGGGAACATGGGACTCTGGAGGCGCCAACATCTTTGTGATGAAGTATGACAATACGCCATCGTCGCTCCTGCAGATGGCCAACATGTGGGACTTCGACTCTATCTTCTGGCTGGACAAGGGCACGCTGGCGAGAGTTCACACCTCTGCGATAGACTTCTATTTCTATCAGTTGCTGAACAGCAGCAACAAGGCCTTTGCGCGTGCCTACAAGCAGAAATGGGAAAGCGTGAAAAACACCGTGCCGCAGCAGATAATGGCTTTTGTCAAGGATTTCGCCAACAGCGAGGAGGGCAGGGCGCTGCAGACATCGCGCGAATACTATACGCAGAGATGGAATAAGGCGCTGGCCTCTGTCGACGAAGATGTGGCGGAGATGGAGGACTGGTTTGACGGACACCTGCCGCTGCTCGACAGGATAATACAGAACATCGACGACGGCACAAACGGTATACGCAAAGTGGAGAACGGCGGCGAAGAGAGTGGTGCACTATATGACCTGATGGGGCGGAAAGCGGCTGCGCCGCGCCACGGCATCTATGTCTCGCAGGGCAAGAAGGTTGCACACAGGAAATAAACAGAAAAATAACAACAGAAGAATAACGGAGATGGAGATGTCACTCGTATTAGCAGTAGCAGCCATTGTGGTGATGGCAGTATTGGGATATGTCGTAGGAAACAAGGGAAAAGCGGCTGCCACGGCATATATCGCCAAACTGGAGGAAGACATTGCTGAGAGGAAGCAGAACGCGGAGCGCCTGGAAAATGCAGTGGCGGAGAAAACGGCCGCGATAACTACCCTTACGGCTGAGCGCGACGTGCAGAGTAGCACGGCGAAAAACTGCATGCAGCAACTGGAGGAGCAGAAGCGTCAGTTTGAGGCGCTGCAAGAAGAACAGAAGCGTCAATTTGAGGCGCAACTGCAACAGGTGAACGAGGCGCACGAGAAGCGCTTCGCCGCACTGAAGGAGATGAACGAGGAGCAGATGAAAAGCCAGTTGAACCTGATACGCGAGCAGATGCAGACGACATCGGAGCGAGTGCTGAAACAGCGACAGGAGGAACTGGGAGAGCGCAACCGCGAACAGGTGTCGAAAATTGTTGACCCACTGCAGCAGAGCATAAAGGATATGCGAGAGGCGCTCGACAGAACAAAGGAACAGCAGTCGGAAGCACTGACACGACTCGACGAGACGATAAAAATAAACATGCAGAGAAGCGTGGAAATAGGCGAGACGGCCGACAGACTGACACGCGCGCTGACAGGAGAGGTGAAGGTGCAGGGAAACTTCGGAGAACTGAAGTTGAAACAACTGCTGGAAGACCTCGAACTGAAAGAGGGGGAGCAATACGACACTCAGGAAACGCTGAGAGAACGTGGCGGAAGAGGTGCAAAGGGTGACGACGGCCACGGACTGATACCCGACTTCATACTGCACTTTCCTAATAACCGCCACGTGGTGGTCGACTCGAAGATGTCGCTTACCGACTATGAGCGCTACCAGAATGCGGAAGACGGAACACCGGAGAAGAGTGCCTACCTGAAAGCGCACATAGAAAGTGTGAGGGCACAGGTGAAGCGACTGGCGAGAAAAGAATATACGCGCTATCTGCCAGATGGGTACAACCGCCTGAACTTTGCCATTATGTATGTGCCGATAGAGGGAGCGCTGAACCTTGCCCTGCAAAACGACTCGGCACTATGGCGCGAAGCCTACGACGAAGGTGTGATGATACTTGGGCCGCAGACAATGTACATGAACCTGAGGGTCCTGGAGATGATGTGGACGCAGGTGAAGCAACTGAAAAACCAGCAGGCCATGATGGATGCTGCAAACGCCGTGATAGACAGGGTGCAGGATTTCGGGCTGCGCTTCATGGACGTGGAGACGAGCATGAACGACACAATAAAGAAGATTGCAAAACTGAAGATAACGACTGCCGACACGGGCCCGAGCATTATCACTGCTGCCAAAAACCTGCTGAAGGCTGGAGCCAAAGAAAACAAGAAGAAGAAATCGCTTACCGAGATGGACAACACCCTCTTCTTGGAAACCGACGACAGCGTGCTGCTGCCGCAGTCATAGCCGCATGCGGCGCCACAGCCATCGTGGCAGGCTGCGCCATGCTGCTGTGAGCAGGCGATAGCGCCAGTCGATTACCCTGACATGACGCCTGTGCTCTATTGCCCACACTATCTCACGCGCTACGTCTACCTTGTCAAGCAGCATGGGATAGTGGAAATCGCTGTTGAGGATGTCGGTGGCTACAAACCCAGGACGGATATCTGTGAAACGGATGTGCAGTCCGCGCTGATGCGACTGCTGTTCCAAAGCCTGAAGATAGGTGGCCTGCAAGGCCTTAGTGGCGGAATAGGCAGGTGCTGGGCCAAGACCTTTCGTTCCGGCGATTGATGTGATGGCTGCGATGTGGCCTGTCGGCTGCGGCGAGGCCATGGCCTCACGCTCAGCAAAATACCTGTAAGCCGCGCCAATCATACGCATAAATCCCTTGGCATTTGTCTCTGCTGTAGAGAGTTCGATGTCTTCTGTCAGCGTGCGGTTCTGTCGCCCGATGCCTGAAGCATAGAAGAAAAGGTCCATGCCTCCTGTCTTCTCGATGAGAGAATGAAGTCTGCTGACAGCATCTTCGTGCGTCACGTCGATAGGCTCTACGGCATGGGCATCGAGCGTGAGCAGCCGCTCTTCACGCCGCGCTGCCACGCCAACTGTCCATCCGCGTTCTATCAGCAGTCGGGCTACTTCGCGCCCGATGCCCGATGATGCTCCTATTACTATTGCCCGCAATGGTCCGCTCTGCTTAATGTTCAATGTTCAATGGTTTACATTGCAAAAATGTTGAAGCCACCGTCGACAACAGCCACGGTACCAGTAACGAAGCGCGAAGCCTCGGACATGAGATAGTGGATAGTGCCGCAGAGTTCTTCAGGCTCACCCATACGCCCGAAAGGAGTCTGGCGTATCACATCCTGACCGCGCTGCGTGTAAGAGCCGTCGGGATTGGTAAGCAAGGCACGGTTCTGCTCGGTGATGAAAAAGCCTGGGGCTATGGCGTTGACGCGTATGCCCTCGCCAAACTTCTTGGCGCACTCCGTAGCCATGTAGGCGGTGAAGTTGGAAATGCCTGCCTTGGCGGCGGCATATCCGCAGACACGCGTCATGGGACGGAAGGCTGCCATGCTGGAGAAATTGATAATCGAGCCCTTCTTCTGCTCAACCATCGGGCGCAGGAAAACCTGAGTGGGAATGACGGTGCCAGTGAGGTTAAGATTGAGAACAGTGGAGAAGGCCTCAGCAGAAAGGTCGAAGAAAGTCTGGTCGGGAGTGATGGTGGCGCCTGCCATGTTGCCGCCGGCAGCATTGAGCAGTGTGTCGACACGTCCGTACTTTGCAAGGATGTCGTCGCAGTTCTTCTGTACTACTTCCTGATTCATCACGTCGGTTTTCATAAACTCGCAGTGGCCGCCAGCCTGCGTAATATCAGCAGCAATGGCCTGTCCTACGTCTTCCTTGCGTCCGAGAATGATGACTTTTGCTCCCTCAAGGACCAGATACTTTGCTATGGCACGACCCAGTATGCCTGTACCTCCTGTGATAACAGTTACGTTATCCTTTATATTGAAAAGATTATTCATTGAATTTGTATGGTTTTAATATTTAATGTTCAATCATAAAACCCAGGCTGTACATAGTCTACGCCAAGTTCGCGGTCGACAGCAGCGATGATGCCCTGCACCTGGCCGAGGGCAAACATGCGGCCAAGAAGTGTGTAGCCGGCATTGTGGCCGTGGCTCGACTCATCGAAGATGCCGCCGGGCTCGTCAGTGAACGTCATGCCGTGGTCGACGCGCATGGGAAGACGGTCGCCAGTCTTGAGGCGGCGCTGCTCTTCCTTCTCAAAGATGCGAGCCAGTTCTATCACGTCGGCGCGTCCGCCAAGATGTGATGCTTCGGTGAAGTCGCCATTGGGGAAGATATGGCAGGAGCGCAGGTGGACGAAGTGGGTGCGCGCAGCATACTTGCGTGCAAGGGCAACAACGTCGTTGTGAGCGCCTGCCGAGAGAGAACCAGCGCAGAAGGTGAGACCGTTGTGGTAGTTGTCAACGGCTTTAAGGAACCATTCAATGTCGGCATCGCTATTGACAATGCGAGGCAAACCGAGAATGGGGAAAGGAGGATCGTCTGGGTGAACGCACATGTTCATACCTGTCTCATCGCATACGGGCATGATGGCAGCAAGGAAGTAGCGCATGTTCTCGCGCAACTGATCCTTGTCAACACCTTTGTAGAGATCGAGGAATTCGCGGAATTTCTCAACGGGGGCCGCGTCGTTCTCAGAGAAATTGCCAGAGACAAAGCCCTGAGTCTTGATGATGATGTTCTCTACCAGTTGGTGGTCTTTCTCTGGCGTCATGGTCTTTGCCAAAGCGTCGGCTTCGGCAAGGATGTCACGCTCAACGCCTTCGATGCGGAACTGTTGCCACTCACGGCGTGCCTCAGGACGCTTGAGAATATAGATATCGAAGTAGGCAAACTCAGCAAAGGAGAAATAGAGATTGCTGGCTCCGTTGGGGTTGGCATGAAGCAGGTCGGTGCGTGCCCAGTCGAGCACTGGCATGAAATTGTAGCAGATGGTGTGGATGCCCTCTGCGGCAAGATTGCGCATTGACTGCTTGTAGCGCTCTATCTGTTCATCGCGGTCGGGACCGCCGTATTTTATCGTTTCTGTCACGGGCAACGACTCTACAACGCTCCATCGCATGCCGTAACTCTCAATGTGTGTACGAAGGTCGTGGATAGCCTCGCGAGTCCAAACTTCGCCGAGGGGCACGTCGTGAAGGGCTGTGACGATGCCCTCTACTCCAATCTGTCGCAACATGGCAAGCGTTATCTTGTCTTTCTTGCCAAACCATCTCCACGTCCTTTCCATATATTTCTTGAGTTTTTAAGTTTTCAGGTTCTTGAGTTTTTAAGTTTTCAGGTTCTTGAGTTTTTAAGTTTTCAGGTTCTTCAGTTTTTAAGTTTTCAGGTTCTTCAGTTTTTAAGTTTTCAGGTTCTTTAGTTTTTAAGTTTTCAGGTTCTTTAGTTTGTCAGTTTTTCAGTCGAGATGGAATACTTCGACAAGTGGCGTGGTGACAGGAGAATTGTCAGGGTTGACCTCCATGATGTCTGCCATCATGTTCCACCAGCGCTGTGTTATCTCGTCGACTGAGTCGGTGTCCTGAGAACTGCCTTCGCCGCTGCACTCTTGATAGGCAAAGAGCAGATTGGTCTCGCGGTCCCAGAAAATACTGTAGTTGCTCACACCTGCCTTATGTATCATCTCCACCAGTTCTGGCCAGATGGCAGCGTGGCGACGTTCATACTCTTTCTCGCACCCTGGTAGCAGGCGCATCTTAAATCCAAATCGTCTCATAGTTTATCTGTTGTTGATATCTGCATTCTTCACGTCGTCGAGAACAATGTCGGGGCGTTCGTCGGGACGCATCAGTTCGAAACGTACGTTGCGGAGGTAAAGGCCGTCGACGTGGCGCGCAAAAAGACCATAGGCTGGCGTCGGCCCTGCCCAGCGTGGCTCAGGATAGTTGGTGCCTTGCTCGCGATAGGGCTTGTCTGTCTTTTTACCACCGCCGCGATACTGTATGCGGATATCGGAGAGAGAAACATTACGAATGGGTTCGCCTTCCATGCCGGTAATAATAATGCTGCAAAGTGAGTCGCAGTCGTCGGCCACCACATTATTAATATATATATCGCGCGCGGAACTGGGCTGAGTGACGTCTTTCGGGCCACGGTTGCGGCAGCCGGTAGTGATATAGATGGGGTAGTGGTGGACATGGCTCATGGAAATGTTGCTCACAGTGATGTTTTCCATACGGCCCTGGTCTACCTCTTCAAAGGCAAGGCCAGACGACCACATGCAGGTGCAGTTGGAAATCGTGATATTGCGGTAGCCGCCATTCGACTCGGTGCCAAGTTTTATGCGACCGCACACCCAGTTGACTTTCTCTGGCACGTAGGTGCCGTCGAGAAACGTGCCGAGTTTGTAGCCTGTTACAAGGCAGTTGGTAATGAGGATGTGCTCGCAGGCGACAGCCTTTTTAAGGGCATAGGATGACTTCAGCACAATGGCATCATCGCTCGGCGTGTTGACTTTGGTGTTTACAACGGTGATATACTTGCAGCAGTCGATATCAATGCCGTCGCGGTTGGTGTCAACGGTGACATTGTCGATGGTGCCGCGCTCACAGCCAGTGATGATAATGGCAAAATGGCCGCCACGGAAGATGGTGATATCGCGGATAAGAATGTTGCGGCACTGCTTTAGGGCAATGGCTTTATCGCCAGTGCCGATGCTGCCGCCCTGCACGTTGCCGGCGCGTTCGGTGTCTTTCTTGGTAAGTCCCTGGCCGTCTATCATACCACGGCCGGTGATGCTGACATTCTCGGCGCCGTCGGCCCAAATAA
Source organism: uncultured Prevotella sp. (assembly GCA_937877595.1). Lineage (GTDB taxonomy): Bacteria > Bacteroidota > Bacteroidia > Bacteroidales > Bacteroidaceae > Prevotella. Next base: position 17,521 of record CALFIY010000023.1, read on the forward strand.
GAGAATTGTGGAAATAGGTGTGGCCACCGTCCTGGTATTCAGGGAAGCCGCCAAACGACTCGCTTTCGTCGTAGGCCTTCATCTTGGCTGGTGCTGCAAGAATCTTGGCACCAGCGGTGAGGTGGAGTTCGACGTTGCTCTTCATTCGTATGCTGCCGCAGAGATATGTGCCATTTGGCACAAGCACCATGCCGCCGCCGTGAGCCACGGCTTCGTCAATGGCACGATTGATGGCCTGATGGTCAAGAGTGGTGCCATCACCTTTTGCACCAAAGTCTCTTACATTATAAATTCCTGCCATAGCCTCTGTGGCAGCCAGCAGTAGCGAAACAAGCGTTATGGAAAAAATTCTTCTGTAATTCATATCTCTAATTTCTAACTTCTTACCTCTTACCTCTCACTTCTCACCACTAATTCCCGTCAGGCTTTGCCATGTCGGTAGCACCTGACATGTGCCAAACGAAAGTGTCGGGATTGTCGGGATGTGAAGGGTCGAAGTCTTGCCATTCTGCGCGGAGATGCGTAACAAGCGGCGACTCCATTTTCTTGAGACCCATGACAATCATCTTTGCTATCTCCCATGCGCCGAAAGGATTGAAATGGGTGTCGTCGGCAAATGCAGTTTCCTGTCCTACGAAGGTATGGGCAGGATAATGCACCAGCGCCTTCTTTGAGCCCTCTTCTCCCAGAGCCATATACATCTGGCGTGACATTCCGTTGAGTTCGATGAGAGGAATATTCTCGCGACGGGCCACGGTGCGCATTGCTTCGGGATAGTCGCCGTGAGTGTGGCGCAGCGTACCGTTCTTTTCAAAGAAGCGGCGCTCGGTTGGTGTAACGAAAATGATGTGTCCGCCTTTCTCACGAACGCGGTCGGCATAAATCTTAAGGTTGCGCGAATAACTGTACCATGCACCATCGCCGGCGCGTTTCTCCTTTTCGTCGTTGTGGCCGAACTCGCAAATGACGTAGTCGCCTTTCTTAAGTTGTGAGAGAATTTTGTCGAGTCGCCCCTGTGCAAGGAATGATGTTGCGGAAAGGCCGCTCTCTGCCAGATTGCCTATTACGACTTTGTCATCAAACCAGCGTGTAATCATCTGGCCCCACGACGCCCACGGCTCACGTTCCTGGTCGACAACGGTGGAGTTGCCGCAGAGCCACATCGTGACTGCTGTGGTTTCAGGCTCGATGGTTATTGATTTCACTGCAGGTGCAGGACCGCAGAACGAAATGGTGAGCGAGTCGTCCCAGTTCTTGTAGCCAAACTCCTTTGGCTTCAGTTTCACGCGCGTTTTGGCATCAATCTGTGGTGAATGTTTGTTGACGACAAACGAGACTGTCTCAAACTTGCCTTTCTTTGTAGATATGGCATCGAAGAAATGGCGGCGGCTTTCAGCACGCACCACAGTCTGGGCAGCGCGCTTCTTTGCTCCAACAGTGACGGTGACGCGATAGTTGCCATCTGGCACCTGCACAGTGTAGTCGAAGGGATGGTCGGACTGCTTGTTTAGTTCTACGGTGTGTGTCTGTGCTACTGCTGTAGTGGCTACAGCCACCATGAGTGATATAAAGATTTTCTTCATAGTATTATTGTTTCTTTTATTCTGTTGGACAGCGGTTTCTACTGGTGCAATAGATTGAGAGCCTGCTGTGGCGCCATGACGTTGTGAACGCTCTCGCTGTAACTATTAAGTTTGAGAGGAGCGCTGAGGCGTATGTCACGACTCGAGGCACCTACGTTGAATGTGTAGATTCCTGCTTCACCCAGCCACTGCGAACCCTGTTCGTCGAACGACGTGAGCAGACGGCGCTCTATCTCGACAGTGAGCGTCTGGCTCTCGCCTGGTTTCAGTTCGCGTGTCTTTGCAAAGCCTTTCAGTTCGTGGCGTGGCTGCTCTATGCGGCCTTTTGGCGCTGCTACGTACACCTGTGCCACTTCCTTGCCGGCCACGTCGCCAGTGTTTTTCACGCTGAGGCTTACTTCCACGTTGCCGTTCTTGAGAGTCTTCACCTTAAGATTGCTGAAGGCAAATGTTGTGTAACTCAGTCCGTAGCCGAAAGGATAGGCCACTTCGCGCTGGAAGGTGTCAAAATAGCGGTAGCCGACGTAGATGTCTTCTTCGTGAAGAGTGTAATCGACATTGCGTATCATGCCGCCTTGGTTTTTGTAGGAGTACATGTCCATTTCCTGTGGGAAGTTGCGTGTCGACGGATGGTCGGTGGCTGCTATTGGCCATGTCATGGTAAGACGGCCGCTTGGATTGGCTTTTCCCGTAAGCACATCGGCCACTGAGTTGCCGCCTTCTTCTCCTGGCTGCCAAGCGCAGAGAATTGCATCGGCACGGTCGCGCCACGACGCAGTCTCCATGACAGAACCGGAATTGATTATAACGATTACGGGTTTGCCTGCAGCATGGAACTGGTCGCTCACGCGGAATATCATATCTTGTTCCTGACGTGTAAGGTTGAACTCGCCGTCTATTTCGCGATCCATTCCTTCGCCAGCCTGACGACCAATGGTGATAATGGCAGCATCAGCCTCTTTTATTTCATGGGCTATACAGCGTTCGCTGATTTCTATCTCGTCAAGTTTAGGCTGTCCCTGGTCGAGGAACCACATCATTGGGTTCTTGTCTGCCTTGAGTTTTGCCTTTGCATACTTTACGTAGTTCTGATAAATCTCTGTGAGCAGTGGGGTAGTGCTGACGTTGACGTTTTTCAATCCCTGTACCATGTCTACCACGTAAGGCACGTTGACACAGCCAGAGCCTAATCCGCCGGAGAAGAAGTCGTAACTGTTTACGCCAAACAGCGCCACCGTGTGCATATTGCGTATTGGCAGTACACCATTGTTCTTAAGTAGCACCATGCCTTCTGTTGACGATTGTCGGGTAATGGCTGCGTGAGCCTTGAGGTCGGGCTTGTTGCTGTACTGATAACCTTTGAAGCGAGGAGTCTTGACAATGTATTCCAGCATGTTGCGCACATTGCGGTCTACATCTTTTATATCTAATTTCCCACTCTTCACACCGTCTACTATATCTTGCACCTGAGCAGGATAGCCAGGCATGAGCAGGTCGTTGCCAGCGCGTACTTCCTGTGCGACAGGGAGGTCGGCGCGCTTGCCAATCCAGTCGGTCATAACAATGCCGTCGAAGCCCCATTCATTGCGCAGCACAGTGGTAAGCATGTCGGCATAGCCCTGTGCATAGTTGCCGTTAATTTTGTTGTAAGAAGACATTAAGGTCCAAGGTTTGGCATTGCGTACCACCATCTCAAAACCGCGGAGATACAATTCGCGCAGTGCGCGTTGTGAGAGGCGCTCGTCAACGCGAGTGCGGTCACTCTCCTGAGAGTTCACGGCAAAGTGTTTTGCACTGACGCCAACGCCCTGGCTTTGAATGCCAATGGTGACGGCGGTGCCGATGAGACCAGTGACAACGGGATCTTCCGAGTAGTATTCAAAATTGCGCCCGCAGAGAGGGTTGCGGTGCAGGTTCATTCCTGGGCCAAGGATTACGTCGCAGCCATATTCCAGAGTTTCATTTCCTATAGCCTCGCCAACTTTCTTTACTAATTCGGTGTTCCATGTCGAAGCAAGGCAGGTGCCGATGGGAAAGCCTGTGGCATAGAAAGTCTGTGTTGTATTCTTGCGTGTAGCGTCGATATGAACGCCTGCAGGACCGTCGGCAACACACGTCTCTGGTATTCCGAGTCGGGTAATGCCCACCGTGGTGCCTGCTGCACCGGCAACGAGTTTTTCCTGATGGCCGAGCATTGCCCCGGAGCCGACAAAGCCGTCGTTGCCACCGCCTACGAGAAGTTGGGCTTTCTCTTCGAGAGTCATGGCGTTAAGTACCTCATCAATGTTGTTAGCGGTGAGTTTTGGTTGTGCTGTCATGGCAGTTGTCATTGCTGTCAGAAAACAGCAAGTAATAGTCTTCTTAATGTTCATATAATGATTGTTTTTGGTTTAGTTCCGTTGTTCTTCAAGTTCTATTATTTGGAATGAGTATGGTGCAAGAACGATGTTGCTGCCTGTCTTGCCATGTTGCGCTGTGACGCGCAGGTCTTCCGGTTTGCCGGAAAAACCTTCGGTGTTGCATCCTTCAGGAATTCTCATGCCCCGGATGTCAAGGTTTACTTCTACTGGCAGTGCATTAACAAGTTTGACGTATGTCTTTCCTGTCGCAGTAGAGCGCACCACGCTTGCCACAACACGATGGCTGACGGCACGCTGTTGCATAGCAATGCGTGAAGTGACATAGCGGTCACCGCTATAGGTGCCGAAGAGGCGCTGGGTCTCGTAACTTGGCGTACAGCGCAGACCAGTGTTGTTAAAATAAATCATGTCGGGGTTCCAGTTGCTGTGGCCGTCTTTGCAGAGAAGCGGGGCATAACTTGTCATAGCCACAACGTCGCCGTTGCGCTCAATATTGCAGAGGTGGATAGCCTCGGCAAGTGCCGTCTCAACGTTAGGACGGCGCGCCTTGGTGCTTGCAGCATATTCTCCGAGATAAACTTTTGTTCCCTGACGGTCATAGTGGTCGTAGTAATCCTGATGATGCAGGAACCATCCTGTTGATTCGTAGTAGTGCTCGTCAACCATGTATTGCAGGTCGGGATTTTTGCGTGTGAAATCCCAGCCTTCGATATAGTCGGAAGATGGAGAGTGGAAAGGACCGACGGTGCCGCAGATCTTAATGTCAGGATAACATTCCCTGATGGCGCGGCAAATCATTTCGTAGCGCTCTTCAAAAGCAGTGGAAATAATATCCTCGTTGCCAATGCCGATATACTTCAGGTTGAAGGGCTCCGGGTGGCCGGCATCAGCGCGCTTGCGTGCCCATTCGCTTGTGGCAGGATCGCCATTGGCCCATTCTATCAGATGCAGCAGTTCGTCAATGTACGCCTGCATTTCTGTCATAGGGATGCCGCCTTGTTGGCCGCCATATCCTTTGCTGTTGTTGCGGCTGTTCTGGCATGGAACACCAGCGGCAAGCACAGGCAGTGGCTCTGCGCCAATATCCTCGCAGAATTGGAAATACTCGTAAAATCCCAGTCCGCGTGTCTGATGGTAGTGCCAGATGTTGAAGTCGGGCTTGCGGTCGTACAGTTCGCCGATGGTATGATGCCAATGGTAGATGTTGTCAAGTCCGTTGCCGTGGCTCATGCATCCTCCGGGAAAGCGAACAAACTTCGGGTGGAGTGCTGCTATCGCCTCTGCCAGATCGCGGCGCAGTCCGTTCTTCCTGTTCTTGAATGTGTTCTGAGGGAACAGTGATATCATGTCAAGTGCAACCTCGTTAGATTTCTGTGGTATGATGACGAGTTGCGCCTTGTTGGCAGTGGTAGCGGCTGTCAGTGTAGCGTTGTAGCGCTGCCAGTTCTTACCCTTTGTCTTCACTGTTGCCTTGGCAATGATGCTTCCGTCTTCGGCAACAAGTTGTACGAGTAGTGTCTTGTTGCCGTTTGGATTGCGGGCGTAGAGGCTGAAGTCATACCGCTCTCCTGCCTTGACCGATATGCCGTCCCATCCTTCGTTGCGTAGGGTGTCGGTAGTCAGCAGGACGTAGTGGGGATTGTTCTTGCTCAGCGGCATGATGGTGTCAATGTGAAGTTCTTTGCCAGAATGCCATGCTGTGGCGGAATTCCATCCTTTTCTGTCGGCCTCAGTGTACTCGAAGTCGCGGTTTTGCACAAGTTCTGCATACAGGCCGCCATCTGCGGCGTAACTTATGTCTTCAAAGAAAACGCCGACCAGTTTGTCGCTGATGGGGCGGTCGCGACGGGAGTCGATGTGAAGTGTTGCATTCACCGGTTCCTTGAGCCACGACAGGTTCTTTGCGTCATCGTGCATGCGTTCGCTGCTTTTTCTTGCATCTTCCGCGATAGCGTCAAAATGCTGTACGAGTGCTGACACCTCGTAGTCTTTCACGCGGAACAGGCATCCGTCGCGCAGTTTTCCGTCTATTGTGGCGGTGTCGCGCTGCCAGATGGTGTCGCTTGCGTTGCAGGCCTCGTCGGCAGAGAAGTGGCGGAAATCAGTACGTGCAGTAAGGTGGTGCTTGCCTTGTGATGTCTTGTAGAAAATGTCAAATTCTCCGTTGCTACCCTCTTTCACGACGGGACTGATACATTGTGATGTGGAAAGCAGAGGATAGTCTTGCGGCCGCCATGTTATGAGGTCTCTGCTGTAGGCAGCAGCAAAGCAGGGAGAGTGGTCGTTCAGTTGCCATACGGCACGCCATGAACCGTCGGCAGCGCGTACCACGCTGGGATTGTACATGCGTTTTTCGGCTCCCCAACTACCATAGTCGGATGCCATTATCTGGCCTAAGTCATTCCAGGTATCGCCGGTGCGCAGCGCAGCGTGAAGTCCCTGTTTGCTGTCAGGCGAATAGATGAAAATGTCGCGCTCGCTGTTGAATTTGTCAGGGAGATAGTATCCGAGGTGTGGCGGCTGGTTGTATGCAGTGTTCTGCCAGCAGATGCTGAGCCTGTAGATATTGTCGTGCATCAGTGTTGGCACGGCATACTGTGTCGGAATGTTGGTGGTAAAGATGTTCAGATGCGAGGCATCGCTGTTGTCCCAGTAGATAAGTTCTTCGCGCCAGTCGCCTAAAATGTCGGCTTGGAGGTTTGGCGTTGCCTTGGTCCAGTTGCACGACGCGCTATGTCCCATCTCGTAGAGTTGCTTTCCGTTGCTAAGCGGCAGAGGTTCTGCCTGTCGGCCGTTCCATTTCTCTATGAACGGCCCGAATCCTGTGCGGCGTCCCAGGTTTGCTACAAGTTCGTCTTGCAGGTCGCCATCCCAGTATATGCGGAAATTTATTGAGGGGTTGCGCTGGCCTATCACGTTTCCGTGGATGTCGCGTACTGCCTGACGGAAGATGTGCCAGTGCTCGAAACCTCTGTGTGTCGCGTCGATATCGGCGGCAAGGCCGCGCCCTGTGTCGTCGCGCGCTGTCTCGCGGAAAATGAATTCGCCGGTCTTGGCATCGCGTAGGTCGGCTCCGTAGGGGAATGACTCGTGAACCATATAAAACTCCAGGCCCGGGCGGTCTGGGTCGAGGTCGCCAAGATGTGTGGCGTCGCCATGCCCTAAGCCCGTGGAGTAGAGCAGGGTGCCGTCGTGGTCGATGGCGGCAGAGCCATAGGTTATCTCGTCGCATCCGTCACCGTCGACATCGCCTACGGCAAGGCTATGGGCGCCTTGCCCAAAGGCGGTGGCTTTCAGTCCGCTATAGCGTGTGGTGTTTCCAGAAGCATCCGTGACGCTGTACTCTGTGGGAGACGTTGAGGCGTGAAACCACTTCGTCGACAGATGTTTGCCGTCGAAGTCAACGGCCCACAGATGAGATGGCGTGTAATATCCGCGACACATTACGGCACTCGGCTTGCCCATTGGACCATCGAGCCATGCCACGCCGGCAAGGAAACGCTCGCCGCGATTTCCCATGATGCCTCTGTCGCCCCAGCCTTGCTTGTCGTAGAAAGGCTCACCGCCAACATCGAAGGCGCGGTTAGGGCGGTAGTATATGGTATGAAGCGCGCGACCGGTGCGGCCGTCGAACACGGTAAGATATTCAGGCCCGCTGAGAATACGGCCCTGCTGATTGCGATAGTCTGCCTTGTTGTTGGCTTTGCGGATACCTTCGTCGGTGGCGGCTTCGGTGACGTAGCGTCCTGTACCGTCTATTGTACCAGGAGCAGTCTTGCATATCATTTCGGCATGGCCGTCACGGTCGAAGTCGTACACCATAAACTGAGTGTAGTGTGCGCCTGCGCGGATATTGGGGCCAAGATTTATGCGCCATAGTTTCTGACTGGCCTTTGCCTTGGCACTTGCAGGCGGATTGATATTCAGTTTGTAGCAGTCTATTATGACTGGTGCAGTCAGGCCGTCATGCGAATTGTCGTGCGCATTTGACGGGTCCCACTTGAGAAAAAGTTCGTAGTCGCCGTCGCCGTCCACGTCGCCGACAGAGCAGTCGTTGGGAGAATAGGAGAAAGAGTTTCTGCCAAGCGTACCGCCCTCTGGACGTTCTATGGGAATGGAGCAGTAGAGATCCTTCCATGCGGAAATTGTTGCCGATGTCTCTTTCTTGCCACCAGGCTTGTTAGTTACCACCTGATAGTGGCTTGCCAGTGTGCCATGGCTGTCTACGAAGTTTGTCTGTGTGATGTTCTCGGCTATCGGACGCCCGTCGCGCAGCAGCGTAAAGGTTGTGCCCGTACGGTCGGTACCCAGCAGGCGCCAACTGACGAAGATGCCGTCTTTCTGTGCAGGCAATGCAGTGACACCTCGTGTGAGATGTTCCATCTGCTGTGGGTAGGTGCGATACTGTTGTGCTGTTGCTCGTTGAGCGGTGAACAGAGTAGCAAGGATAACAGTAAGTAGAAATCCCATAATGCGGCTACCCTCATGGTTGTCTGCATGGTGGTTCATTGTGTTGCCTTTTTTTATTTTTTGCCTTTAAGCAGATAGCCTGCCAGTGGGCTGTTGTTGCTGCGAAGTCCCTGTGCAAAACTCTTGGCATTAGTCTGTGCGCCAAGCAATGAAGTGTGTGTGTGGTCGCGCTTGTAGTACTTTGAGGCTTTCTCCTTGCTGCCGCATTTCTTGTCAAGGAAGTCTGCCGTGATATTGTGGATGTCAACAAATTCACATCCTGTTTCTTCGGCCACCTGTCTGTACCATTTCCCGTAACTCTGGTTGCGGCGCTCTATCTTGCCGTCTTTCCATTCGTTGCGTGGAGTGAGCGAAACGAGAACAGGCGTGGCACCCTTCTCGCGTACGTCGTTGATAAATTTCTTGAGATACCAGCCGAAGGAATATACTACTTCATATTCGCCGACGTTGACGTTCTGCGGCTTCAGTTTCTGGTCTATTACGTTTTCTGTTGGCTTTTCCTTTGCAGCCTTCATCTTGTATACGTGACATGTATCGTCGGCTGTGGGAATGCAGCCGCGATATTTCGGCTTGTCAATCTCTCCAATGTCGTTATGCCCGAAGGCTATTACGACGAAGTCGCCTGGTTGCAGCGAGTTGTACACCCTGTCCCAGCGTCCTTCTTTCAGGTAGGAGCGGCAACTGCGGCCAGCCTGGGCAGCATTTACAATGTCTATCTTGTTGGTGTCGAAAATGGTGTTGGCTACAGAGCCCCATCCCCACATGCCATCCTTGTCCTTGTCTTCATTCTTCACTGTGCTGTCGCCAGTGAAGAATATTACCGGGCGTCCCTTGTGGCGCTGTACGTTATGCACTGGCAGTGCCACGCTGCGCATCATGGCTTTCAGCGGATTGAGGGCCGGGTTGTGGCTTGCCATGATGCCTTCTGCGGCAGAGCGCGCATTCATCATGGCTCCGAAGCGGCTTGTGTGAATTTTGTCAAGGAAGAAGTGATAGTCCGTTTTCCAGTGTCCGTATCTGTCAAGTTTCTGTGCGGAAATCTCATTAAGGTCAACAAAGGGAACGCCCTCTTCTGCAGCCACCTGCATCTGCCAGCGTGTGTGCTCCTTGCGCACCACCCGTCCGTCCTTGTCGTAAGCATTGCGTGGTGTGAGCGACATAAGGATAGGGTTGCCGCCTCGCGCGCGTACATCATTAATATATTTACGCATGTATCCGCCGTAGGTGTACACCGTCTCGTGCACTCCAGTCTCTTTTATCACAACGTTGAGGGTGTCGTAGCCAGCACCTGGGATACTGGAGCGTGCCCGTCCTGAGTCGTAAGGGCCGTTGTCGTTGTGGCCGATGGATATTATCACCCAGTCGCCAGGCTTTATGGCATCGCAAACTGGTGCCCAGAGTTTGTTGTAGAATGTGCGGCTGCTCATGCCGCCAAGGGCATGGTTCTCAACCGTTATCTTGCTTGCGTCAAAATATTCGTGGGCGAAATATCCCCAGCCCCACTGACCGTTGTTGCCGTTTCCCATGGTGCCAGTGCGCATGGTAGAGTTGCCGATAAGGAAAAGCACTGGGTTCTGGCCACGTCTGCTGCTGCCTGGCACGGGCCGTGCAGTCATGGCTTTTGCTATACTGTCCGGGGTGTTGTCTATCACACCATTTACATCTTTTGGGGCTTCGGTGATTTGTGCTGTTGCCGAAAGAGCAACAATTGCCATAAGGCAACATAGCGCATGTCTCTTCATGATGGGTTAGGTCGTTATTGGTTGTACCTTAGTAAAAGTACTGCAAACTTACATAAAAAAACCGAAACGCCAATTTCTGATTATAAAAAAGTTGTATCTTTGTCCCATAATTTAAACAAATATGATGAAAAGGGCTTTTTTCCTTTCGCTATGCGTATTGCTGGCATCCGTGCGGTCGTGGGCCGGTTCGCTCCAGGACATCAGACAGTCGCTGCAACGTGGCGCAGTCTCCCAGTTGCAGGAGAAAGTGTATGTCCACACTGACAATACCTGCTATTTTGTTGGCGATACATTATGGTATAAGGCCTATGTCACCCGTGCCGACACCCATCAGCCTACGGACATGAGCCGTATACTCTACGTGGAACTCCTTTCGCCCGACGGACTGCTTGTTGAGCGCCAGCAGATTATTGTCAGTGCAAAAGGGTACACCTGCGGACAATTTGCATTGCGTGATTCGCTATATTCAGGTTATTACGAATTGAGAGCCTACACTCGTTGGATGCTCAATTTCAATGTTGTTCATCAGCGTTATAGCCGCCATGACACATGGCATTTCTACAACAAGCAGATGGCAGCCGACTATTTCCGTCAGTGGGAAGGCCTGTATTCTCGGGTGCTGCCTGTTTACAGCAAGCCAGAAGTCCCCGGCGACTACGATGTACGGCGTATGTATCAGCGGCCGAAGACACGAATTCCGCAGCGTAAGAAGGATAATCTCCTTGTGACGTTCTATCCCGAGGGAGGACACCTTATAGACGGTGTGGAAAACTGGATAGCGTTCGACGCAACTGATCAGAACGGCGAGGCAGTCAATGTCAAGGGAACCGTGACCGCTTCGAGCATGCCTGCGGTGACCATTCAGGCCGAGCATGACGGCCGTGGCGCTTTCCGTGTCACTCCCAGCGGAAAGCCGATGCATGCAAAGTTTATGTTCCGTGGCAAGGAGTATAGTTTTCCTCTGCCGAAAGCAGAGGCAGAAGGTGTAAGCCTGCACGTGGAAGACGGCCGGTTGAGCCTCAACGCCAGTCGGCTTCCGGCAAATGGTGAATACGCAGTCAGTGTGCTTTGCAGAGGAGCGCTCCAGCAGTTTGTCCCGATAGATTCATGTCCGAACACTCTAACAGGACTGCCTTCCGGCATCAACGAAATAACTGTTTTCGATGCCGACGGCAGAATATGGGCAAGCCGCCTCTTTTTTGTCAATAACCACGAGAACGATTCCGCTCTCATCACGGCCCCCATAAATCCCCGTAAGACTTATGCCCCCTACGAACGGATAGAAATCCCCGTCACCGTGAGCCGTGTCAGTCAGCCTACGGTTTTCTCCCTTTCCATACGCGACACAGGTACCGACGAACCGTCTTACTACGATGGCAACATAATGACCGACATGCTTCTGTCGGGCGATTTGCGCGGCTTTGTGGCTCATCCTGCCTACTATTTTGAGAAAGACGATGCTGCGCACCGCCGCCATCTTGACCATTTGCTTATGGTGCAGGGCTGGCGTAAGTACAAGTGGGAGGAAATAGCCGATACGACGCTTCAGATGCGTTATCAGCCAGAGAAAAACATGACGGTGTCGGGAGCAGTATACAAGATGCTCGACGTGCGGCAGGTAGAGCCCGACGAAGTAGTGTCGTGGCAGCAGAACCAGGCTGCAGCGGGCAGCAAGATAGCCGACGATGCCGTTGACGACGACCCGTTTGGCAATGACGACGACGGCAACGTCTTCAGTTCTACGGAGGAGATCACGTTAGAGACTGCTACGGATAATGGCGGCACAGAGTATACCACTCTCGGACAAGCCAATGACAATCTCGGGGTGAACCATTCCGGTCTGCGTCGTGAGGTGCTCGTCGAGGCAGAACTCATCATGGGTCGCGAAACGGTGGCTGCCGTCCAGACAACACAGCGCGGACGCTTCCTGTTCGACATCCCTCCATTCTATGGTGCCACCTATTTGAACCTTAAGGCGTATACCAAGGGAGACTCCATTAAGAAGAACATGCTGTCGCGCAAGGATGCCGACGTCTTCAAGGAGACAGCCTATCCAGACTTCTATGTGAAGCGCGACATGCCATTCCCTACAGGCACATCCGACTATTCTTTCTATCAGCGCAACGCTCCTGAGTGGCAGGTTACGATAGATGAGGATTCTCTTTCAGAACTTTCGATGGAGAATGAAGTCCACGAGTTGCGCAATGTCAACGTGCGCGGTCATCGGCGCGGTCGCCGTGCTGTAGACTGGACGAAGCCCGCCTATGTCTACGATGCCTACGACACCTACAACGATCTTACCGACTACGGACTGAGTTTTGGCTATTACGACATGCGCAGTTTCCCATTCCAGGTGGCCACTTTCCTTTATGGAAACATGCATCGCTACAACACATTCCATGTTGACGGTCGTCTAAACGGTATCACCTATTGGCGCAACTACTCGCCGCTCGACAGCCACGCTACGGACGTGGAGCATGCTGGTCTTTTCTCTGCCAACCGTACATCGCAGGAACTTTACAAGGACCTGCTCATGGCTCGTTTGCAGAACATCCGCGTATTCAGCGACTATGAGCCGCGCCGTGCTGACTCTACCATGGTCGAGGAATTACATTCTGCCGATGCCACGGTAGAGATGGTAAATATCAGCGACGACGGCAAGCAGGTGGTCTATCGCGACAGACATATCTTCCTGCGTGGTTTCAACGAGGCTGCCGCTTTCTATCATCCCGACTACAGTTCGCGCCAGCCCGGTCAGCCTGCCGACTATCGTCGCACGCTTTATTGGAATCCCAATGCCGTTACCGACGACGAAGGGCGCTTTACTGCTGTTTTCTTCAACAACGGTAAGGACACGCGCATAAAAATGTCCGCCGCAGGAGTGACCAGCGACGGACTGTTATTGCACAGCGAGTGACGGCTATTTCGCTATCTTTCGCCCGTTTCTTATTGCTATTCCCTTATACTGTTTGCTTACAGGACGGCCGCAGAGGTCGTAGAGTGTGCCTTCGCTGTTCTTCTCGGTGGCGATGCTGCGTATGGCTGTCTGGTTGGTGACTTGCACCCTCACCCAGAGGTCACGCGTTTCGCCGGTAGTGCCTGTCAGCAGCATGTGGAAGCGGTAGTCGCCCTCTTCGACTGGTGTGCCGTGAAGGGTAATCTGTTTTGAGGCGGAAGTCTTCATGCGGTCCCATCCTTCGGGCACGCCATATCCCTTGCGCCTTCCGCTTGGGGTGAAACTCTCACGCATTGATATTGTGCTCACGTTGCGTGTGTTCACCACGAGCGTTATCTCCTCGTTCAGTTTTGCTGTCACCACGGTGTCGGTGTTAGCCACGTCAGGCAGTACGGCATCCGGCAGATAGTAGCCCAGATGTGGTGGCTGGTTGTAGGCTGTGTTCTCCCAGCATACGCCCATGCGGTAAGTGTGGTCGTGCATCAGTGTCGGCATGCGCACTTCGGTTGGTGTGTTTGTGGTGAAGATGTTCAGCGTATTGCTGTCTTCTGCGTTCCACATTATCACTTCTTCGCGCCAGTCGCCCAGTATGTCAGCCTGGAGGTTTGGTGTCGATTTCGTGCCGTTGCATGTCGATGAGTGGTTGTAGTCATAGAGATTTTTGTCGTTCAGATAGACGCGCGATGTGCCGTTGCCGTTCCACTTGTCGATCTTGCCACCGTCGAAGAGTTCCTCCTGGACGTCGCCGTCCCAGTAGATGCGGAAGTTTGACGAGCCATGATTTGTGGAGATAACCTCGCCGGTCACGGCACTGCGTGCCGAATCGTCGCTGCTCGACCAGAACAGTGAGCCGCGTACGTTGGCATCAAACTGTCCTGCCATGCCGCGTCCGTTGTCTACGCCGGCAGGCCCGCCTTTCAGCAGCACCTCACCGGTAGCAGCGTCGTGCAGGTCCCATGCATACGTGCCCTTCTCCTCATGTACTTGGAATACTTCCAGTCCTGGGCGGTCGGGGCAGTGGTCTGCCAGGTGCATGGCGTCGCCGTGGCCGAAGCCCGTGCCATAGAGCAGTGTGCCGTCGTTGTTAAGGCCGGCAGAGCCCCAGATTATCTCGTCGCATCCGTCGCCATCGACGTCACTCACAGAGAGGTTGTGATTGCCGTTGCCGTACATCGTGCCGCTTCCGCTTCCACTGGTGGGGATGCAACTGGTGACGCTGCGCGTGCTCGGTGTCTCGTTGTCGTCGAATGTTGTCAACTTGTAACTTGTCTTTGTTTCCGAACTGTGGAGCCAGCGTTTCTTCAGGTGTTGCCCGTCAAACGACACAGCATAGATATAGGCGAAGGTGTAGTATCCACGGCAGAAGATGGCACTTGCGTTCTTGTCGGGACCGTCGAGGTAGGCCACGGCAGCCAGATAGCGCTCGCCACGGTTGCCGTAACTGCCCAAGTCGTTCTTGCTGGTGCTGTCGTACCAGTTGAGAGTACCCGCAGCCTCGCTCAGTTCTGCTACGCCGTTGCGGGTGGGATAGTATTCTATGGTGTGTATTGCTGCACCGGTGGCGCCGTTGAACACGGTGAGATATTCCTGACCGCCATTCACGCGGCCGTCGGAGGTGAGCCAACTCTTTGTGTTGCTTGCTGCCTTTATTGTAGCGTTTGTTGCTGCCTGATTTACGTAATTGCCCTGAGCGTCCTTGCTGCCGGGGGCCGTCTTGCATATCATCTCTGCACGGCCGTCGCCGTCGAAGTCGTAGACCATAAAATGCGTGTAGTGTGCGCCTGCGCGAATGTTGCGCCCAAGGTCTATGCGCCACAGTTTGGTGCCGTCCATTTTGTAGCAGTCAATGTAGACGTTGTCTGTGATGCCGCTCTGCGAGTTGTCTTTCGACGTGGAGGGATCCCACTTCACGAAGAGTTCGTATTCGCCGTCGCCGTCGATATCTCCCACGCTCATGTCGTTAGGCGAGTATGTGCCGCCGTTGGCAGAGCCTGTGGCAGGACGGTCGAGAGTGATGGTCTTGTAGACCTCACCCCATGGCGAGACGGGCTCACTCGTTTCCACGACTTCGCCGTTCACTTTTGTCACAATTCTGTAACTTGCGCCTTTCGTGTTGTCAACGTAGTTGGTGGCGTATATGTTCTCTGCTATGACCGCCGAGCCTTTTATCACGTCGAACGTGGTAGTACTTTCGTCTTCAGTGCCCAGCAGTCGCCAACTTAGGAATGTGCCGCTGCCACTGGCTGCAGGAAGAGCCACGAGGCCACGGTCGAGTTTTTCCATTTGCGATGTTGGAGTGTTCTGTGCCATGGCCGTCGGTGTAATGAAAACAGCCAGCAGGGTGCTAAGTAATAGTTCCTTCATAGGTAAATGGTTTTTAGGCAGGTTCTTACAGTCTGCGCGGCAAAGTTAGTGCATTTCTTCCGTATCGCGGCAAAAACGAAGTCGTTTTTTACAATGTGGAAGAAATTTTTTCAACACAGAGGAGTTTCGCCATTTCCTCTGCGGCGGCTCTGGCGGGCTTCCCCGTGGCTGTCAGTGGCAGTTTCTCCACGCTGAAGATAGCCTGTGGGTGATAGTGTCGCGGCAGCAGCGAACGGCATAGCGTGTCCAGTCCTGCGACATCCGTTTCTCCTTCGCATAGCATCACCAACTGCTGTCCCAGGGCGTGGTGTGGCGCCTTTGTAAGCATGAAGGGTTGTGGAATATGAGGCTTGAGCAACTGCTCAAACTCTTCTATCTGGATTTTCAGACCGCCCGAACATACCACGTTGTCGCGTCTGCCGATGATGCGAAACCGGCCGTCCTTAAGTTCGGCAATGTCGTTTGTCACAAGGCGTTCGCTGCAAATCGCAGGTGCGTCGATCATGAGGCATCCCTCTTCGGTGAGCGACAGTTCTGCGCCGCCGAACGGTGTGTACCATTCGCTTCTCTCCGGACCGTTCAGTCTGCGCAGCGCTATGTGCGAGAGAGTTTCGGTCATGCCGTACGTGCTCCATACGGCGTTTGGGAAGTCGGCAAGTTGTGCTGCCAGCATGCTGTCAATGGCTCCACCGCCTATTATCAGATGGCGTATGGCCATCAGCATCTTGCGCTCGCTCTCCACTTGCAATGTGCTGACTACCTGAAGCGGCACCATGGCGGCAAAGTCTATCGTCGTGCCGGCAAGCGACGCCATGGGGTGGCTGGAGGACTCTACAGATATCAGGTTTAGTTCTCCTACGATGCTTCTCACCACCATCATCTGTCCTGCTATGTATTCGAGCGGCATGCAGAGCAGTGCCGTGTCTCCCTTTTTGAGCCCGAGAAACCGGCATGTCGTGATGGCCGATGCGCGCATGCGGCTTTTCTCCACTTCCATGGGGCGCGGCTTTCCCGTAGAGCCGCTTGTGTGTACCGTCAGCGTGCTGCTGTCCGAGTTCCAGCAGTCTATGAATTGTTGCACATCCATATCTCGTCGCCACGCAGTTCTATCGGCATCTGAATGTTGTCGGTGAAGAGTTGTCCTGTGCCCAGTCCCTGTGGCATGGTGATGTTGCTTCCGTAGACGTCGCTGCACAGTTGTGCTATTGCGCATAGTCCGATATTGCTCTCCAGTGCCGACGTTATCCACGAGCCTATTCCCTTTTCGCGTGCCGCTGCCACCCAATCACGCGTTCCTGCCATTCCTCCGTGGAGCGAAGGTTTCAGTACAATATATGCAGGGCGTATGATGTTAAGCAGTTGGCGGCGCTGCTCATCGCCGTTTACTCCGATGAGTTCTTCGTCAAGGGCGATGGGAAGAGGCGATTCGCGGCAGAGTTCCGACATGTAACTCCACTGCCCTGCGCGAATTGGCTGCTCTATGGAGTGTATGGCATACTGCGAGAGGAGTTCCATCTTGTAGAGCGCGTCGTCGTTCTCATATTTATATGCGCCATTGGCATCTACGCGCAGTTCTACGTCATGGCGGCTGAAGCGGCTTCGGATTTGCTTCACCAGTTCCAGTTCGCTGTCAAAGTCGCAGGCTCCTATCTTCAGTTTCACGCAACGGCTCCTGTGCTTCAGTTTCTCTTCTATGCGCTGTCGCATCTCGTCGATGGTGCCCATCCATACCAGGGCGTTGATGGGGATTCCCTCTTCGCCTCGGCAGAATGGTGTGTCGAAGAATTGTGCTCCGCGCATGGCGTGTATTGCCGTCTCCAGTCCGAAGAGCATTGACGGGAAGTCGCGCAGGGCCTCATAGTCTATCTGTCCCGTCCGTTCCACGTCGTTGCACATCCGGCGTAGCACCTGCTGATAGTCGGGAATGTCGTCGCAACTCAGTTGCGGCAGGGGTGCACATTCGCCGATACCTGTGTGCTCGCCGTTTCTTATGGTCAGCAACCATGAGCGCCGTTCGGTGTATATGCCGCGCGAAGTTGCTGCCGGCTGGCGGAAGTGGAAGATGCACTCGTTGATGTCTATGTGAAAAGCCATAGTCTTTTTTTGTGATTAAATGGCTTTCAGAGACACGGCAAAGCCTCCGCCGGGAGCCTCGGTGAGCCGCAGGGTATCTCCTTGCTTCACTGTGCGTCGTGTGATGGTGTATGCCTTGGGATTGCTTTCGTAGTGGGCATTCTTTGCATCCTGATAGACGGTACATTCGTACTTGCGGCCTTTGTCAAGGAAGTCGAGGCGGATGGTACTCTTGTGTCCGTTCTCGTCGCACTTGCCTCCGATGAACCAGTTGTCTGTTCCCTTTGCCTTGCGCGCTACGGTAATATAGTCGGCAGGCTCTGCCTCGAGATAGCGCGAGTCATCCCAGTCGCATGCCACATCGCGTATGAACTGGAAAGCGTCGTCGAAGCGCTCGTAGTTCTCAGGCAGGTCGGCTGCCATCTGCAGTGGTGAATACATCGTGACGTAGAGGGCCAGTTGTCCGCACAGAGTGGAGCGCACCCATGACGTGTTGTCGCTCCAGGTGCTCAGTTGCGTCTCGAAGATGCCCGGCGTGTAGTCCATCGGACCGCCCTGTAGCCGTGTGAATGGCAATATGCAGGTGTGGTCGGGGCGCGAGCCGCCGAAGGCCTCGTATTCCGTGCCGCGAGCCGACTCGTTGCCGACGAGATTGGGGTATGTGCGACAGAGACCTGTGGGGCGTGTTGCCTCATGGGCGTTTACCATGATGTGATGGCGCGCAGCCTGCTGGACGACATACAGATAGTGATTGTTCATCGACTGCGAATAGTGGTGGTCGCCGCGTGGAATGATGTCACCCACGTAGCCCGTCTTCACGGCATCGTAGCCGTAGCGGTTCATCAGCCTGTAGGCATCTTCAATGTGGCGCTCGTAGTTCTGCGTGCTCGACGATGTCTCGTGGTGCATCATCAGTTTTACGCCCTTGCTGTGTGCATAGTCGTTGAGCGCCTTGATGTCGAAGTCGGGATATGGCGTCTGGAAGTCGAAGACGTCGCGCTTCCACATGTTGGCCCAGTCTTCCCATCCTATGTTCCATCCCTCTACGAGCACCTGGTCCAGTCCGTTCTTGGCAGCGAAGTCGATGTATCGGCGCACTTTCTCGTTGGTGGCGGCATGTCTTCCGTTGGGAGTAGATGCCTTGTAGTCCATTGTCTGCAGTTGCACGGACGGATAGTCGTCGGTGTAGTGCCATGACGACTTGCCCACTATCATTTCCCACCACACACCGCAGTATTTCGTGGGGTGTATCCACGATGTGTCTTCTATCTTACACGGTTCGTTGAGGTTTAGTATGAGGTTTGAGGAGAGCATGTCGCGGGCATCGTCGCTCACTATTATCGTGCGCCACGGTGTGTGGCATGGTGTCTGCATGCATCCCTTTAGTCCTGTGGCATCCGGCGTCAGGTGGCTGACAAAGGTGAGAGGCTGCGGCAGCGGATATGGCGACTGTTCGGGCGCCGGAGTGTAGCGGTTGCTGCCGCCGCCGAGTTGTGTGGTCAGCGAAGTGGTCAGAGAGTCCACCAGTTCGAGGTGCATAGTGGCATAGTCGGCACAGGCTGCTTCGTGAAGATTGATATAAAGGCCGTCGTCGGTCTTCATTTGCAGCGAGGTCTGCACTCCGGTAGGCGAGAAGACGGCCACCGACGAGTTGCCCCAGTTGACGGCTTCTTTCATTCTACTGCGTATCTCGCTAAGTTTTGTCTCCTGTGTTTCCTGCTCCTGTGTGTCGTAGTCGCCGGGCAGCCACCACGCCGTGTGATTGCCTGCCATGCGGAATTCGGTGCGCTCCTCCTTTATCAGGAAATAGTTCAACTCTTTTTGCTGTGGAAACTCGTAGCGCAGTCCCATGCCGTCGTCGTATACGCGGAAGCGCAGCGCTATCTGTCTTTCCACGGGCGGCTCTTGCAGAGTGTGCTGTGCTCCCTTGCCTGCTCCGGGAAGTGTGCGCTTCTCGTTGATAGTCACCTGCCGCAGGCTTATAAGCAGTTCGTTGTAGTGATTGCGTATTGTGGCTGTCTCTCCCCACACGGGGCACCATGTCTCGTCGAAGGTTGACGTCTCTTCGCCGATTACCTGGAAACCTGCCATGAGATCTGTCTCCTGCAAACCGCGTGATGCGTGCTTGTCGCGCGCCAGTTCCAGTCCGAGATGGCTTTTCAGCACTACGTCCCTGCCTTTGAAAGTCATGCTGTATGTGGGGCGGCCCTGGTCGTCAACCTCTACGGTCACGGCGATGTTGCCGTTTGGCGACTTGACAACCGTTGCTGACATCCTCGCAACATTTCCCGCTGCAAGGAGAAGTGCTGCAAAAAATATTTTCCTTGTTATCTTCATAATTGCCTTTGTTGCTGCTGTTTTGCCTTTGTTGCTGCTATTTGCGTCCGCTCTGTGTGATGAGCGTTCTGATTGATTCGTTGAACTGGTCGGCGTGCATGAGTTGCTCTATGGTGAGATGCATGCGATAGCGCCAGTAATGGCGAGGATTGGCAGGAATATTTATGCGCTCGGCATTAGCGTCGGCAAGTCGCAGTTGCTCGTCTGTGGCCAGCCAGTCCTGCAGTGAGAGCAGGCAGAGCATGCTTGGCGATGTCAGGTGGCGGCTCACGATGTCCTTTGCCAGCCATCCCGGCAGCGGGTGGGGTGCTGCTCCGCTGCGATAGAGCATGCTGTTGTAGTAGTCTTGTGTCCGCTCCTCGTCTTCGTCCCACCACTGGCGCAGTGTTGCCATGTCATGGGTTGAAATGGTGCATACCGAGCGGTAGGGATTGCGTGAGAGATGGCCGAAGCGTACGCGGTCGTCCTTTGGCATCGACTGTATCTCGAGCGAGAGTATTCGCAGTTCGTTCATCACCCATGGCACGCAGTCGGGCACCATTCCCAAGTCTTCTGCGCAAACCAGCATGCGTGTTGCCTCAGTCAGCCGTGGCAGTTTCTTCATTGCCTCGGTATACCAGAACTGGTTGTTGCGGCGATAGAAGTAGTCGTTGTAGAGGCGGTTGAAATTGTATTTCTCGTCGTCGCTAAGGGCTTTGTAGTCGTCGCTGTATTGTACGGCAATGCGTGGATGCCATCGGTCGTTGCGCTTGTGGTCGACGAGGAAGAGTTCGTCGTGGCCGACAATGCCGTAGCCTTCTATCTCCTCGCGGCTCAGTCCGAGGGCAGGGGCAAACTGTCCTTTCAGCCCCGACTTCTCGGGCATTGGGATTTCCCAAATGCGGAAGAAGCCAAGCACGTGGTCAATGCGGTATGCGTCGAAATATTCGGCCATCTTGCGGAAGCGGCGCACCCACCACTGGCAGCCGTCGCTGAGCATCTCATCCCAGTTGTAAGTAGGGAAGCCCCAGTTCTGTCCGTCCATTGAGAAAGCATCGGGTGGCGCTCCAGCCTGTCCGTTGAGGTTGAAATAGCGCGGCTCTACCCATGCCTCTACGCCGTCGCGAGAGATGCCGATGGGGATATCACCTTTTAAAATTACGCGATGCGCGCGTGCGTACGCGTGCGCGTCACGCATCTGTTGGTCGAGGTTATATTGTACGAAATACCAGAAGTCGAGTTCTTTCTGTATGGCTGGCAGCGGATGGCTTACGGCTTCCAGCGTGGCTTCCTTCGGCCATTTGGAAAACTCTGCCGTGTGATAGGTGTCGCGGTAGTGGCAGAAGGCAGCGTAGGGCACGAGCCATGTGCTGTTCTGCTTGAAGAATTCCTTGAAGGAAGTGCGGCGCCTGATGGTGGCCCACTCCTGCTCGAACACCGTCTGCAGATATTGCATCTTGGCGCTGAACATGCGCTCGTAGTCAATCTGTGGCAGGACATTGAGTTCCTGTCGGAGAGACTCAAAGGCGTCGCGCTTGGCGGCATCCTTTATCTCGGGCAACTGGCGAAGGTCGGTGTACTGCGGATGGAGTGCATAGATGCTGATGGAATTGTAGGGATAGGAGTCCTGCCACGTTCCTGTCATGTTTGTATCGTTGATGGGCAGAACCTGCAGCACTCGCTGCCCTGTCATGTCGGCCCAGTCGACCATCTTCTTGAGGTCGCCGAAATCGCCCACGCCGAAGGAGCCTTCGGAGCGCAGCGAGAATACGGGTATCACGGTGCCTGCCCCTTTCCAGGGGAAGGTGGCAAAGTCGGCCTGCGACAGTTCGTAGACCACCACTGCGCCCTGCTCTACGGCGGCAGGCTCTATGGAGCGGTTCATCGACTGCTCCCAGACTATCTCCTGTTTGCCGTTGTGGCTGTTGGGCGTGCCGATGCAAACAAACTTAAACTCGAAGCGGTGCTGTGGCAGGTGCGAGGCGTCGAGGCTTACCACCCACTCGTGGTATTCGTGCTCTGCCATGACGACGGCTTTGGCGGTGTCCCATGCTCCGAGGGCTTCCGGCTCTCCCACGATGGCGAGTTTCTCGCCTACGCGGAGTTGTGGTGCGCGCACTTTTAGCCTTACCGTGCGCTGATATTCGCTCTTTGTGCTCAGTTGGCGCTTGCGTGCTGCCACGCACTCAGTGAAGGCCGAACTGTAGAGATAGGAGTCTTCGGGAATGTCTATCCAGTGGTCGAACATGGTGTATCTGCTACCGCGCTCTGCAGCGAGTTCCAAACGGTGGGGCTCCACGAGCCATTCGTGGCGCGTCTCCTCGTCGCCGCGGCAAACGCTGTAAAAGTAGTCGAAGAATGTTCCTGCCTTCGCTCCGCGGTTGACTTCGCACTGCCAGTGCAGTCCGTCGGCGGTGTGCATCTTGTGGTGGGTGGCTTTCTGCTGCGTACCTTCTTCGGGAAGTATGGTAAGGAGAAGTTCTTCGCCGAAGGTGGTCTGATATTCCACGTTAAACAGTAGTTTCATAGTCTTGGATAGTTTGCATGGTTATTGTTCTGCCTCCAAAATTACGAAAAACAATGTTTTGGTGTACTCTCTTCGCACGCGTTGAAAAAAGATAAATCATGCAAACGTTTGCACCTGGTTGGAAAAGAAACGGCGCGGGCCGCACAGTGGTAATGTCTGTGCGGCCCTTGGCGCTAAAACTGTTGTGACGGCAGTCGTGTTACTCGTCGAAGAGTTGCTGCTGGATGCTGCCTTCCACGTGGGTCACGCGGTCGTTGAGTTCGCAGAGTTTTCCGTGGTTCCAGCGGTCGGTGGTACCGACGAGGTAGCCTGTGATGCGCTGCAGTTTGTCGATGTGGGTGCTGCCGCACTTCGGGCAAACCTCCAGTGTGGCACTGGCGTTCTCGTAGCCGCAGTCCATGCAGCGGTTGCGGTTGTGGTTGACAGAGCCGTAGCCCATGTTCAGGCGGTCCATCATGTCTACCACGCCCATTATCACCTGTGGATTGTGGGTAGCGTCGCCGTCAATCTCCACATAGAAGATGTGGCCGCCACGGGTGAGTTCGTGGTATGGTGCTTCGATCTCGGCCTTATGGCGTGCAGAGCACTTGTAGTAGACAGGCACGTGGTTGGAATTGGTGTAGTAGTCGCGGTCGGTAACGCCCGGGATGCTGCCAAACTCCTTGCGGTCCTTCTTGGTGAACTTGCCGGAGAGACCCTCGGCAGGTGTGGCGAGAACGGAGTAGTTGTGCTGGTAGCGCTCGCAGAACTGGTTGACGCGGTCGCGCATGTAGGTCACTATCTTAAGACCGAGTTGCTGTGCCTCCTCGCTCTCGCCGTGATGCTTGCCGACGAGTGCCACGAGACATTCGGCCAGTCCGATAAATCCTATGCCCAGCGTGCCCTGGTTTATGACGCTCTCGATGGTGTCGGTGGGGCCCAGTTTGTCGGCACCGATCCACAGGCTCTTCATAAGAAGCGGGAACTGCTTGGCAAATGCTGTTTTCTGGAACTGGAAACGCTCATCGAGTTGCTTTGCAGTCACTTCGAGCATGTCGTCCAGTTTTGCAAAGAAGCGTGCAATGCGCTGTTCCTTGTCTTCGATATCCATGCACTCTATTGCAAGGCGCACGATGTTGATGGTGGAGAAACTCAGATTGCCGCGGCCAATGGAAGTCTTCGGCCCGAAGCGGTTTTCAAAGACGCGAGTGCGGCATCCCATTGTGGCCACTTCGTGCAGGTAGCGCTTAGGGTCGTCGGCGCGCCAGTCACTGTCCTGATTGTAGGTGGCATCAAGGTTTAGGAAGTTGGGGAAAAAGCGGCGGGCCGTCACCTTGCACGCCAATTGGTAGAGATCGTAGTTGGGGTCTTCGGGCAGATAGTTTACGCCGCGCTTCTTCTTCCATATCTGGATGGGGAAGATGGCTGTCTCGCCGCCTCCGACGCCTTCGTAGGTCGACTTTAGCAGTTCGCGCATGATGCAACGCCCTTCGGCCGACGTGTCGGTGCCGTAGTTGATAGACGAGAATACCACCTGATTGCCTCCGCGCGAGTGGATGGTGTTCATATTGTGTATGAATGCCTCCATAGCCTGGTGTACGCGGCCCACGGTCTTGTTGATGGCATGCTGGCGCACGCGGTCGATTCCCTCCAGCCCGTCGAGCGACTGCTTAAGGTAGTCGATGAGCGGCTCGTTGTAGAGTTGGGAATAGTCCTGGCCGTAGAGGTCTTCCAGATTCTTCAACTCCTCTATATATGAAGAGCGCACGAATGGCGCAAGATAGAAGTCGAAGGCGGGAATGGCCTGTCCGCCGTGCATTTCGTTCTGTGCACATTCCATGGAGATGCACGCCAGAACGGAGGCGGTCTCTATGCGCTTGGCAGGACGCGATGCGCCGTGGCCGGCAATGAAGCCGCAGTTGAGTATGTTGTCCAGAGGATGCTGCACGCAAGTGAGCGACTTTGTGGGATAGTAGTCTTTATCGTGGATGTGCAGAAAGTTGTGCTCTACAGCCTCGCGGCTCTCGGGCGAGAGGAGATAGTCGTCGACGAAGGGCTTAGTGGTCTCCGAGGCAAACTTCATCATCATGCCTGCCGGAGTGTCGGCATTCATGTTGGCGTTTTCGCGCGTCACGTCGTTGTTCTTGATGTTCACGATGTCAAGAAACACATCGCGGGTCTTGGCCTTGCGGGCTATGGAGCGCTGGTTGCGGTAGGCGATATAGCGCTGGGCCACATCCTTGCGGCTCGATTTCATCAGTTCCATCTCCACCGTGTCCTGGATTTCCTCCACTGTCATCTGGCTGGCGCCACGCGAAGAAATGCGGTCGGTGATGGTTTGTAGCAGGCGCTCATCTTCGCCTTTGTCGGTGTGGAGCATGGCTTTGCGGATGGCTGCCATGACTTTTTGCTCGTTGAATCCCACAATGCGCCCGTCGCGCTTCACAACTGTCTGTATCATAAGAGATTTCTAAAAAAGTTAGGTTTTTGAATTTACATGGTTTCTTTTTCCAGTTTGCAAAGATACTATAATAGGATAAAAGATTTTACTTTTGGAAAACTTTTCTTCTGTTAAAAAAAGTCAATCCGCTGAAAATACGTAAGTTAGAAAAACAAAACGGGAAACTTTTAGAAAGTTTCCCGTTGAGAAATTGTCAAATTTGGAAATTTTTTTACAAAAAATATTCGTATTGTTGTCAAAAAAGACAATTCTTTCGCTTTTCTGTGCACTCTGTTGTCAATCGGTGATAGGCGCTTTAAAACAGCGGTGGCGGCGATGCTGCTCGGACTCAAAGTAGTTCCACTGGTTGCGCACGTGTTCGTTGCTCTCCATCTGCGGCATTGCTTCTGCCCACTTGAAGCCGTAGCGCTGGAACTGCTCTACCAGGTCGGCGAAGATGAGCGAGTTGGCTCCCTTCTGCCTGTATTCGGGAAGCACGCCGATGAGCAGCAGGTCTACGGTGTCGGTCTTGTGCCACTTCAGCGTCCGTAGCAGATGCCACCAGCCGAAGGGCAGCATGCGGCCGTCGCGCGTGTGGCGCAGTGCGGTGGTGAACGACGGGAAAGTGATGCCGAAGCCTATCATCTTGTGTTCTGGCGTGTTCCAGTCCTCTACCGACGACACAAGGTTGAGGTCTGCAATCTTTATATACTGGTCTACCAACTGGTCAATCTGCCGGTCGCTGAGTTGGGAGTAGCCGTAGAGATCCTTGTAGGTGGCATTGATTATGTCGAACACTTCGCGGCCCTTGCCCTCCCTGAGTAGTTCATGGCGCGTAAACTTATGGACATGCAGATTGTAGCGCTGGCCTACCATGGTGGCAACCTTGGCAAACTTCTCGGGAAGCACCTCGGGCACCGTAACGCGATACTCCAGGTAGTCGTTGTCTTTCCGGAAGATGCCGGCAGCATCGATATGCTTCAGATAGTAGGGATAGTTGTAGTTGACATACATCGTGCTGTCGCGCTCGAAGCCCTCTATCAGCAGGCCTTCGCGGTCCATGTCGGTAAAGCCCAGCGGACCGGCTATCTCTGTCATGCCGCGCTCGCGACCCCATTCTGACACGGCGTGAAGCAGCGCAGCGCTCACGCTGACATCGTCGACGAAGTCAAACCATCCGAAACGCACCTGTTTCTTCTGCCAGCGCTCATTGGCGCGATGGTTGATGATTGCTGCAACGCGCCCCACCATCTTCCCGTCGCGCAGAGCCATGATATATTGGGCTTCGCAACATTCGAAAGCGGCATTGCGGTCGGCGCGCAGGGTGTTCATCTCCTCGCCGAAAAGGTAGGGAACGGCATGGGGACAGTCGCGGTAAAGGTCGTAGTAGAACTGTATGAAGCGGCGAAGGTCGCTGTTGTTTCTGACGATTTTCAGTTCGATTTGGTTTTCCATGACTGCAAATTTAGTCATTTTCTGTCTTTCATAGACGCTGCAGACGTTAAAGAAGTTAAAGAATAGCGAGGGCGCAAAGACTTTTTGTCTCTGCGCCCTCGCTATTCTGTTGTCCAAGGCGGATTCGAACCACCACAAACAGAACCAAAACCTGTTGTGCTA
>CALFIY010000024.1 GCA_937877595.1 uncultured Prevotella sp.
ATTAACATTAATCCTTTTATGCATCTAAAGATATGAGTATATTAACATTATTCGTAGTAATTCCCGCCCTGATGCTCCTTGGCCTTTGGCTGGCCAAAAGCCTCAATCAGGTGCGTGGCGTGATGGTGGCTGGTGCAAGTTGTCTGCTGGCACTGTCGGTGTGGCTTACCATATACTTCATTCAGCGGCGTGCTGCCGGCAATACCGACGTGATGTTGCTCGTGGCAAGCACCCCATGGTTCAAGCCTCTCAACATTGCTTATTCTGTGGGAGTAGATGGCATTTCTGTGGTGATGCTGTTGCTGTCAAGCATCATCGTATTTACAGGCACGTTCGCCTCGTGGCAGTTGAAGCCTCTCACAAAGGAATATTTCCTGTGGTTCACTCTTTTGTCAACCGGCGTATATGGCTTCTTCATCTGCACTGACATGTTTACCATGTTCATGTTCTATGAGGTAGCCCTCATCCCGATGTATCTGCTTATCGGAGTCTGGGGCTCAGGCAAAAAGGAGTATGCCGCCATGAAACTTACGCTTATGCTCATGGGCGGTTCGGCACTGCTCATTCTCGGCATCCTTGGCATCTACTACTTCAGCGGTGCAACGACAATGAATGTCAACGAGATAGCAGCCATGCACAACATTCCAGTAGAAATCCAGAAGATATTCTTCCCGTTTATCTTCATAGGCTTCGGAGTGCTTGGTGCCCTGTTCCCGTTCCACACATGGTCGCCCGACGGTCATGCTTCGGCACCAACAGCCGTTTCCATGCTCCACGCTGGTGTGCTGATGAAACTCGGAGGCTATGGCTGTTTCCGCGTAGCAATGTATCTGTTGCCCGATGCTGCTTACGAGTTGGCATGGATATTCCTCATCCTTACTACAATCTCCGTGGTCTACGGAGCCTTCTCTGCCTGTGTGCAGACAGACCTTAAGTATATCAATGCATACTCGTCTGTGTCTCACTGCGGACTGGTGCTCTTTGCCCTGCTTATGATGACAAAGACGTCATGCACCGGCGCTATCCTGCAGATGCTTTCCCACGGACTTATGACAGCCCTCTTCTTTGCCCTCATCGGTATGATATACGGCCGTACGCATACGCGTGACATACGATATCTTGACGGACTGATGAAGATAATGCCATTCCTTGCCGTAGGCTATGTGATAGCAGGTCTTGCCAATCTCGGTCTGCCAGGCTTCTCGGGCTTCATTGCAGAAATGACGATCTTTGTCGGCTCGTTTGAGAATGCTGATACGTTCCATCGTGTCGCTACCATCATCGCATGTACGTCAATCGTGATTACAGCAGTCTACATCCTGCGCGTAGTTGGAAAGATACTCTATGGCGAGGTGAAAAATCCGCATTACCTTGAACTCACCGATGCCACCTGGGATGAGCGCGTTGCCGTGATATGCCTCATAGCCTGTGTTGCTGGCCTTGGATTGTTCCCACTGTGGGCAAGCAATGTCATAAGCGATGCTGTAGGTCCAATTTTGGCTAATATCATCTAAAAAGTAAATTGTAAATTGTCAAAATGTAAATGATATTATGAATTACGGACAATTCTTAAATATGATACCTGAGGCGTTCCTTGTGTTGGCCCTCATCGTAGTCTTCATTCAGGATTTTATCATTGCCGGCAAGAAAGTTAAGGGCTACACGCTTGCAGCCACGACCATTGGTCTGCTGGCCATTGTGACCACAGTGTGTCTCACTGCTTCGCCTGCAGAGGCCTTTGGCGGCATGTATGTGGCCACCAAGGCAGCAAATGTCATGAAAGCCATTCTTGCAGCAGGCACTCTCGTCGTTGTGCTGATGGCTCAGCCATGGATAGAGTCGCAGGAGCAGAATGTCAAGTACGAAGGCGAGTTCTATCTGCTCGTTCTCTCTACGCTTCTGGGTATGTTTATGATGACGTCGAGCGGCAATTTCCTTATGTTCTTCCTCGGACTGGAAACTGCCTCTGTGCCTATGGCATGTCTGGTGGCATTCGACAAGTATCGCAAAACCTCGGCAGAAGCAGCAGCAAAATACATTCTTACAGCAACATTCTCCAGTGGCGTGATGCTCTATGGCATTTCGTTCCTGTATGGTGCTGTGGGCACATTGTATTTCGATGATGTAGCAAAGCATATTGCTTTCCTGACAAACTTCAAGAGTCAGATGCCAATGCTGCTGACGGGACTTGTATTCTTCTTCAGTGGCTTGGGCTTTAAACTCTCTCTCGTGCCTTTCCACTTCTGGACAGCCGATACTTACGAAGGTGCGCCCACTGCTGTTACTGGTTATCTCAGTGTTGTATCAAAGGGCGCTGCAGCCTTTGCCCTGATGGCTATTCTGGCCAAGGTGTTCCAGCCTCTTACAGAGTACTGGGAGTATATGCTCTATATAGTCATCGTGCTCTCTATCACCGTGGCCAATCTCTTTGCATTGCGTCAGCAGGAACTTAAGCGATTTATGGCTTTCAGTTCCATCTCCCAGGCTGGATATATCATGCTTGCCGTAATTGGCGCATCGCAGATGGGCATGGCGTCGCTGATGTACTATGTGCTGGTCTATGTAGTAGCCAACATGGCAGTATTTACAGTTATCAGCGCAGTGGAACACAATGGCCAGTGCTCAAAGGTCAACGGCCAGCCTCTCACCATGCTTTCGGCATACAATGGCTTGTATCAGACTAATCCGCGTCTCACTTTCCTTATGACGCTGGCACTGTTCTCGCTGGCAGGCATCCCTCCGTTTGCAGGTATGTTCTCAAAGTTCTTTGTCTTCATGGCAGCAGCGCAGCAGGGTTCCTATTGGGCATACTTTGTAGTGTTTGTGGCACTCATCAATACTGTTCCGTCGCTCTACTACTATCTGCGCATCGTCAAGGCTATGTATATCACGCCTTGCGAAACTCCACTGCCCACCTTCCGCACAGCGGCCACCACACGTGTAGCCTTGGCTCTCTGTACGGCAGGCATTGCCCTGTTTGGCGTGTGCAGTTGTTTGTACGACTATCTGTTCAATGCCGCTGCTTTGTAGCATGTTGCTATAAAACATATCAGAAAACCTCCGAGAGACATACGCCTTTCGGAGGTTTTTATCCCGCTCATCCATAGTATGAATACATTCAGGGCAGTCATTATAGCCGTTTTCCTGTTGCATGTGTCCTTGTTGTCAGCATAGGGAGGTGCGACAGTGCCAATGGATCGTGGCAGCATAATCAACAGTTACGTGTTGTGCAATGGCAAGAAGGTGAATGCCGTCTATACTGTCAGGTTCAAGTCGAGGCAGGAGGCCGCTATGGCCAAGAGGGCTGGTACGAGGTATGTAGCCTCTAACTTCAAGACGACGGTTAATCTGAAGAAGTTTAGTCTCGGCGGAGAAAATATGATAGGTGTGGGCAAAGGATCAGCCAAGGTGGAAGTGAACGTGATGAACTTTGGCAATAAGGGTAATACGGTTCTCTTTACCCTCACAGTGACTGAAGGTGATAAGTCGCTCGTGCTCAACTATTCTTGGTCTGGCCCCGATGTGCATCTTTTGCCTGAATACAAATCAGGTAGTCCATATCTGGCTGTAGTTCGTGACAACGAGCAGACGCTGTGTGGAGCCGTAGGAAAAGACGCAGAGGGCAGATGGACTATGGTTGTCTTTGCTGAAGAAGAGTGTAACACGATGAGTTTCCTCAAGAAAGGCATGCCAGTACGCGACGTGCAGGCAGAATGGGCTAAGGGAGGTATGAGCAACTTCAAGTTCACGCGCAACAGCGGCAATTACAAGGTGTATACGCTGTATGGCCTGCAGAACGTGAAGCGTTATAATTCCACACGCACCGACTACAAGGTTGCCTTGCGCAACAACGGAGAGTATGGCGAGTTCTACTTCGATGCACAGGGCAATCTCGTGAAGTGGATTATCTTCTAAAATGAAGCGGTCGGTATAGCGTAACCGGCACAACGCTTTTTACAAAAATAAAAACAGTGTTTTCTGAAAAAAACACTGTTTTTATTTTCGCCACAGCTGTTTTTATTTTTGTAAACACTGTTTTTATTTTCGTCACAGCAGTTGTTTTTTTCTTAACAGTACTGTCTGGATTTTTGTTCCTATTGATGCCAGAAATCGAAGAAGTTGTACCACTGTGTGGGATACTCGCGAACGTTGGCTTCAAGGTCGGCCACATAACTGCGTGCCAACTGTTCAATCTGCTGGCGGCGGGGTAGTGACGTGTCGTAGTCAAGAGGCTTGACAATAATCTTGTATTGTCTGGCCGATGTCTTGACAACGTTTACCGATAGCACTTTCAGACAGCGCTGTGTGGCTATGGCAAACGGGCCGTAGGGGAAATGGGCCTCAGCACCAAGGAAGTCGAGCCTGATGAACTTTTCAGAGCCGTAGATGCGGTCGGCAGGGATGGAGAGAGTCTCGCCGTCGGACAGCACGCGGTTGATCTCAAACATGTGGCTCATGTCCTCGCTAATAGGTATCATGTGGATGTTTGTATTGCCGAACATCCTGTTCCTGTTGGCCATGACCGACTTCTTCTCGCCCCAGAAGACGAGAGCATTGAATGGTTTGTTGACGGCATGCAGTGAGTAGCCGGCTATCTCGTAGTTGCCGAAGTGCGAACTCAACTGTACGAAGCCCTCTGGCTCCTTGTCGAGCCGCAGATAGTTGTCGTAGCCTACGAGTTCTATCTTAAACTTCTTGCCGGCCCACATGGCAAACTTGTCAATGACTAATTGGCTGAACAGACAGTGGTTGACGTAAGTGCTACATGCCGCATGAAGTCTTCCGTAGCCCATGCGCTGACGGAAGAAACGGTATATGTAGCGTCCGCCAGGGCTTATCACCAGCGTAACGGGGATGATAAACACGGCGCAAATGACGTAAATGGGGCGCATGTCCACAATGCGCAGAAGGCGTATGAGCCACCTGTGCATCCATGTGTTGCCATAGGTCTTACCTGTCCACGATTGTTCCATCTGCTGCTTGCTATTCAGAATTCACGTTTAATAATTCTCCGCACTGCCTTGCTCAGACTTTGCTAAAAGAACAGTCAACTGGCCAACTTGCAGACCAGGATGGAGTGTCCCTGTCCGAGGTGGTCGTGGATTGTTTCTATTTCCAGTCCGGCCTCGCGAATGCAGTGCTCCATGTCTTCTGTGTTGTACATCTTGGAGTTGCCGTTAGCCAAAGCCGTGAAATACAGGCTTGTCATGGTCAGGCAGAAGGCTGCCGGCTCAAAGCGCTGGCGGTCCCACAGTGTCTCCATGATGTATATGCGTGTCTCGCTGGTCATTGCCTCTTTTGCGCGTGTCAGGATGTCGATTATCTCTTCCATACTAAAGCAGTCGAGGAACTGGCTCATCCATATAGCATCCAGTCCGCCTTCGCGCTTGGGGAAGAAAGCATCTTTGTCGAGCAGGTTTATGCCATATCCGCTGATGCGGTCGGCTCCTGTCTTTCCTTTCACGTTATCGCGCATCAGCGCAATCTGCTGTGGCAGGTCGAGAATAGTCACCTGAACATCGTCATCATAGCCTACGCACTGCAGAGCCCACTTTCCTGTATTTCCGCCTACATCGTAGAGCGACTTCACGTGGTGCTCGTCGAATATCAACTTCAGTGCCTCGGGGAAAGAAGAGTCGCTGTAGAAATGGTCAAAGCCAAACCAACTTTTCTGCACCTGTTCTGGCAGACTTGACAGACCTGGATAAATTGTTGGCCAGTCGCCGAAGTGGCGCAATCCCTCTGGTTTGCCGTTGCGAAGTGACTCTTCGAGCAGGAACCAGCCTTCGTAGTTTACGTCGTGGTTGAAGTCGATGTTGACGCGTGTCGCAGGGTCGTTGAGCAGGAACCAGCCAGTCTTTGAAAGTGAGAAGCGGTCGGTCTCGGTATCGATGATTACGGTGCCAATAGACAGCGAAGCCTCAAGCAGGCACTTTACTGCATAGTCAGACAGTTTCGTCTGTTCGCAAATCTCTTGGCGGGTCAGACCATTCTGTGAGTCGCGTATCAAGTCGAGTATGCCAAACTTGATCATCAGTCGTGAGGCTTGGAAGACCACAGGCCCCCATGCTATAAACTCGGCCAGGCGCTGAGCCTCGCGAGCACTAAGTTTGTCGGCAGTATAACTCTTTTGTAGTTCTGGAAATAGTTGCATATTGTCCTCTGTTTTGATTTTCGTATATTATTGTCTGTAGTATTTTCTGTTCAGTTTGCCGTTGTATGTGCGTGCAATGCTGTCCACCTGCTCGTAGCGCATAGGCACTTTGTAGGCTTCTATCTGACCGGCAATATGTTTGGCCAGTGAGCGCTTGTCGATGGCCATCCCGTCTTTTGCTACGTAGAGCAGTTTCAGCACTGTTCCCATGGCTGGCACGCTGGCGCTGATGCAGATGCAGTCTTTCACGCCGTCGAAAGAGAGTGCCGCATCTTCCACCTCAGTCGGTGTCACCTTGTATCCGCCAATGTTTATCACATCGTCGTTTCGCCCTTGCAGGAACAGGCGTCCCTCTGCGTCTATCTCGCCGTTGTCGGCCATGTAGACTATTCCGTCGCGCAGTATCTCGTTGGTGCGCTCCGGGTCGTTGGCATAGCCGGTCATCAGGGTCTCTCCCTTGCAGGCGACACGTCCTTCGGGGGTGATAAATGCCTCGCTGTTTTTCATGTGATTGCCGAGACAGCCTGGCAGACATATGCCGTCGTTGTAGTTGTAGGAGCACACTATACCAGTCTCTGTTGAGGCATAGGTGTTGTACAATCTGCTCTTGG
Organism: uncultured Prevotella sp.; assembly: GCA_937877595.1. GTDB lineage: Bacteria > Bacteroidota > Bacteroidia > Bacteroidales > Bacteroidaceae > Prevotella. The sequence goes on from CALFIY010000024.1 coordinate 6,766, forward strand.
GCAGCGTAGCACAGAGTTCCTGCATGTCAGACGGGGGAAGTGGTGCGCCGCCAGACTCTATGAAGTCTATCTTGTCGGCATAACTTGCCAGTTGCTTCTTTGCCAGTTGCAGCAAGATGCGTACCGTTGCAGGCACCATGAATGTGGCGACTTTGGGGCAGGGATAGTCCATGGCATGGAATAGTTTGCCAAGGTCTTTCACTCCCTCAAGGATGTATAGCGTTGCGCCTTGCACGACAACGGGGAATATTTTCGACAGACTGCCAATGTGGTTCAAAGGTCCGCAGATGATGAACGTCAGTTCTGGCGTGAAGCCAATCCTGTCTATCAGGTTTACTGCGTCGGCAATGATGGCCCTGTTGCTTACCATCACACCCTTGGAGTCGCCCGTTGTACCTGTTGTAAACAGTATGTCTGCCACATCGTCGGGAGCCGTGAAGTCCTCATAGCGTTTTACTACTTCGCAGAAGCGTCCCTCCGGCATGTCGCGCTCCAGGGGCAGGGCTACGCCGCCAGCCCAGTGAATGGCGTGATATTCCACCAGAAAGTCGAGTGTCTGCGTGGTGCGGAAAGCCACGACGGCACCCTTCTGAAGTCCTGTAGACTTGATGGCAGCAGCGCGCTCCTCCACCATTTGCCACAACTGGCCATAGGTGGTCTCATGGTCGTCAACCACTACAGCCACCTTGTCAGGCTGATGCTGAGCATGGTATTGCAGATAATGCTCTAAACTTGCGAGGCGGTTCATTATTTTGAAAGTTTGTTTTCCACCATTGCTACTATGGTGTCAAGGTTGCGCAGATTCTTTGGTGTGGCATCCGAAGACTCCAGTTCAATACCATATTCTGATGACAGCGTCATAAGAATAGTCGTTATACCCAGAGAGTCGAGTTCCGTGAAAAGAAATTGAGAGTCAATGTCTACCAGAGGCAGTGCATCTTCTAACAATTGTCTGATACGTTCTTTCATACTTATTGTGTAATTAAATTTTGTTGTTTACGGGATTTGCATATATGTGCAGGAAGATGTTGCGCAGCACGCTTTGGTTACATTCATACTGCTCCAGAGGTTTCATGTGCTCCTCAAAGGCTTTGTATTCGGCTTCGGTATAGTGGTCGCTATACTGTCGCGAACCGCTGAGCATGTCGTGAGCAATGTAATTGGTCGGCCAGAGTTTGTAGGCTGCGAGAATGCGCTCGTCTATGAGTTGCGCCACCTGGCGGTGGTACTCCGTGCTGACACAGTCGGCGAAGGGCGTGAGTTCTTCTGTGTGTATTGGCTCACAGCATTGGAAGTGGACGCGTCCCTTAGGCTGCAATATGCCGGTAAGAATACTGTTAAGGTCTTCGCCGGGCTTCTTCATATATTTCACGTTGAGGCTTTCATAGAGTTCGATAGCCTTAAGCAAATCGCACGACTCCCATTCGTATGACACAGCCACTGGTACAATGTTCAGGTTGGCTATTGAGGCAACATTGTCCTTCGTCTCGCTCATCGAGAACATCTTTATCACGCCTTGGTCCGTCTTGTCGTTTCCGTCCTTGGTGCGCCCATTGCGCTGCGCAATCCATACAGACTCCTTCTTTTCGCAAATAACATAGCGTATATATTCCGACAGGTGGAGCAGGCGGTTGTAGAAATCCTTGATGCTGCCGCCAGGACGCTCTACGCGGAACATCTTGTTCGATTTGCCGATATCTATCACAAGGTCGTGCATCATAAGGTTGGCACCAAACGTAATCTGCGAAGTCTCCAGTCCGTTGTCTGCAAGAACATTCTGCAGAAGAGAGGCATCAAGCATTATGTCGCGGTGGTTGCTTACGAAGAGATACGGTGTACCTTGTTTAAGATGCTCCAGTCCGCCGTATGAGAATTCTGTTATGCTCTTATTGATTATCTGCTCGTTGACGCGGTGCATGACGCCATGTTGGAAGTCATTGATAGAGCGGAAGGAGAGCAGAAGCGCTTTCACCTCCTCAAGCGGCTTTTCCGGGAACACGTAGGAAGCCAGCAGCGGCAAGGCAGGATGGTTAGCAATGCGCTGCATTGCGTCGGGTATCTCTGTATTTACGTATGGGCGGATGTCATCAAACTTCGTGTTCATATTATTTCTGATAGATTTATTATGTTCGTGTCTTTGGCAGTCTGCAGGGCTTCTGCAGTATCGGCCACTCTGTGTATGTGCAGATTTTCTGGCATTGGCTCCATTGCCATAGCCAAGGCATAGTCGTCTTCGTCAGTGACATAGGAGTGTACCTCTGTCTCAGAATGTACCAGTGCAAACATCAGTGAGAACTGACCGTGTGCGGCATTCACTATCGACACTACGCCCGACTTGCTGTCAGTGGGTGTGTAGTTGTCAATCGCCTGGCTGAAGTCGTCGTGCTGTTTCAGCAGTCGCCGCGTCTCTCTTTCCAGACCTATTCCCTTGTACGTATATTTATATATAATGTAATGGTGGAAATAGTGGGTGTCCTCAATACGGCGCTGCATGTCGGCATAGTGCTCAACATATTGCAAATGGAAGTTATGGGCTATCTCCATCGACATCTTGCCGTATGACGACAACTCGCCGTAAGTCACTCGCTTGCCTATTTCTACGTCAATTCTTCCGCGTGCTGCAAAACCGCTGCTCTTTGGCATTACGTGGCCGGCTCCATGCATGTATATCGGCAGAATGTCGGCCTTTATCTCCTGCGCCATCTGGAAAGCGCCGCGGTGGAACCTGCGAATACGACCGTCGGTGCGCATGCCTTCAGGGAATAGCACTACATTATATCCCTCGTCAATGGCTTTGCTTATCTTCGCCTGCAATCTTTCCATCGGCTGGTCAAGATTTATGAAACCTGCTACGCGGAACAGCAGATGCACCACAGGATTTTTCCACACCTTGCCGCTGATAATCATCAGCACATGTGGGTCGAGAGCCAGCATATATATCGGGTCAAGTATGGACGTGTGGTTGCAGATGAGAATGCTGCCGCGACTGAACGTCTCGTTATGTTCGTTGCGCACAAATGAATTGACACCCCAAATGTGATGGATGTTGACATGCATCGTGCGGTGGATTACGCGGCTCAGCCATGCTCTGCCTGATTTCTTGTTGCATGGCATCAGGTGCATAAAGAAGCCAAGTATGCATCCGTAGAGTAATTCTATGAGATAGCATATTGTGCAATAGATAGTGCGGATTATCTGCTCAAGGGTAACTGGCGTGAGCCTGGTCTGTCCTTCAGTTCTGACAAGCCATCCGTAAATCAGCGGTGGAACTATCCACGCCATCATCACCACAGTAAGCATACCCACTATCGTAACCTGTGCGAGCGAGTAGAGCGCAGGATGGCGTGCCACGATGAGCGAGCCCATGCCGATGAACATTATCAGTGCTGAGATGATAATGCTGTTCTTGTAGGAGGGCAGTAGTTTCTTCTTGTATGCATATTCGTTTATCAGTCCGTCGGTCATAAAAATTGTGTAGTCGTCGCCCTGACCGAAGATAAACGTTGCTAATATCACGTTGACAATATTAAACTGCATGCCCAGCATGCTCATCATTCCCAGAATCCATATCCAGCCCACGGCCATTGGTATGAATGCCAGCATGCTCAGTTCTATTCTTCCAAATGAAAGCCACAGGAACACAAATACAATCAGTCCGCAGGCAAATCCGATATAGTTGAAGTCGTCAGAGAGTGAGTTGGCCACGGAACTGTTCATTCCCATGAAGTCGAAGGCATATCCGCTGTCGGTAAGCCGAGAGTTGAGCAGTGACTCAAGTGCAGGAATGTCCTTGCTGTCAACGTTTATCACGTCTACAACAGAGTAGTTCCGGTCGGTGTGGCTGAACGAACTGTTGAGCAGTGTGGAAATGATAGGATCGAAATAGTCGAACGAATGTGGCTCGTAGTTGGCGTCGACGATTGACTGGAAGTCGCTGAAAGCATCGCTGCTAAATCCGTGGAGTGGGGCTTGCTGCGCCAACAGTTGCATCACCTCGTCGCGATGTGCCTGCCAGAAGTTTTTCCAGCGTGCTATCTTTTCTGCCTGCTGTTCCTCTGAAGAAATAAATTGTGTGACATTCGAGGCGCGTCGTATGCTACCAGCCTGTTGCAGACTGTCTATTACTGGCGACAGACTGCTGCGGCGTGTGAGAGCCTCGTTCCACGAATTGCCCTCAGTCACGACGTATATGTTTGTGGTATCGTTAAGGCCGGCCGAAGCGCTCAACTCGCCAAGCAGTTCTTTCTGCTTCGGCGTCATGTAGTTGATATGATGCATATTGGCATCAAACGAAGTGTCAAGGCTGTAGTAGCCGAAAACAATAGTCAGCAGCAATATCACCCACATCATCCAGCGGTGACGCTCAAACGATACAGACGAGAGACGGCCGAAAGAAAGACGCTCCTCGCCCTTTTCGGCTCTTTGCTTAACCAGATGAGGCAGGAAAATCAGCACAAAGAAAATCGTGCCAATCAGCATGAAGGCGGCAAATAGTCCGAGGTCGCGGAGTGCCGGCGCGTCAAGAGGCATCAATGCAGCGAATGCTCCTACCGTGGTAATGTTTCCTATCAGCAGCGGTGACACCATGTCTTTCAGCACCTCGCGCACCGTGCCGCCATGGTCGGTGTGAGCAATGAAATGGAGTGGGTAGTTCACCGCTATACCTATTATTATTGAGCCTATTCCCAGCACTATCAGCGAGACGTCGCTACGCAGCACGGCAATAAATCCCATTGCAAAGAGCCAGCCGAAGATGATGGCAAATCCGATGAGTAGCAGGTTTTTCACCTTTCTGAAAGAGAACACCAGCAGCAGTAGGATCAGCGTTACTGAGATAGAGATGGCCCACTGGCTGTCATTCTTTATCTGAGATGCATTGCCGACCGCTATAACAGGCGAGCCTGTTATGTCTACTTCCACATCGGACACTGCAGCACTCGTCACCTTGCACACGCTGTCAACATAATTTACCAGCAGTCCGTTGTTTGCCGATTCCATAGAGCCGTATGGCGAGGTAAGCATTGCAATGGCATACTTGCCGCCAGGACTGAAAATGTAGCCGTTGTCTATCTCAAACGGGAGCGAAGCCTGTCTTGACTGCAGCCTTTCCATCACTGGCGAGAAGAAGCCAAGCGGGTCGTTGCTGATGCTGGTCGTGAAATAGCCTGTGGCAGGCATCATTATCATCTGTACGTCGTTGGCCAGTTGCTCATCGGCAAAGTCAGGCGTTGCCAGCAGTTGCTCCATTCTGACATAGTCGGAATCGCACAGCAGCAGTGGCATGTTTGAGTACACGAAATCGGTGATGCTCGACAGTTTCTCAAAATCAACCTGTGTGGTAAGTTCCCTGACGTGCCTGCTTCCGGCGTGGCTCATCAGTTGTTGCTGGAAAGTGTCCACGGCTTCTGTCAGTCTGTCGGCAGAGTATTCTGCTCCTTCCTTCGTTTTGAAGAGAGCCACTATGCGTTGTCCACCCGAGATATCCTGATATACGGTGATTGCTTTCTGCTCGTTGGCACTCATAGGGAGAAAATCGTAGATATTCTCATTGTATTTCAGAGATGCCATCATGGCCACCAGCACAGCGATGAGTGTTATCATCAGACTGATGCATAAGCGCCTGCGCTGCTGCAGAAAGTCAAATATTCTGAGGAAGAGACTTACCATGTATTTGTCGTATATTATTTTCTGTCGTTTATTATATTTTTAACCCATGCCAGAAACCGGGGCTTCCACTGACGTGCCTCTGCTGTGGTGAGACTGTCGGTAGCACCAAATCCGTGTCCTCCCGTCAAGTAGTGCTCATATTGGTGTGCTATGCTGTGTGCTGTTAGTGCTGAGTCAAGCAGTTCGGAGTTGTGGAAGTGTACAACAGGGTCGTCGTTGCAGTTCATAAGAAATACAGGTGGGCAGTTGTCGGGCACGTGGTTCTCCAGTGACAGCGAATCTCTCATGCTGCGCTTATGGTGTTCGCCAAGAAGTCCGCGACGTGAGCGTTTGTGAGTGCATGAAGCCGTCATAGATACTACAGGATACATTGGTGCGACGAAGAGTGGGGCATAAGGTTGTCCTGCTGTCTGTTCTGCATAGTGCATTACGAGGTGGCCGCCTGCCGAAAAGCCCATACATCCCACCTGTAAAGGGTTTATGGCATATTCCTTAGCCTTTGCACATATCTCATGCATGGCGCGCTGCAAGTCGTTGAAGCCTGCAGGAAATGTCCTGCCTTTGGCTCTAATCCTGTAGGCGTATGCTGCCCATCCGCCATGACTGTATTCAAGCACGAAGGCTGCAATGCCGTTCTGACAAAGCCACTGTGCTACCTGAACACCTTCAATGTCTTTGTCCAGCCAGAAGTAACTGCCTCCAGGACATACTATGACAGCAGTGCCTGTAGGGTTGTGCTCTGGCAGATACGCAGTGAGTTTGTAGGCAAAAGCCTGTAACTGCGTAAATACGATGAACAGTGTCAGTATTCTTAGTTTCATCAGATGTGTTTTGCTACGGTGTCGCCAAGTTCGCGGAACAAGGCGTCTTCCAGTTCGCCTATGCGACCCAGAATATCGCCCAGGTCGTCGAAGGTATAGTTTTCGTTGTTGCGCTTCTTGAACATTCGCGATGCCTTATACGCAAATTCTCTCCACAAGTCGCCTATTGCGGTTATGCGTTGCGAGAAGTCGTTAAGTTCGCTGATACCTGTTTTTTCTGCTGCCTCTTGCAGGAATGCTCCGTACAGGAAGCGGAAACCTGCTCCGCCAGTGCCTATTTCCTCCAGCATGCGTATCACCTGTGCCAGATTAAGCAGCGCGCGTCGATGGCCATATTTTTTCTCCCATGTACGGATGCGCCGTGACATATATTTTATGCCATTGGCACCAACAAAGGGAATAAAACTCGGCTGTGACACCATGTTGTGGCATGTCTTCGCTATGGATTTCAGTATCAGAGGACGCAGGTCGGGCAGTTGTTCGGGCACAGATTTTATCCAGTACATTTGTCCCAGGAGAGGGTAGGTGCCTCCCTTGGCATAGCGCACCTTTATAAGGTCGCGTCTGCTGATAGTCACCTTCTCGGTGGCATTGGTGTCGAGAACGCTGTATTCGCCAGTCTCTTCGTCTTTACCTATTATGCAGATGTTGTGGCCGTTGAAATGGAAGCGATATTCCACAGGAGCATAAGGCAGATAGTACATTCCAACTACGCAGCCTACGGGGCGATGCTCTTCCTGCAGTTGGCGGTCCAGTTCGTGCATTGCCTTTTCCTTGTTGAAAAACCTGCGTGTCTCCGTCTTTATGCCCAGCAGTCTTGTGATGCGCTTGAACAGCACGCCGGGGAATGTGCGGAATGATGTTACGGCCATGCCGCCCATCTTTACAAAAGGCATGTGTGTAAAGAAGAGACCGCTGGCCAGTCCGAAAATCATTGGTTCTGACAGGTCTATGCCATAGAAGCGGAGCAGCGACGAAATCGTGCCGTTCTCGCAGTGGGCAGCAGGGCGGTGTTCCAGTTGTAGTTCCATATACTTATCCTACAGGGGGACTTTTTTTAGTTCGTCTACGGTGATGCGCAGCACGTCAGCATAGGTGCTCAGCGTTTCATCGTCAAGTTTTGCGAAGTTCTTTGGCTGAAAATGCTTGCGGATCTTGCGCTTCGAGAAACCTGTGTAGTCGGAAAGCAAATCTATCGACATCAGATTCTTTGCAGCGTGATATTCCAGAGGACTGCTTTCGCCTTTGCGAATTCGCTCAAGAATTTCCTCGCACTGCTCATTTACCTCATCCCATGCGGCATCGAGCGCAATATTCTTGGCGTCCCATCCGTCGCTCATCACCACGCGGTATTTGCCATCTTCGTCTACGGCATAGTTGACATCGCGGATAACGGTGTCCTTATAGTATTTCAGATCCTGTGGAACTTCCTCTATTTTCATGTTTTCTTTTTTTAGCAGACAGTCAGCATGCAGTAGCAGTAAGAGAAGCGTGCGCTCTCTGGTACCATGAGCAGTATTTTCTGTCCTTTCACGAGTTTTCCGGAATACATCAGTTCCTCAAGCATTGCAAAGGGTGATGCCGATGCGATGTTGCCCACATGTGGCAGGTTGATAAACCATCTTTCCTCTGGAATGAAGAAGTTTCGCTCCTCTGACTGCTGTAGTATTTTGTCCTTGAAGTACATTGACGAGAGGTGGGGCAGGAACCAGTCGACGTCTGCGGGCTTGAAATTATGTTTCTCGCCCATTTCTATCAGAAAATCAATGCCCAGTTTCACGATGTTCTCGTCCAACAGTCGCGTGTCTTGCTTTACGGCGAAGATAGAGTGCGTGAGCCATTCCGGTTCTGGATATGATGCCCATCCCCGCATTGTTCCGTCTTCGGTTTTCTCTGCTCCGGCGTACATACACGTCTCCTTGGTATTGGCAAAAGATGTTATGTCAATCCATTCTACGCGCAGCGACAGTCCTTCTGTATTTGGCTTGCCTTGCAGTAGTGCAGCGAAGGCACCGTCGGAAAGCATCCAGCGCAGGAATTCCTTTTGGAAAGCCAGCATTGGCTGTTCTTCCAGTTTCTGCAGGTATTCAGCCTCTTTCTCGAAGTAGTTGGCACGCATCCAGGCAGATATTCGTTCTGATGCCGCAGTGACAGCATTTGCTTCTGGGTTGAGTGCTACTGCCATGCACGCATATTTCAGAGCGTCCATACCCGTGCAGCATGAGCCGGCAAACGAAACAACTTCCGTATGTCTGCTTCCACCAAGTTCGCCGTGCACCATTACGCCATGCGATGGTATCAGCATTTCTGGTGAGCCGGTGCCGCACGACAGCACGTCGATGTCGTCGATTGTAAGTCCGTTTCCAAGCAGTCCTTTCACTGCATTGGCAGCCATTTGCACGTTTGTATGTGTGACATTTCCCTGCTTGTCAAGGGCATAGTAGCGTTGCTTTATGCCGTTGCGGCGCAGGATGATGTTTTTCACTCGCGACGGCTTGCCTTCCAGCATACCAAGATACTGTTCCATCTCGTTGTTGTTGACGGGGCTGTTTGGAAAGAACTTCGCAATTTTATTTATATATACATTCATATTTTTGATTATGTATTGTTTTTATATTTCTTTCGTAGTTTAGTTTTTTCTTATCGGTCCACTGACGTGTCTATTGCCCGATGGTGTGCTATTCTTCTGAATGGTGCTGTTAGCCAGAACACTATCTGTGCGAATGGTGACAAGATGAAGAGCACGAAAAGCAGATAGTAGAAAAACATGTTGAGGCGTGTCTTGCGCCGTTTGTCACCATATTCTCCACGTCGCCGTATAAACGGAGCCCACAAGCCAAACATGCGATAGCCAACCTTTTCCAGAAACAGCACGGAAGGCTTGTAGTGGATGGCTCCTGCGCTAAGCAGGTCGTCTTGCAGTTCTGCTGTTTTGCCGTTTTCAAAGTTATTGGCGATAATCTGTCCAAAACGCGTGGCATCCTTTATGTCTTTTTCAGCAATACCTGCTGCAGGCAGTCCGAGGGATGGCGCTTTTTTGCCATACATCAGCCAGCGCACTATGGTTAGGGCACTCACCAGATTCTGATGCTCGTCCTGCAATATGATTTGTCCAATGAGATTTGCATTTATCTTCCGCATCTCCTGTTTCAGCCAGCGGCTTGTCATCAGCCACATATTCCGGCATACGTTGACAAACACCACATTTCGTCCGTTGAGATACTGCCTTGTTGTTTCGTCTTGCATGAACGACTGTATCGGCAGCGATGGCGACAGGTACCACGACTGTCCCACTATCATTACGATGTCAGCGTCTTCTACGTCGCTCAGTTCTATGGGTTTGATACCCGACGGCGGCAGCAGCAGGCGTGTCTCTGGGAACTGTCCGAAGAAGTCGTATTTATCCCAGGGGAACGGATATTCCTGCTGAGGAACAATCTGCTTGTAGACAACGTCGGAAAGACTGCTGCAAATAGACTTTGCAGCATCAAGAGCCTGTCCGCTCTGTGAATAGTAGAATACCACGGCTTTCATCGTTGTCATTTCTTTGTTTCTTGTGCGTTTGTCAACTGTGCAAAAATCTCGTCGAGCGACAGAATTTCCGAACAGGTGAGCAGGCTTCCTGCCAGCGTGCCGAGCATGCCATGAAGAATGATGCTCTGTCCTGTAATATATAAATTAGGTACGCGCGTGCGCGTGGACACGCTGCCTATTCCTATTTCGTTTTTGTCACGAGCCACTCCGTACATAGCCCCTTCTGGCACGCCAGTATAGTCGCGAAGTGTGAGCGGTGTCGACGCATAGTAGCCGTCAATGTCATTGCTGATGCCGGGAACTTGCTCTTCAAGTGCAGCAATCAGTTGCTGTGCCTTTCTGCGTTTCCACTCTTCGTATTCACTGCCGCGATGACCCACTGTCGTGTCGTGCCATTGACTGAGTTCGTCGTAGTTCATGTAGGTCATTATCTCGCCGCTTTGTGCAAACTTTGGATTGCGCTCATGGCAGAAGTGCATGTAAAGCAGATATTTCGGCCACGACTTGCTGTCGTATTCCTCGCAGTTCCATGTCGACTCGCCCCTGTAATAGTAGAGGTTGTGGTTCATGTATGGCACGGCGTCTTTCTTGAATTTCAGGTATACGGTAAATGCCGACGTGGTATTTTTCAAGCCTTCTATACGTTGTCGGTAGGCAGTGCGCAGGAGGTTGCTCTTTACAAGTTGGATGGTGCTGGCAGGATGGATGGCACTTATTACAATGTCTGCAAGGTAGTAGTTGCCGTCGTCGGTTCTTACCCCTACGGCATGTTTCTCGTCGCATACTATTTCCACGGCTTTCTGGCGTGCTATTACGCGTCCGCCGTTGTCGGCAATTTTGTTGGCCATAGCCTCTGCCATTCTGTTGCTTCCGCCTACGATGCGCATGGCGCTGTTGTCGTAAGAGTCGGCTATCAGTGCATGCGTGTAGAATGGTGTACGCTGCCGTTTTCCTGCATATAGTGGCAGAATTCCTGTCAGCACATCGCGCAACAGAGGGTTGCTGACGGTGCTGTCTATCACATCGTCGACGCTGCGAGTCTGGAATTCTGTATTAACGCTGACGTCAACATTGCGGTTCAGGGAGTGTATCACTGCCGACTGTGCCACGGATTTTACCAGGTCGTAGTATCTGGCCAGTTCCTCACGGCTTTCGGGAAACTCTTCTGCCAGAGTATTGACAAAAGCCTTGCGGCCGTTTGCTATTTTATATTGCTTGCCGTGCAGCACGATGACGTCGTAGCCTGCAGTGTCAAGTCTTTCCATTTCTACGGCGTCGTCGATACCGATGTATTTCAGTATCGTGTTGAGAGTCTGTCCTTCGGCGGCATCACCGATGTAGTGCATGCCAGTGTCGAAGACGGCATTGCCACGCTTGAAGCATTGCAGACAGCCGCCAATCTGCACGCCCTGTTCCAGAACGGTCACTTCAAAACCGTTCTGGGCGAGTATGCAGCCGCACGACAGGCCGCCGATGCCACTTCCTATTATGACAACTCTCTTCATGCTGTTTCTTACTTCTCGTTTATCTTCTCTACGTAAACCTTGTGCAGGCGTTTTGCCATTTCCCTGTAGGGTGGAACCTGTTCGCTGTCGCTGCGCAGCAGTCTTTTCATCACCTCCATCGACATTTTGCCTGGATGCAGGTGGAACGACTTCTTTGGCAACACCACAGAAAATCCCTTTATCACAACCGGTACAATGTCGAGCGACAGTTGTTCTGCCAGATAGAATGCTCCGCGGTGGAAGCGCTGTATGCGTCCGTCCTCAGAGCGTGTCCCTTCCGGGAATATTACTACCGAGTATCCTTTTTGCACCATTCCGTTGATGCGTTGTGTCATTTCTTCCGTCTCGCTTACGGGGAAGAAGTCGGCATAGCGTATCACAATGCCGTAGAAAGGGTTGCGCCACACCCAGTCCTTGGTTAGTATTATAAGTTTTGGCGTGAGCATCATTACCGCCATGAGGTCGAGGTGCGACTGATGGTTGCACACTATCATGGCAGGCTTTTCAAATGTCTCGCCAGAGGTGTTGACCGTGGTGAAAGTAGTGCCTGGCACACGATTTATCACGTAGCGCGCCTGGCGCTGCAGCATCCTGTGGTAGCGCAGTTTGTTTTTGTCGGTGGCACCACACAGCGTGAGCAGCACAAAACCCACCAGCGTCATCTCTACTGCCATTCCGAGGAAGAAGCAGAAGGAAAACACCGTGTAGGCTGTCTGTCGCACTATGTAGGCCATTCTTTTCATGCTATTATATTTTCATGCTGTCATGTTCTTTATTCCGCGTATCATTTTGCGTGGATATCCATATACAATGGCTCCTATGCAGAGCACGGTATTGAGTATGCTTATTCTCACGAAGTCGTAGACGGGGCGGAAATGTGTTACGCGCTCTTCCGTTGGTGGGTAGTACACTCTCACGTTGACCGATGCTATCTGTTCGCCTGCCCATGCAGCATAGACCAGTAGTTCCAGTTCCGACTCATAGCGTGCCGTAATCATGCTGAGTCCGTGAAGTGCGCTGAGCGCATATAGTCTGTATCCGCTCTGTGTGTCGGAGAGGTCTACTCCTGTTTGCAGTCGGAACCAGAAATTGGAAAACTTGTTGGCAAAGGTGTTCTGCCGCGGCATATTGTCTTCTGCCAGGTTGCGGCATCCCACGATGATGCTCCTCTCCGCTGTGCGCAGGCGCTCAGTGAAGAGAGGGATGTCGTCAGCAAAGTGCTGTCCGTCGGCATCTATCGTTATGGCATGTGTAAATCCCATTTCCTCTGCCTTTTTGAAGCCAGTTGTCAGAGCGTGGCCCTTTCCTCTGTTTGGCGTATATGCTACCACGGTGACATGTTTGCCTTCCGGCATGGCGGCTGTCAGTGGAGCAAGTACAGCATTTGTGTCGTCGGTACTGCCGTCGTTGACCACGATCACGTCGCTGCAGTGGCGCAACACCGAGAGCACTACGTCTTTCACGGTGCCTCCGTTATTGTATGTCGGCACTATGACGCATAGTCTTATTGCTGTCTGCTCTTTTCCTGTCATTATATGATGTTATATCTAAGCGACATGTTGGCATACTGTGTCTCTTCGTCGGCAACGCTGACGTTTACCGACATCGTGTCGTCTGTCGTGACGATGCGGCTATAGACAAAACTCGGTTGCTTCTCGGGCGTGAGCGTCTGTTTGAACTTTATGCTTCCCGACGAAGTGAAAAGCAGTTGTTTTCCGTACTGCTGTTCGAGAATTTCTGCTGCCATTTGCACCAGACAGACGCCTGGTGTCACAGGCTTGCCAGGGAAGTGCACCTTGTAGATGCTGTGGTCGGCATTAAATCTGACCTTACATTCCAGCCCTGTCTCAGTTTTCGAGGCAGATGTTACCTCAAAGAAGTTATTTATCAGTTTCATTATTCGAGTAGAGTGGGGATGAGTGTGTAACAAATGTTGTATCTCGTATTGCGCATCACTATTTCCCCCGTAGGTTGTGGTGTTATGACGCGTCGTTTCTTCTTTATCTCCTGTTTTGTGTTGAGGTTGGCGAGCAACAGTGTGAAGTCGTTGTTCAGCACGCGCTTGATGTACCACTTGTCAATGGGCTTGAAGACGTTGAGCAGTTTCGCCTTACCGTTGTTGTATATGAAGTCGAAGGTCTTCATGCCCATCTCGCTCACCACAGTTCCTACGATGCTGCCGTCGGCTGCCTTCTCCATCATGCACAGTCCGGTTATCTCCCTTCCCCTTACCTGCATCAGCATGTTGTACTGCAGGCTTTGGGTGGAGTCGCTGGCCGTTTGTGCTATGGCAGCGAACAGTCCTATAGCCATCAGGCTAACGAGCATCAAACTTCGTCTCATCTATAGCGATGTTTGTCTTTACGTTTTTCAGTGTTACCGTTGTCACGTCGCCGGTTTTCTCTTCCATCTTCACCGAACTTACCATGGTCAGTTCGGGATTGAAGTGGATTTCTATCTGTTTGTATATCTGCTTGAGTTCTTTCTTCTTGGGGTAGAGGCGGGCGAAGTAACTCTTGCCGTCCTGGTAGAGTTCCACGGTGAAGTCGGCATTGCTCTTCAGGTTGCCGCCCGTCACGGTGTTGAGGATGATGTTTGTAATCTGCTTGAACATCTTGTTGTTCTGTACGTTGATGTTCTGCGTCGACTTGGTGGATTTGAGTTGCACCTTGTCACCATTCATAATGAATGTGTAGTCGTATGGCGTAGTGTATTGCCAGCGCAACTTGTCGGGATGCTTGAAATACATCACGCCAGCCGATATCATCTTCTTGCTAAGCAGTTTCATGCTCTTCTCTTGCGAGAAGTCGCACTGCATGGCCTTCATCTTGGCTGCTGTCTTGTCTATCTTTTCTATTATCTGTTTCTGCTGGTCGGCATTGAGGCGTGTCTGAGCATTGATGCCCATCACGGCCAGTGCGACTATTGATAGAACTATTGCCTTTTTCATCCTTGCTGTCTTCTTGTTTATTTTGCTATTAGTACGCATCCGGTGAGAATGAGGAATACTCCCACCCATCTGATGACGGGTATCTGTTCGTGGAAGAACACTATTGCTGCAAACATTCCCATTACGTAACTCATGCTCACCATTGGGTATGCCATGCTGAACGGGAAGTGCTTGATAATGTACATCCACAGGATTGAGCCTGCGCCATAGCAAATACCACAGCACACGAACTGCCAGTTGGTGAACAGTCTGTAGAAATAGTCCCATGTCCACGAGAAGTATCCGACCTTTGTCAGGCCGTACTTCATCAGCACCTGTCCGCCGGTGAGCAGCAGGCACTGCAGAATGGAGATGGGAAGCAGTTTCAGTATCATATTTTCTTCAGTAGTGCCAGTGAGCACTGTGTTGCGCTGGTTATGTTGACGGCAAGTATGGCATCTGCCTTTCCACACCGTGTTGCGGTCTCGTCGTCAAGTAGTGTGCTTGGGATATTGCCGTGTTTCAGACATTGTGCTGCAGCGTATATTCCGAATGCCGATGCTGTGTGGTTCTCTCCGAAGATGTGCTTGTAGCGCAGCAGTGGTGTCGTGGGTAGCATGGCGTGCGTCAGTTCGTCGTAAGGCTTGTCGTTGGCAGGATTGCCGTTCTTACCGGTAATGACGGCGCTGATGTCTGCCCGTGTCATGCCGGCATCTTCCAGCATCTTGTCGAGATTCTTGTCAATCAGAGCGGCATCGTTGGTGTTCACTATTCTGATGCCTGCCAGTTCACAGAGATTTTGCTCGTTCTCTGCGGTGTTGAGCAGCATTGATACCGCCACTTCGCCACAAGGTGCCATACCAGGCGCTCCTACGTAGCCTGTCTTGTGCAGCAAGTCATAGAAACTTTCCACCATTTCTTCGTGCCCTCCTACGAGAGCATTGCCTATCATGCCAAGCCTTATTTGCATCCATGCATCGAGCAGCGTGAGGTCGAAACTTGCCATGCCGTGCGAATACGTGATGTTGTAGCCTTTCGTCTTGGTGTATATGGCCAGTGCAGAACTCACCGTGTTGTGTGTCGACTGCATGAAATACGTAGGACTGAGCATCTGTTCGCCGTTGGCAACCATTGCGTCGAGGAAGCGCTCTGTGTAGTCGAGGCTTCCGAAACTCGTGCCTGTGATGATGGCGTCGGGCTGCTGGATACCAGCGTTCTGCAACACTTTAAGCGAAGTCACCAGTGCGCGCTTCGTGATGTTGCTCATGCGCCGCACTTCGCCAGCAGGGATGAAGTCGCGGAAAGCAGGATTTTGTGCTTTCACCAGTGGCTCGCTGCTGACGACGGGTTGTGTCATCCACTCTTCAGACAACGGCACCTGCATGGAGATCTGCTCGGCAGACTGTATGAATATCTTTGGCTGTTGCATGCTTTAAGCGTCTGTTTTAGAGAGTACTATGGCGGAGTCGTTGCCACCGAAGCCGAATGCATTGCTTAGGATGTGGCGTATCTCGCCGTTAGGCTGCTGGTCGGTGACAGGGATTATACCGTTTTCCATCGGTGTCTGCCAGTTGAGGTTGAGCGGCAGGAACTGATGCTCCAGAACCAGCATGCAGAACACCACCTCGATGCTTCCCGACGCACTCGTGGTGTGACCGGTGAAGGACTTGGTCGACGAGATTGCCGGCAACGCATTGCCGAAGAGTCTCTTCAGAGCCTGTGTCTCGCTCTCGTCGTTGTTTTCTGTTCCCGTGCCATGCGCGTTTACATATTGTATATCGCTTGGCGTAAGTCCTGCCATTTCTATGGCACCTTTCATTGCGCGCATTGCGCCGTCGCCGTCAGGTGACGAAGCAGTCTGATGGAAGGCGTCGCATGTGTTGCAGTAGCCGGAAAGTTGGCAGAGCGGCTTTATGCCGCGTCGCTGTGCTGATTCTGCCGTCTCCATGACGATATAGGCTGCTCCCTCGCCGAGGTTAAGACCTGCGCGGTTCTTGTCGAAGGGCTTGCATTGCTGGTGGTCAACGTTCATCAGTGTGCTGAAGCCGTTGAGGTGAAACAGCGAGAGACTCTCTGCACCGCCCACGACCACGATGTCGGCAATGCCGCAACGTAGCATGTTGGCTCCAGTCATCATGGCGTTGGTGGCAGATGAACATGCAGTAGACACGGTGCTGAGCGATGCGAAACAGCCAAACTGCGCGGCTATCATTTCTGTGCATGTGCCGCAGGTGTGGGTGGCTATCTCTGCATGCAGAGCGTCGCATGTTGGCTCGTCGGCATGGAAAGCCTCGCGGCGATCCATACCTCCCACCGTTGTTGCCGAGACAAGCGGCACGTCTTTCAGTTGGTCTGTTCCCAGTTGTGCCTGCTGCAGAGCCTCTCTCAGTGCAATGCGTCCCATCAGTGCTGTTCTGGTAAGGCGTATGTCGGGCTCAATGCCCAGCATGCTCACCATTTCGTCGTTGCTGAGATGTACCTCGCCTACGGGCAGGTCGTTGTGGACAGACTTCAGATAAGTCATCCGTCCCACGCCGGTCTTTCCGCTGCGCAGGGATTGGAGCGTGGCTTCCTTGCCGACACCTATGGATGAGACCACTCCGGCTCCTGTGATATAGATAGGCTCTGTCATTCCTTTGTCTTGGAATATATTATTTTGTTCTGTTCTCGGCAACGAATTTTGCCATCACGTTGACCGACTTGAAGACTTCCTTGCCCTTGCTGGGGTCCTGCAGTTTGATGCCGTATTTGCGCTCCAGCAGAACAATGAGTTCCAGGGCATCGATAGAGTCGAGTCCGAGACCGCTGCCGAAGAGGGGAGCATCGTCCTCGATGTCTGCCGGTGTGAGGTCTTCAAGGTTAAGTGCTTCGATAATTTCCTTTTTCAGTTCTAATACTAACTCTTCCATTGTTGTAAAGTTTTTATTGTTTGTATTTTTTTTCTGCTTTAGTTCTTCTCTATTATTTCCATCCGCGCGTGGAAGTGCGTTCCGTCGACGTAGTCGATCCATCCTGTCAGGATGCTCGTTGTGCCGGCGTCCTGGAAAGTTGTCTGCAGCACGTGCTGCATCTGCTGTGTGTCGTAGTCTTCCAAAAGGTAGAACGACGTTTCGCCCATGTATTTGTTGCGTATTGCTATCTCGCCGGTGATGATGTTTGGCAGTGTATAGACGAAAACCGATGGGCTGGGGAATTCGCTTACCGTAGCCTGGTATTTTATATCGGCGTCGTGTGAGCCGCTGCTGTTGAAGAGCACCACGGCACGGTCGTCGCGTTCGGTGAAGCGCTGTTCGCCAAGCGCGTTAAGCAGCAGTTCCGACGCTACAAATCCCAGTCGGCACAGTCCGTCCATCTTGAAGAACTTAGGGTAGTCGTCAATATGCTGTCGATACAGTTCGCTCAGTATTTCGGCTCCCTGACTGGCCGTAGCGAGTGGCTTGTCGTTGAGCACCACTTCGCTGGGGGTTATCTCTATGTGTGCAATGGTCTTCACAGTTTTCTCATCAGCATTGCTGCATTGCAGCCTCCAAATCCGGACATCAGTTTGAGGAATGTTGTCTTGCTTGTTGGCTGCGCGGTTGATGTTACGTTGATTTCGCGGCTCACTCCCAGAGTGTTGAAGCCGCGTGTGGCAGTGATAGTGGCATTGTCGACGGCCAGCATCGACATTATCGTCTCCACCACTCCTGCTGCTCCCATGGTGTGTCCGAAATATCCTTTCAGGCTGTTTACCGGCAACTGGCTCATGCCAGCCCTGTCTATGGCCACGGCCTCCATCTCGTCGTTGAAGAGAGTGGCGGTGCCGTGGGCGCTGATGAATGCTATCTCGTCGATGTCGGCATGGCGCATGGCAGCCATTATAGCCCTGTAACTTCCCTCGCCCTTGCGTGAGGGTGCCGAGATGTGGTATGCGTCGTTGCGTATGGCTCCTGCCGCGAGAGTCCACTGGTCTTGTGCTGTCTGCGATGCGTCTACACCTTTATATATAATAGTGGCTGCTGCATCGCCCAGGTTTATTCCTGTGCGTTCTTCGTCGAATGGGCGGCACGGTTGGTCGGTCAGTGCTTTCAGCGACTGGAACCCCGTTATTATGAACGGCGAGAGAATCTCGATACCGCACACAATGACACTGTCATAACTGCCGGAGGCAATGCTTCGTGCAGCCTCTATCTGTGCGCAGGCTCCAGATATGCAGGCGTTCGACACTACTATTGGTGCCGACTTCATTCCCACGGCTTCTGCTATGACGCGTGCTGTGGCTCCGAGGTGCAGCCTGTCGTCGGGCAGGTGCATGGGATTTTCGCGCAGCAGGTCTACGTTGCCTTTTGTGGTCGACAGGATGAGCAGCGTGCGTGGCGACTGAGGGTCGGCGTCGCACTGGCTCAGGGCCTTGCGTATGGAGAGGATGGCAGTCTTCTCGAGGTAGGTGTACTGGCCGTCGATGCCTTCCTTGCCGCACGCCTCTTCCACTGTGGGGCGATTGGTGAGTGCGGCCATAAACGGTTCGCGGATGTCCCACTTGCCGTCATATCGCTGCAATGCGGAACGTCCGTGTGCTATTGCCTCATAGTTGCTCTCCGAAGTCAGCCCAAGCGGGGTGATGACGTTGTGGGCAACGGCGATGCTCAGTCGGTTAGCCATTTCTTCTTCCATTCCTCGTAGAAAGTCGGATTTGTCCATACCAGTTCGTAATTGCGCTCC
Source organism: uncultured Prevotella sp. (assembly GCA_937877595.1). GTDB lineage: Bacteria > Bacteroidota > Bacteroidia > Bacteroidales > Bacteroidaceae > Prevotella. Next base: position 25,923 of record CALFIY010000024.1, read on the forward strand.
ATGAATACCTGCACTGAGCGTCCTGTTGCCATTTGCTGGCCTGTGGTGCTGTCGAGTATCTCATAGTCGAAGACTATTTTTGCTGCATCAGTGGGGCGGTAGGTGATGACAATCTCCGGCTGCATGCCGTAGGTAAGCGGTCGTTTGTACTGGAACGACAGGTCTACCAGCGGCGCAAAGTATCCGTTCTCTTCTATCAGTGTGTAACTGAGGCCAAACTGCTGTCCGAAGTATTCGCGGGCATCTTCAAAGTACTTGGCGTAGGCTCCATGCCACACCACGCGCATGGCGTCGATCTCGCTGAAGCGTATCTTGAAGCGTAGTGATGTGGTGAGTTGTCTCATGTGGCGTGCCTTTCCTCTGTAGTCCTATCCCTTCGAGACTATGTCGGTCATGGCAATCTTCATGTTTGCCGTGGCTATTACCTCTTCGCCTACGCTCACTGTCACCTGTGCCAGTGTGAGGTGGAAAACCTCCTCTACGATGGTCACAAGGGTGAGCAGTGTTTCCCCACAGTCAGGATAGCGCAGTATCTGGCAGTTGCGGATATCTCCTATATATCCTATCTTTATTGGCTCGTCGTTCATGCGGTCGAGGCAGCCCATGCGCGCAGCACACGACTGCGCCATGTGTTCTATCATGCCTGCTGCCGACAGTTTCCCGTTGTCGAGGAATATGTTGTCGGCTCTTACCTCAAACTGTGTCTTTGCGGCCGTCTTGTCGCAACTCAATATCTTGTCCACCATGACGAATGGCGGACGCTGTGGAATGAGTTGCGTGATATGTATATTGGGGAGATCCATCTGGTGTTATGCTACCTTCGATTCGATATAGTCGTAGAATTCTGTCAGGGTCTTGACGTTGGTCATCTCCTGTGGCTTGATTTTGAAGCCGAAGTTCTTCTCTACAATCACTACGATGTCTACGTAGTCGAGGCTGTCGATGCCCATGTCTTCCTTCAGTTTTGCTTCTGGGAAGATGTTTTCTTCTTCAATTTCAAGGTCGTCAATGAGAAATGCCTTTACCTTTTCTTCAATTTCTGTACGTGTCATAATTGTTTCGTGTTTATTATAAGTTAAAAATGCTATTCGTCTAACCAAAGGTTGAAATAGTTGAACCACTGCTCGGGGTACAGTTCCATAATGTGCTCTATTGCAGCGGTATATGCGTCGGCCAGTTGCTGGCGCTGCTCTTTGCTTGAGAGCGATTTGTCGTAGCGGAGTTCCTCGTAGTAGCCGGAGTAACTGCCGTCTTTCTCCTTCATAATGCAGACCATCACAACGTCGATACCGCGTGTTACGGCAAGTGCAAACGGGCCGCGCGCCAGCCTGACGCGGTGGCCGTGGATGGTGGATGTCACCACCTTGCCGGCATTGAAGAAACGGTCGGCAAAGACGCTCACCATCTCGTTGTTGTCGAGGGCTTTGATGATGTCTTCGCTGTTTTGCTCGTTGTTGCCGACGGATATCATCTTGACGTTATGCTTGCCGAACGTTGCTGCGCGCATTGCCATCAACTCCGGCTTCTCGCCGCCGTCCACCAGCACGCTGCATGCCTTTGTCATATAGCGCATATAGCCCAGCATTTCGCTGCTGCCGATATGCGCATTAAACTGGATGATTGGCTTGTCCTGTCGTAGGATTTTCTCATAGCCTTCATCGTCGTGCATGTTTACGTCGAAATGATATCCTGCATAGACGGCAAATTTGTCTACTACGGTTTTTCCGAAAATGCAGTGGTTGGCATAGGTGGCGCGGAGTGACTTCCAGCGGCCATAGCCACGGCGGTGGCGGTAGTAACTGTAGGCGATACGGGCTCCACTGCTGAAGATGAGAGCCGGCGGGATGGCAAAGACATGCATCACGGCATAGACTGTCTTCAGGCCCATGTAGCGCAGCATGAGGATGAGCGCTCTGTGGAGCCAAGCGCCACCAAACGTGGTGGCGCCTTGCTTTCTGGCTGTTTCCTTTGTCTGTTCGGCTGACATATCGTCGTTATGCTCTCGCACTTATGCTTCAGTTTACTTTGTAACTTCCTTCTTGATGACGAGGGCAGAGTTGGTGCCGCCGAAGCCAAAGGAGTTGCTCAGCACGGTGTTCACCGGTGTGTCGATGGTCTTTGCCGTGAGGTTGAGCGGTGCTGCGTATTCGTCGGGATTTTCCAGGTTGATGTTTGGAGCGACGAAGTTGTTGTGCATCATAATGAGCGAATAGACTACCTCGCTGGCTCCTGCCATCCAACATTCGTGTCCTGTCATCGACTTGGTGCTGGAAATATAGGCTCGCTGGCCTGTGAACAGACGGGCAAGGGCTTTTGCCTCGTTGGCGTCGCCCTGTGCTGTCGATGTGGCGTGTGCATTGATATAGTCGATGTCCTCTGCCTTTACTCCGGCGTCTTCCATGGCGCGCTTCATGGCTATGTAACTGCCATCGTCGCTGGGCTGGCTGATGCCGCCGCCGTTGCTGGAGAAGCCATAGCCGCAAACCTCACCGAGGATAGTGGCTCCGCGTGCTGTAGCGTGGTCGTAGTCTTCGAGCACAAGTGCTGCAGCACCTCCACTCGGCACGAGGCCGTCGCGGTCGCGGTCGAATGGGCGCGATGCCTTTGTAGGCTCGTCCATTCTCACACTGAATGTGTTAAGCGCATCGAAGGATGACATGGCATACTTGTTTACCTCCTGTGCTCCTCCGCAGAGTATCACGTCCTGCAGTCCCTGCTTGATGAGCAGATAGGCCAGTCCGATGCTGTGCGAGCCGCTTGCACATGCTGCGCTGACGGAGAAGTTTACTCCGCGCAGGTGGAAGATTGTCGACATGTTCATGTTGACCGTTGAATTCATGCCCTGGAAGATGAGGCCTGAGCCCAGCAGTGCTGAATCGTGCTTTTCGGCCATGAGGCGTGCGGCTTCCACTACGGCGCTTGCCGACGAGTCGTTGCCGAAGATGCCGCCAACCTCGTTGGCAAGCAGGTATTCATCGTCAATGCCTGCCATCTGGAAGGCTTCGCGGCTTGCCATGTAGGCATACTCTGCTTCTTCCGACATGCCGGTGCGTATGCGGCGGTCGAGCAGGCCTTTCAGTTTCGGACGCTCCACGATACCGGTCAGTCCTGAGCGGTATCCGTAATCCAGACGGTCCTGATCGATACCTATTCCCGATTTTCCGTCATATAGTGACTGTCGTACTTCGTCTACATTCTTTCCGAGGCATGACCAGATGCCCATACCAGTTATTACAACTCTTCTGTTCATTTTGCTGTATGTGTGTTTTCTCGATTTGTTTTCAAGTGTAAAGTCCTCCGTTGATGGAGATTGTCTCGCCAGTGATGTAGGCTGCTGCATCAGACAGCAGGAAACATACAAGCGCTGCTACTTCCTCAGGACGGCCAAAACGGTTCATCGGAACCTGTTGTTTCAACTGGTCTACGTCAAGATCCTTGGTCATGTCGGTCTCGATGAAGCCCGGGGCTACGGCGTTGACCGTCACCTGGCGTGCTGCTGTCTCCAGGGCGAGAGCCTTGGTGGCTCCGATAAGCGCTGCCTTGGCGGCGCTGTAGTTGGCCTGGCCGGCCAGACCTTTCAGGCCTGAGAGCGAAGCCATGTTGACGATGCGTCCGCCGTGTTTGCGCTGCAGCATCTTGGGCAGCAGTTTGCGTGTCACGTAGAAGAAGCCGTGCAGAGAGGTGCCTATCACGGCGTGCCAGTCTTCGGCAGGCATCATAAACATCATGTTGTCGCGGCGTATGCCGGCATTGTTTACGAGATAGGCGACATAGTCGTCGGGATGGGCTTCCATCCAGTTGTCGAGGGCTGTCTCGACAGCCTCCTGGTTGCTTACGTCGAAGCGCATCAGTTCGGCAGTGCCGCCCTGTGCCTCTACTGCAGCCTTTACTTCCTGTGCAGCCTGTTCGTTCGACTGATAATTGATGATTACTGGAATTCCCTGACGTGAAATCTCAAGACAGATTGCTTTTCCAAGACCGCGCGAACCGCCGGTGATAAGAGCGTATTTCATTGTAGTTTTCTATTTTTGCGGTGCAAAGGTACTGTTTTTTTTGTTAACGAGAGAAATAAAACAGCAGAAAAAGTTGGTCGCGCAATATAATAATAACACAAATCAAGAATGTCTCTTTACGACCGGCTCCGGCGCGGGATGCGAAAACGGTATGTTTATGCAAAAATTCCTGTATATTTTCTGTCCGGGAAAAATGACAATCTGGAGTGGGGGAAGGTCATTTTCTGGTTGTTGAAACAGTAAAAATGAGCGGCAGGTGAGTGGTGGATTTTAAAAACACGCTTTTTAGTTTTAAAAAAACAGCGCAGATTTTCGTCACGCGTCATTTTATTTTCAAGAAAAGTGCTGAAAATTAGTGGAAAACAGTAGTGAAAACCGCTGCTTTCGTACTGAAAAAACGGCTCGTCGTTTTCGATATTAGCCGAAACGCACTGCGTTTCAGTGACTTACGCTGAAGCGAAAAAACGGGCATTTCCGAGCCTCGGGAAATGTGCTTCCGTTTTGCGGAAATTATGGGCAGTCGAAAAAGTGAATATGAATAAATATGCAGGATGTCACCAGTCAAAAATTTCCTTCCCGTTTTCAAAGTGGAAGAAGTCGACAATGGGCGAAAAACTGTCGTCGGTGAACTGCTGTGCCTTGCTCTCGATGAAACAGAGAGGCACTCTGCCTATAAACGAGGCCCAGCGCGAATAACTGCTGAAAGGGCCCATGATGCGATGGCAAAGTGAGAGCGTGTAGAGGTCGAGAATGGCTCCCGAAGGCTCACGTCCGAATCGCCTGCAGGTGCATCCCTCGAAGATGTCGAGTGGGAAGTCTTCGTTGCTGCTTATGAAGAAACTCACCTTGCGTGGTGCGAAGAGTTGCTGCACGCGGAGCATGAACTGATGGTAGTCGGAGAGTTCGTAGAAAAAGCGTCCGTCGTTCCATGTGGCGTAGTCGCCGCGGCGGATATGTACTCCGACAACGACATCCGACTCTGCGGCAAGGCTGCCGACCATCTGTTCGGCGCGCTGCATGATGTTGTCGGCAGGGCGGAAGATGCGCTGCAGTTCGGGAAGCGTGGACTGAAGATAGCGCGTGTCACGGCGAGTCTGCCAGCCCTTGGTAAATCCCAGCGTGGCGAAAATCTTGTCCCAACGGGCATTGTGGGTGACCTTCCACGTCAGTCCCTTGTAGTTGTTCCAACCATTTCCGCGCTCGAGATACCATTTCTGCCAGAGCGGAAAGTGGATGAACGGAGCGTGGAGCAGGTTGGGGAAATCTTCAATAGTCCAGTCGTAGAAGATAATAACCATGTGTCGATGCTCCGCAACGCAGCGCGCTACGCTGGCCACGTAGGTCCACAGGCGGTTGCATGTCTGTCCCGGGGCATCACAGATGACTCTCATTCCTGCTCTGTTTGCTGTTATTCTGTAGGGCTCAGGGCCTTCAGCATGCGGCTCAGGCTCTCAGGGTTGTTCCATGAGAAGTTGTCGCTCTGTATCACTGTGGTGAAGGCTCTGCGCTGGTCCTTGGTGATAAGCCGCTTGAGTTCTCGCTCGTGAGCCCTGACCACCTTGCCGTTGTAGCGCACGAAGTAGAGGCTTATGACGGGATATTCTATCTCATCCTCGGAGAACAGTTCCACGGTTGTGGCTCCTGTGTAGTCCTGTAGGGACATGTCTGTCACGACTCTGTTGTTTTCTACAAACCTGTCGAGTGCCTCCTGGTCGATGAGCATCACGCGGAACACGGCATTGGCACCCACCGTGTCAAGTCGCTCTGCCAGCAGTGTGTCGATGCGCTCAAAATAGTGGCCTGCTATCACCACGCTCTTGATGCGCTCACGTCTGGCCTGCAATATGTGACCCTGCGCCTCTTTGTACAGAAGGGTGCTGTTCTTCAGGAAAATATTGGCCTGTGTCACGGTAACGGCATTGCCGCGTTCCATCTGGATTATTGCTGGCTGGAACTTGTCGAACAGCGTGATGCGCCGATGAGTGCCACGTTGTGCTGTGGCGCTGCATAGCAGTAGGAATGCTGCTGCCATCAGTAGGAAAGACTTTCTTGCAGACATTTTTTTTCTTTTGGTGTTTATCCCTTCAGGGGGTTCCATCCCTGGGCGCGCAACTCAAATTCCTGTCCGTCGCGCGTCACGAGCAGACAGCCGAGTTCCTTACGGGTGATGTGGCCAATGAGATGTATGCCCTCTACTGACGTTATCTTCTCGTGGTCGCCTATGGGGACGGTGAAGAGAAGTTCGTAGTCCTCGCCGCCGTTGAGTGCACATGTGGTGACATTCATGTTCATCTCCTCGGCCATCACGGCAGTCTGATAGTCAATGGGTATCTGTTTTTCGTAGATGCGGCAGCCCACGCCCGACTGAGTGCAGATGTGCATCAACTCGCTCGACAGCCCGTCGCTTACGTCCATCATCGACGTGGGACGGATGCCTGCTTCGCGCAACTTGGCAATGATGTCGCCGCGGGCCTCTGTCTGCAGTTGCCGCTGCAGCAGATACTCTTTTCCTGCAAAGTCGGGCTGGAAGTCGCGCGCTGCAGAGAGTTGGGAGTTGAGCACCGAGAGATGCTGCTCGTCGCCGGCAGCCTTTGCCAGGGCTATCTTCTTCTGTATTTCGTCAATCTGGCTGTAGTAGACCGACTTTTCGCGCTCCAGAAGTTGCAGTCCCATATAGGCGGCGCCGAGGTCGCCGCTGACACAGATAAGGTCGGTGTCGTGGGCACCGTTGCGGTAGACGATGTCGCTGCTACGGGCTTCGCCGATGCACGTTATTGAGACTGCCATGCCCGTGAAACTGCTGGTGGTGTCGCCGCCGACAACGTCGACGCCCCATTTCTTGCAGGCGCGGTGCAGACCGCTGTAGAACAACTCAATATCCTCTACCGTGAAGCGCTTGCTGAGAGCCAGCGATACTGTCATCTGGCGCGGCGTGCCATTCATGGCAAAGATGTCGCTTATGTTCACCATCGCCGACTTGTATCCCAGATGCTCCAGGTCGATATATGTCAAGTCGAAATGTACGCCCTCCATCAGCATGTCGGTTGTGACGAGTACCTCGCCGTCGGGATAATGCAGCACGGCACAGTCGTCGCCAACTCCTTTCAGCGTTGACGGCTGTGTGGGCGGAAAGGGCTTTGTCAGACGGTCTATCAGACCAAACTCGCCCAGTTCGGAAATATTCATGTGGAAATATTCGTGGGAAAATCTTATGAGCGGTTTATCATCTCGCGCATTATTTCTGTCATAATGGGCTGTGCCTTGTTGGCAGCCTCCTGCACTTCTTCGTGGCTGACTTCCACGGGATTGTCGAAGCCGCCAAGGTCGGTAATCACCGACACGCCGAAGGTGCGGATGCCGCAGTGATGGGCTACGATAACTTCGGGAATGGTCGACATGCCCACGGCATCACCGCCAAGAAGCCTGTACATGCGGTATTCTGCAGGCGTCTCAAACGTAGGGCCTTGTACACCGACGTAGACGCCGTATGTGAGACGTATTTTCTTCTCACGGGCGATGTTGGTAGCAAGGCGGATGAGATTGACGTCGTATGTCTCGTGCATGTCGGGGAAGCGCGGTCCCGTGGGCATGTTCTTGCCGCGCAGCGGATGCTCGGGGAAGAAATTGATATGGTCGGTGATGATCATCAAATCGCCAATCTGGAACTGCGGATTCATTCCGCCGGCAGCATTGCTGACAAAAAGGGTCTTGATTCCAAGTTCGTACATTACGCGAACAGGGAATGTAACTTCCTTCATAGAGTAACCTTCGTAGTAATGAAAGCGTCCCTGCATGGCAATAATGTCTTTGTTGCCAAGACGGCCGAAGATGAGTTTTCCGCTATGGCCTTCTACCGTGGAGACGGGGAAGTTGGGAATGTCGGAATAGGCGATTTCCTGCTTGTCAGTGATTTCTGAAGCTAATTGTCCGAGACCGGTCCCCAGAATGATGGCTGTTTTTGGGCTTGTGGTCATCCTTTGCTTTAGCCAGGATGCTGTTTCTTGAATTTTTGCATACATAGCCTATAATGTATTGGTTAAACATTTCTTCCTGGTCGAGCATGAAGCGCACCCGAACAGGCAAACAGTAAATATTCTTGCGCACGTCGGCGGAAAGGCCGCTGATATTGGTCAGACGGGCTGCGTCTTTCTCCGTCGTAACAATGCATCGCGGCTCGGCCAGCGCTGCATAGGCGGAATTAATGCGCTCTACGTCGGCTGGCTGGAACGTGTGATGGTCGGAAAAGGTGAGCGGAGTGAGGTGGGGGATGAGCGGACTCAGGTCGTGAACCATCTGTTCCGGCGAGGCAATGCCTGTGAGAAGCAGGACGTTGTACTCCTGCAGACCGTAGAGCGACGGATGCATGTCGAAAAGCGTTTCTTCGCTGCGCCCGTCAGGAAAGAGCGGCTGCAAATCACAGTAGTCGATGGTGGAAAAAAAGAGATTCTGATAGGGAAAAAGGTTCAGGGCCTTGGCAACAACGCGATATTCCATCGGCTTAAGGTCTTTCGGACACTTCGTAACGATGACGACATCGGCGCGGTTCTTGCCCGACTGGGGCTCGCGAAGCCTGCCGGCAGGAAGAAGGCGGTCGTAGATGATGAGACGGTGGTAGTCGACAAGGAGAATGTTTATGCCAGGCTTGACATAGCGGTGCTGGAAAGCATCGTCAAGAAGCACTACGTCAAGGCTTTCGTCGCCTTCGGTGAGACGCTCTATGCCATGGCAGCGATCCTTGTCGACGGCCACGGTGACAGCAGGAAACTTCTGCTTCATCTGAAATGGCTCATCGCCGATGGCTGTCATGGGAGTGTCGGCAGCGGCAACGACATAGCCCTTGCTCTTCCGCTTATATCCACGACTGAGAACAGCGACGTGGAAAGTGTCCTGCAAAAGGCGGACAAGGTATTCCACGTGGGGCGTCTTGCCTGTACCGCCGACAGTGATGTTGCCCACCGAGACGATGGGCACGTCAAAGGCATGAGACTTGAGAATTCCAAGTTCAAAGGCTGCATTGCGCAACTTTACGGCAAGTCCGTAAAGCCAACTGAGTGGAAGCAATGCCTTGTTGATCTTGATGAAGTCGCCCTCCATGCCGTAAAAGTCAATAACTCACCAGCCTTGCTCCCTACCTTATCTCAAGAAAATATGGCAGGCGTGCCTGGATGGCGCTCTGGCGGTTGAGAGTCTGCATATAGCGCAGAGGCTCGTAGTATTCGCCAAGTGTGAGGCGCAGTTGCTCGTCGAGGTAACTCTTGTGGCTTGCCTTGTCGAACAGTTGCTCCATCCAGTCGGCCTTATCCGGATAACTCTTTGTCTTGTACTCTTCCAGTTTTGCCAACTGGGCTGCCTTCTTGACGGCATCGTCGAGTGAGCCGATTGCGTCGACGAGTTTTATCTTCAGTGCGTCGTTGCCCAGCCATACACGGCCCTGTGCCACTTCCTCAATGGCTGCAACAGGCTGCTTGCGGCCGTCGGCGACACGCTTGCGGAAGAGTTCGTAGCCACGGCCGATGTACTGGTCGAGAAGAGCCATCTCTTCGCCATTGAAAGGACGGGCCACGGTACCGAAGGCTGCGTACTTGTTGGTCTTAACTTCGTCAAACTTAACGCCAAGTTTCTCTGTGAGCAGGCCGCTGAAGTCGGGGAACATGCCATAGATGCCGATAGAACCGGTGATAGTGGTTGGCTCACTGTAAATATAGTTGGCAGCGCAACTGATATAGTATCCACCGCTGGCGGCATAGCCTCCCATTGATACTACTACGGGCTTCTTTGCCTTAAGTTGCGTCACGGCACGCCATATCTGCTCTGAGGCATAGGCGGAACCGCCAGGAGAGTTGACGCGCAGCACTACAGCCTTCACGTCGTCGTCGTTCATCAACTCCTCAAGGTCTTTGCATACCGTGGTTGCTACTATGTTGTGCTCCTGACTGAAAGCCTCGCCGGTCTCGCTGTCAATGATGGAGCCGTAGGCGTAGTAGACGGCAACCTCGTCGCCTTTCTCGCGCTTTGTCTTGACATTCTGCATCTCGGCAAGCGTGAGTTGGTTGATGTCATCGTCGTCCTCTATCTTCAGCAACTTCTTTATCTCACCCTTTACCTCGTCGGTGTACATCAGTCTGTCGATGAGTTTCGACTTCAGCAGTTCTTCCTGAGTGCCGAAGGTGATGCCACGGTCGGCATAGGCGTTAAGAGAGTCGGCACTGATGCTGCGGCTCTTGGCAACGTCGCTGAGCATTACATTCCAAATGCCGTTGATATAGGCTGTGACCTGTTCGCGATTGGGCTCGCTCATCTTGTCGGCAGTCATCATCTCGGGAGCACTCTTGTATTTGCCTACCTTGCAGAGTTGGTATTTCACGCCAAACTTGGCGAGCATGTCCTTTACGAAAAATGGCGTGGCAGCAAGACCATGCCAGTCGACCATTCCCTGTGGGTTAAGCCAGACTTTGTCGGCAGCCGAACAGATGTAATAGGTGGTCTGCGTGTAACTGTCGCCATAGGCTACAATCCACTTGCCGCTCTTCTTGAAGTCGAGAAGAGCCTCGCGCAGGGCGTGGGAAGAGGCGGGAGAGTCGCTGCTGAACATGCCAGCCTCGATATAGATGCCCTTTATGTCGTCGTTAGTTTTTGCCTTCTTGACAGCCGACAGTACGTCGTCAAGACCAATGTTCTCGCTCACCTGACCCGTTATCTGACCAAAAATGTCGGTAGCGGCACGCTCCTCCATCTGGCCTGACAGACTGAGGGTAAACACGGAGTTTTCCCGTACTGGAGTAGTGGAAGCAGAAGAGGCTGCAAGCCCTACAAGTGAGATAACACTTATGATGGCCATCACCAATGTAAGAAGAATTATACCTGTCATGGTGGCTAAGGTATACTTCAGAAAATCTTTCATATTGCTTTGATAATTAAATAAATTGCTGCAAAAGTAGGGCAAAAAAGCGAAACAGCAAAATTCTTACATCTTTTTTTGTAATTGTGTCATGCTTTCTGCCAATGTGTCAGTTGGCGCAGATTGGCACAAAATTAGCAATGAATATGGCAACAGACGCAAAAACAGTGACACATTATTTATATAATAACAGAACTAAAAATAATAAAAAATGAACATTAAACCATTAGGTGACCGTGTGCTGGTAGTGCCAGCAGCGGCAGAAGAGAAAATCGGTGGAATTATTATTCCTGACACAGCAAAGGAGAAGCCTCTCCATGGCACAGTCAAGGCCGTAGGACAGGGCACCAAGGACGAAGAAATGATACTCAAGGCTGGCGACGAAGTGCTTTATGGAAAATATTCGGGCACGGAGTTGGAGTTTGAGGGAGAGAAATTCCTGATGATGCGCCAGAGCGACGTCTTAGCGGTTATCGAGAAATAATTTAAAACATCGTAATATCGTCATAACATAATACCGTAAAAACGTTATAACGAAATAATTAAAAAAAACAACCATGGCAAAAGACATTAAATTCAATATTGAAGCCCGCGACTTGATGAAGCAGGGCGTAGACCAGTTGGCCAACGCAGTGAAGGTTACTCTTGGTCCTAAAGGTCGTAACGTAGTGATTGAAAAGAAGTTCGGCGCACCGCAGATTACCAAGGACGGCGTGACGGTTGCAAAGGAAATCGAACTGGAAGACAAGTTTGAGAACGCTGGCGCACAACTCGTCAAGAGCGTTGCTTCAAAGACTGGCGACGATGCTGGCGACGGCACGACAACGGCTACTATCCTGGCCCAGGCTATCTTGAGAGAGGGACTGAAAAACGTAACCTCCGGTGCAAACCCGATGGATCTGAAGCGTGGTATCGACAAGGCTGTAAAGGCTGTGGTGGAGCACATCCACAAGAGCGCTGAACAGGTTGGCGACAACTACGACAAGATAGAGCAGGTGGCTACCGTATCTGCCAACAACGACAAGGAAATCGGTGAACTGCTGGCGGAGGCCATGCGTAAGGTGTCAAAGGACGGCGTAATAACCATCGAAGAGTCGAAGAGCCGCGACACACACATCGGCGTGGTGGAAGGTATGCAGTTCGACCGCGGATATCTGAGCGCTTATTTTGTTACAGATTCCGAGAAGATGGAATGTGTGATGGACTCGCCATACATCCTCATCTACGACAAGAAAATATCAAACATCAAGGACTTCCTGCCAATTCTGCAGCCGGCAGCAGAGAGCGGACGCCCGCTGCTCGTCATAGCAGAGGACGTAGACTCTGAGGCTCTGACAACACTCGTTGTCAACCGTCTGCGTGGGGGCCTGAAGATTTGCGCTGTCAAGGCTCCTGGCTTTGGCGACCGCCGCAAGGCTATGCTTGAGGACATCGCTGTGCTGACTGGCGGCACCGTGATTAGCGAGGAGAAGGGATTGAAACTGGAGCAGGCAACTCTCGAAATGCTGGGTACGGCAGAGAAGGTGACCATTTCCAAGGACAATACCACTATCGTCAATGGTGCTGGTGACAAGCAGGCTATTCAGGATCGCATCGCACAGATAAAGAAAGAGATCGAACTCACGACATCTTCTTACGACAAGGAGAAACTGCAGGAACGTCTTGCCAAACTTGCTGGTGGCGTGGCAGTGCTCTACGTTGGTGCCAACAGTGAGACGGAGATGAAGGAGAAGAAAGACCGCGTCGACGACGCCCTTTGCGCTACTCGCGCTGCCATTGAGGAAGGTGTCGTAGCAGGTGGCGGTACCACCTACATCCGTGCGCTCGATGCTCTGAAAGAACTCAAGGGCGACAACGTTGACGAGCAGACTGGTATCAGCATCGTTGAGCGTGCCATTGAGGAGCCTCTGCGCCAGATTGTCACTAATTCCGGTGGCGAAGGCGCTGTGGTAGTGCAGGCCGTACGCAACGGAAAGGGCGACTTTGGTTACAATGCCCGCACTGATGAGTACGAGGATCTGCGCAAGGCTGGTATCGTAGACCCGGCAAAGGTTGCACGTGTTGCACTTGAGAACGCTGCCTCTATCGCAGGTATGTTCCTCACAACGGAGTGTGTCATCTGCGACAAGCCAGAAAAGGAGCCTCAGATGCCTATGGGCGGCGCTCCTGGCATGGGCGGCATGATGTAAGTCTTTTCTGTAGATAACAATCAATAGACGGGTGGGCGACTCTGCTATAGAGCCGCCCACCATTTTTTATTTCTAACCATCATCCACGTGAACTAAAATGGCAAATCTTAGAATGTCTCTTCTTCGCAAGCGAAACAATAGCCGCTACCAGCATCTCGTTTCCTATGTCGGGAATTATTTATAATTTGCAGACAAGGTTAGTTGTTTGTTTTGTGAAAACACGAAAAATGATGCTTTATTTAACTTTATTGTTCACATTGTTTCCTTTTTTCTTCACTTTCCCGCTGTGTTTCCTGTATTCATCTGTCAACTCTGTTACTATATATAATCTGTACTGACAGCATCATATAATTCTCAGATTTGGGGCGGAGTTGTGTCATGCAAAATGGTAACAAATAGGAAGCGTGCGGCTTGTTTTGCTTTGACGTAAATCAATTATAGGGCTGTTTTGTGATAAATTGTCAGGAAAAGTTTGCTTTCGGAAGTATTTCCATTTATCTTTGCAAACAGGAAAATACAGACTGAATATTTTTTTTGATTTGTTTTAGTAGATTAGTTTTTAAGTAGTTTGTTTTAAGAAGCGGCTGTCGGGAGATAGCCGCTTATTTTAGTGAGACGGTACTTTTGCCCGGTAATGAAGAAAAAAACAAAGTTTTTTCTTTTGCATTCCGCTCGCTTAGTCGTACCTTTGCAGTCGAAAAAAATAAAAGGAAACAAGAGCATTATGACAATTAAGAACATTCCTGTGCTGCTGCTGACGGGCTATCTCGGTAGCGGCAAGACAACACTGCTAAACCGTATTCTTCAGAACAAACAGGGTATAAAGTTTGCCGTCGTCGTCAATGACATTGGCGAGGTGAACATCGATGCCGACCTGATAGAAAAGGGTGGGGTGGTAGGACAGAAGGACGACTCGCTCGTGGCGCTGCAGAACGGATGTATCTGCTGCACGCTGAAAATGGATCTCGTAGAGCAGTTGCGCGAGATAACAAGCATGCGCCGCTTCGACTATATCGTGATAGAAGCCAGTGGAATATGTGAGCCGGCGCCAATAGCGCAGACGATATGCAATATCCCGTCGCTCGGTCCGGAATATGTGAAGGACGGATACCTGCAACTCGACTGCATCGTGACGGTGGTAGATGCTCTGCGCATGCGCGACGAGTTTGCCAGTGGCAACGACCTGATGCGTAAGGATATCGACGAGGAGGATATTGAGAACCTCGTGATACAGCAGATAGAATTCTGCAACATCATACTGCTTAACAAGGCTTCTGAGATAAGCAAGGACGAGTTGCAGCAGGTGAAAAAGATAATCAGTGCCATCCAGCCAAAGGCTGAAATCATAGAATGCGACTATGCTGCTGTCGATTTGGAGAAGATTGTCAACACGGAGAAGTTTAACTTTGAGGAGGTGGCAACTTCGGCAGCATGGATACGGGAGATAGAGGCAGACCACGACGACGATGATGACGACGATGATGACGGCCACCACCACCACCACCACGACGAGGGTGAGGCAGAAGAGTATGGCATCGGCACTTTTGTTTACTATGCACGCCGTCCGTTCAACCTTAGCCTTTTTGATGAGTTTGTGGCGCGCAAATGGCCGAAGAGTATCATACGTGCCAAGGGGATATGCTACTTCAAGGACGAGGAAGACATCTGCTATGTCTTTGAGCAGGCAGGCCGTCAGGTGTCGCTCCGCAATGCGGGACAGTGGTATGCCACCATGCCCAGGGAGCAGTTGCAGGTGATGATGGCGCAGGACGAGAAACTACGCCGCGAATGGGATGAGCAGTATGGCGACCGTATGCAGAAACTGGTGTTCATAGGTCAGCACATGGATCGCGAACAGATTTCGCGCGACTTGGATTTCTGTTTGGTTTAATCAGGGAAGTCAGCGCAGGCGTCCCAGGATGCGCACTACTTTGCGCTGTGACATTTCTGCAGGGTTGCTGCCGGGCCAGCCTTCGGGCACAGACATTCCACGGCGAGCGTAAAACTGTTGCCAGAACTTGGTGACGCGTCCCGAGGCATCGTGGAACGACATGGGGATGGGCTCAAAGAGCCTGTCCCCCTTTTTTGTAACATACGACAGTTGCACCAGTTCGGAACAATATATTGCCGTGTCGTTGGGTAGGAAAAGAGAGTCGTAGCGGCATCCTATGTAGCGGCGTGCGTTGGCTATAGAACTGCGGCTGTCGGCAAGGCTCACGCGCCCGATGATATAGTGGCCCTCCTGATGCCGCAGTGACTGTATGGAACTGAGCACTACGCCATTTCCGGGAATGGCCTCGACAACGCTGTCGTTGCCCAGGCATATTGCCACATGGTCTATCTGGGCCGGCGTGACGGCAGTGATGTTGTTGGCAGTAGGCGTGACATGAAACAGAAGGTCGCCCTCACGCGGTGCAGTAGGCTGGCATGCCGGGAGGAGTGCGGCCAGGCCGAATATGAGTGAATAGTGAGAAAACCGCTTCCGCATCTTTAATCTTTAATCACAACCCTTCCGTCTACGATGTTTATGCCGCGCTGCATCGTTTGCCGCTGCGTGCCGTCGAGGGAGAAGATGCGGCCACACGCTCTGGAAGGAGCGGAGTGGTGAGAAATGGCAGTGGCATTGGCTGCAGGCATGAAGATTACCTCGCCGAGGCTGGCGTCGTCGTGCTGATGGAAAATTACCTTCTCGATTTCTTCCTCTGTCTGGTTGGCGACATTCCACGTGTTGTTCTGCGCATATATGGTGAGCGTGGAGTTGTTGTAGAGGTCGTAGAGATTGCCGTCGAAACCATTGTTGCGGAACACGTTGCCGCCGGGACTCTGGATACTGCTGTTGCCGGGCTGCCCGATGTTGACGTCCTTGCATCCAATGACGGTGATGCCCCACAGGCTGCCTTCTATGGTGTTGCCTGCTATGACGGCCTGCGTCAGCAGGTAGGGGTCGTAGAGGCTTATGCCGCTGCCGCCCTGCATGGGGTCTGTCTCATGGCAGTTGTCTGTCAGTATGCAGTCGTCGATGCGTATTTTCGCTGCCGGGCCGACGAGCCCGATGCCGTAGCGGTTGTTGCTGACCGTGCAGCGTGCTATGCTGACATTGGCGTTGTAGCCCATAAAGTTTGAAATGCCGATGCCGCCAACCTTGGTGTTTTGCGCGTTACCTTCTATGGTGCAGTCGGCGATGATCAGCGGGTTGGCTGCCGTGATGTTTATCTGGGGCACATTGCCGTTGGCTGTCGAGTTTTCGAGCAGTGTGCAGCCCGTGATGGTGAGTGGTTGCGAGGCGTTGGCGGCACTGCCGATGGCAGCCTTGCGGCACGACGCGAACGTGCAGTCGGTGATAGCGCTCGGCGCTCCGGCACTGACGAAATACAGTGCTGCTGCCGTAGAGCCGTCGTGACCGTTGAAGTGGCAGCCCGTGACGTTGACTGCGCCGCCTCCGCGCATCTCGAGGCCCACGCCGTTGAATGTCACGTTTGAGATGTCTGTCGTGGCGCTGCTCTCCAGTCTTATAGCGGCGGCGTGGGTCTCATTGGCCGACGAGGTGCCAATGGTGGAGCCGCTGGCGAGGCTGAAGTTTGCCGTGCCGCTGATGGTCAAGGTCACGTTGTCGGCAAGGAGGACCGTGGCGCCGGCGTCCATGGTGAAGTGGTCGCCGATGGCTATGGTGATGTTGTCAGCGACGTGATACTTGCCGTCGGCGAATGTCACTCCCGAGCCGTCGATGGCGGCCAGCGACGCAAAGGAGTATGTTGTCCCGTTGCCTTCCGATGTGAACTGGGCGCCGACGGGCATGGCAGTAAGGGCGAACAATGCGAGTAGCAGTGCGGCATGTCGTGCAGCGTATCGCCCTGACCGAGGCTGCAGGGCGAGGTCTTTATTCTTTTCCATATCGTTAGTGTGTTTTTTCTTTCGCGGTGCAAAGTTGTTCAGAAATTTGGATAAAAACGCAAACATTTTGTAAATAAAGGCAGTCTGAGGGGTTGGGAAAAATCGGGGTTCTTGCTAAGGCAAAGGTACATAAATAGTGTTAAATGAGCAAACTTTTGGCTGCTTTTTGCATAAATCCATTGTTATTTGATACAAAAAGACTAATTCCGCAACGAAAAGGCGACGTAGGTCAACTTTCAACAAAGAAGATACAAACAGTGTGTGTGACAAATATATCTTTTAACGCGGATTATTTGGCAATTCCAAATAATTTGCTAACACACACAATCAGCGCTACTGGCGTACACCACATTATTAAATACGCGGGCGTCCGCGCGTTAGCGTTAGTATACGGCTTTTCTTGCATCCGTGCCGCTCGACCTTTGGTCGCTTGCTACCAGCGGGACGCAAGAAGGGAGGCCGCTGTGTTTTTTTATACCCCGATGGAAACAGGAAAGCATTCAAATAACATAAATTATTCACTTTTTAAAACGTAACATTTATGAGACAAGCAAAACTCTTATCAATCCTCGCCCTGCTGCTCATGGCAGTGACGCAGACGGCATGGGCAGAGACACCGCCAACCATCGGCAGCATCACCTACGACACCGACGGCGGCTACTACGTAATTGACGAAGCCGACGACCTGCGCGACCTCGCCACCTACGTCAACGGAACGGGCTACTACCGCGGCGGCCACGAGACCACCGAGTCCACCGCGCACGACTGCGCAGGCCTCAAGTTCAAGATGACCGGAGACATCGAATTCGATTATCAAAAAGGCACCGCCTACGAAGCCGCTTGGAACGATGCCTCGAACGAATTTCACAACTACGAGGCCATAGGCAGTAACTATAACAACTTCAATGGCGAATTCGACGGCGATGGCCACACCCTCAGCGGTGTCCGCATCTACCGCGGTTGGGTCGCAGACGATA
>CALFIY010000025.1 GCA_937877595.1 uncultured Prevotella sp.
CAGTGCAAGAATAAGTTTTCTCATTGGCTTTGTTATAATTTATTTAATGTTCAATGGTCAATGCTTTTTCGTTGCTCTCACGAAGTAGAAGATGAGGCATGCGTAGGCCAGTAGCGACAGCCATTCGGAAGCAGGATTTGCCCACCATCCGGCATAGTCAAACTGTACGCCCACAAAGCGCAGGATGGCGCTCACCACACCCATCAGTGCGCCGCCGGCAATAAAGCCAGAGGCGATGAGATTGCCACGCTCGCCGCGCTCCTTGTTGACGCTGGCGTCGCCAGAACGTGAGGTGACATACCAGTTGACGGCACCGCCCACGAGCAGGGGTACGTTGAGTTCCATCGGTATGAACATACCCAAGGCAAAGGCAAGAGCAGGAACGCCACACCAGGTGAGCACAACGGCTATCACTGCACCTATGGCATAGAGCAGCCACGGAGCACCGACACCATTCATCAGCGGGTCTATCACGGCAGCCATGGCATTAGCCTGAGGAGCCGCAAGTTGTCCGGAAGAAAATCCGTAGGTCTCGTTGAGAAGCATCATAACGCCGCCTACAGTAGCCGCCGACACCAGAGTGCCGAGAAACTTCCACTTCTCCTGCTTGGCAGGTGTTGTGCCTATCCAGTAGCCTATTTTCAGGTCGGTGATGAACGAGCCTGCCATGGAGAGCGCTGTGCAAACCACGCCGCCCATAACCAGTGCAGCCACCATTCCGCCAGTGCCCTTCAGACCAACGCCGACCATTACGACAGATGCAAGGATGAGTGTCATCAGCGTCATTCCGCTTACCGGGTTGGAGCCCACGATGGCTATGGCGTTAGCCGCCACCGTAGTGAAGAGAAAGGCAATGACGGCCGTCAGCACTATGGCAACAAGGGCAAACAGCAGGTTGCCGTCCATGACGCCAGTCCAGAAGAAAATGAAGGTGAGCAGGATGGTGGTGATGCTTGCCACGGCTACGAAGCGGAAGGAGAGGTCGCGCTCAGTGCGCAGCATATTGCCTTCAGAGGTCTTGCCGCCTTTCATCTCCTTGGCGGCGAGTCCTACGGCGCTGCGAATGATATCCCATGAGCGTATAATGCCGATAATGCCTGCCATGGCAATGGCTCCGATGCCTATCGATTTGCCATAACTGGTGAAAATCATTTCAGGGCTCATGTCGCCTACAGCAGTAGTGATGGCGGGGTTCCACTGGTTGAGCACAGCATCGCCGAATATCAGCGACATGCCAGGGACTACTATCCACCACACGAACAAAGAACCGAGGGTGATGATGAGCGCATAGCGGAAACCGATGATATATCCCAGCCCGAGCACTGCTGCTCCGGTATTGTTTTTAAACACAAGTTTGGCGCGTTCGGCGATGTCTTCGCCGAAGGGAAGCATGCGGCTCGTAACATTCTCATTCCACCATCCAAACGTTGCTACGCAGAAGTCGTAGAGTCCACCGACAAGTCCTGCCAGCAGCAAAGGCTTGGCCTGTGCTCCCCCCTTTGCTCCGCTCACCAGCACCTGCGTGGTGGCTGTTGCTTCGGGGAAGGGATACTTGCCGTGCATATCGCTGACAAAGTATTTGCGGAAAGGTATGAGAAACAGGATGCCGATAACTCCGCCAAGAAGCGAGGCAATGAATATCTTGATGAAGTCGGCCGACATCTCAGGATATTTTGCCTGCAGGATATAGATGGCAGGCAGCGTGAAAATTGCACCGGCAACAACGGCACCGGAACATGCTCCGATGCTCTGGATGATAACGTTCTCGCCAAGAGCATGGGAGCGCTTTGCCGCCTGGGATACACCGACGGCTATGATGGCTATGGGGATGGCTGCCTCGAAAACTTGGCCTACCTTAAGACCAAGATAGGCTGCGGCAGCCGAGAAGAGCATAGCCATAAGCACGCCCCAACTTACGGACCATCCGTTGACTTCCGTGGTGGGAGCGCCGGCGGGAATCATCGGCTCATATTTCTCGCCTTCTTGCAGTGGACGAAATGCATTTTCGGGCAACTGTGGACTCTGGTTTTTCTCCATGATACAAATATGTTATAGATTATCAATGACGCGTTTCATTCTCTCCAAGCCTTCCATCATCATGCTGCGCGGGCATGCGATATTGATACGCAGATATCCCTCACCGGAAGGACGACCGTAGATTGTTCCGCTGGATACCCATAGTCCGCTCGTCTCAAGAAGGCGTCGCTGGAGGGCATTGCTCTTCATACCAGTAGACGTGATGTCTACCCAAACGAGGTATGTGCCTTCGAGCGGCATGACACGCAGGCCAGGCATCTCGCTGCTAATGTATTTGCATAGTGCGGTGAAATTGCCTTCAAGATATTCCAGCAATGCGTCGAGCCATTCCTCGCTGTCGTTGTATGCCGCAATGGTGGCAACAGGACCGAAAGGGTTGACGTCGCATATCTCGTTGATGTTTATGGCTCGGTTGATGCGGTGGCGTACGACAGGATCTTTGGCTACGATATTGGCCATTTGAAGACCGGCAATATTGAATGACTTGGATGCAGAGGTGAGAATCACGGCGGAGTCGTCAATAGTTCCCATTGGCACATAGCGTCCACGATATACGAGTTCGCAGTGTATCTCGTCGCTGACAATCTGAACGCTATGGCGGTGACAGATTGCGCTGATGGTTTCAAGTTCTTCGCGTGACCATACGTGGCCCACCGGGTTGTGAGGATTGCAGAGAACAAACAGAGTGGTGCGCTCGTCGGCACACTGGCTCTCCAAAACATCCATCGGACAGGTGGTCCCGTTCTCGCTGACGTTGAGAGGCACCTCTGCCATCTCGCATCCGTTGTTGCGCAAACTGCTGAAGAAACAGTTATAGACAGGCGTCATAAGAATGACGCGCTCGCCAGGCATGGTGAGTGCCTTGATGGTGGCACTCAGCGCTGGCACAACTCCAGTGGTATACAGCATCCACTCACGCTCTATAGTCCAGTGGTGGCGCCGTGCAAACCACCGCTGCACGGCATCGTAGTATTCACTGCTGATGTGAGTGTATCCGTAGATGGGATGCTGCGCCCTGCGAGCCACAGCATCGGCAATGGCTGGCGCCACGGCAAAGTCCATGTCGGCTACCCACATTGGCAGCATGTCGTTGCCTGCCTCAGATTTGCTGTTGGCAGCATACGGCGGTGTGGCATCCCATTTCTCGCAGCCCGTGCCGCACCTTTCTATTATCTCGTCGAAATTGTAATTCATAATTCACAATTCATATTTTACGACAATTTAAACAACTAAGAACAATGTTCAACAGTCAATGTTCAATGGTCAACTGTCAACTCCCTATATATATTAATATAAGGTGTTGTAATCCTGCGCTACTGGCGCGTGGTGATGACGCAGTCGGCAGGCTTTCTGACGTTGGCGTCAATGGTGATAGAGCCGATGCTGTCGGCTGTGATATGGCCAGAAGTGGGATTTTTTATGTTCTCAATATGGCCATGTATGTTGGCTTCTACGGTGGAGTATTCAAACACGCGGTCGCATAGGCTGTCGAAAGTGCAGTCTTCAAGCACCAAATTGTCAGTGTAGCACAGAAGTTGCTCGCCGGCGAGATGACATCTCACCAACCGCACGTTTTTTGAGTGCCATGCAAGGTATTCGCCGTCAAGAACGGAGTCGTAGACGGTGACGTTTTCGCACTCCCAGAAAGAGTCTTTGGTCACAATCTTGGCATTGTGTATCTCTACGTTCTTGCAGTATTGGAAAACATATTTGGCATCGCTCTCCAGCCCGTTGACATATATGTTTTCGGAAAACATGAATGGATATGTGCCTCCGTGAAGCGTCACATTTTCCAACTTCAGGCCGTTGACGCGCCAGAATGTCTCGTCAGCGTCGGTGATGTTGACATCTTTCAGTTCCACGTTGTGCATTTCGCGGAAAAACTTAGGGCCGTCAATGCGCGAGTTGCGCATTATGAGGTCGTTGGTGTACCATATGGCAGAACGCGATTCAGGCGCGAAATAGCAGTTGTCAATTACGGCGCCGTCGACATGCCAGAAAGGGTACTTCCCATAAAAGTTGCATCCCACGGCTTCAATGCTGCTGCATTGTTTAATACCACTTTCTCCGTCTGTTATGGTAATGTTTTCCAGGCGTGTGTCGTGGATGGTGAACAGCGGTCGCTCACCTCCAAACTTTTTGTCTTTTATCAGTTCCATGTCTCGTAAAAAATGTGTGGCAGCAACCTCTTTCGATGAGGTTGCTGCCACTTTCGCTCTGTAGCGGGAGGGGGACCCGAACCCTCGACCTCCGGATTATGAATCCGACGCTCTAACCAGCTGAGCTACCCCGCCATGGGTTTTGTAAGCGACTGCAAAGGTAAACATTAAAATCTAAATCAAGGGAGGCAAGGGCTGGAATAATTTGTCGGGTTAAGTATTTTTAACTATTAAAGAATGCCGCTCAGCCTGTCTATATCAACAAAACTTCGTACTTTTGCCCGTGGAATGGCTCACATACGCAGAGCCGAAAACCTAACGACATTCAGCGAATGCAGAAACTAACGATAGAATATCCGTTGTCTACACGCTCGCCACGCATAGTGTGGGATATGATAAGCAATGCGGCTGGGCTGCAGAAATGGCTTGCCGACAAGGTGACAGAACACGACGACGTAATGACATTTACGTGGGGCAAGCCCTGGACGGAGCGCGACACCAAGGACGCTCGTATACTGGAACATCAGAAAAATAGTCATGTGCGGCTTATGTGGGACTACCATGAAGATACCCCTGAAGCATACATGGAAATGCGTATAGAGCAGAGCGACCTTACAGGACAGTTGACGCTGCTTATTACAGACTTTGCAGCCGATGATGATGAAGAGTCGGACCTGAGAGGAATATGGGAGGACAACCTGGAGCGGCTCCATAGGGTCAGCGGATTGTAGGTAACGCTTTTTTGTTTACTGACTGTCTATGTTTCGCATCAAGAAGTTAGACATCTTTATAGTAAAACAGTTTGCACTCCTCTTTGCAGGAACTTTCTTCATCTGTCAGTTCGTGCTGATGATGCAGTTTCTGTGGAGATATGTCGACGAACTTATAGGAAAGGGATTGTCGCTCGACGTGTTAGGACAATTCTTTTGGTATATGGCGCTGACCCTTGTGCCGCAGGCATTGCCGCTTGCAATACTGCTCAGCGCGCTCATCACCTTTGGGAATCTTGGAGAGAGTTCGGAACTGACAGCCATCAAGGCTGCCGGTATTTCGCTGTTGCAGTCGATGAGGTCGCTTGCCTTAATAGTGTTGCTCATAACTGGAGTTTCGTTTTATTTTCAGGAAGTCATAGCACCGCAGGCCTTCGTCTCGCTTCGCCAACTGCTTGTATCAATGAAGCAGAAAAGTCCGGAACTGGAAATTCCCGAAGGCGTATTCTATGACGGTATAGAAGGCACGAATCTCTACGTACAGCGCAAGGATGTGGATACAGGAATGCTCTATGGCATAATGATATACCGTATGAACGGTGGATACGACGATGCCGCCGTGATACTTGCCGACTCCGGTAGAATGCAGTCGACGGCAGAGAAGAAGCATCTACTGTTGACGCTGTACAGCGGAGAGTGGTTTGAAAACATGCGCCAGCAGGATGTCGGCGGCGCTGCCAACATACCGTATCGTCGTGAGACTTTCTGGACTAAACGGATAGTGCTTGACTTCGACGGCGGATTTAATATGGCTGAGGTGGGCGGCATCTCTGCCGACGCGCGCTCGAAGGGCATGCGGCAGATACTGCATGACCTCGACTCGATACGCGAGTACAACGACTCTGTGGGCCATCTCTATCTCTTTGAAGCAAAACACTACAGTTTCGTTCGCCCGAAAATCGGTGAAAAGGACTCGACACGTGTCGCCATTGCCGTTGCCACGGACAGCATAAACGTAGACACTGTTTACAACAGGCTCTCTACCGAAGAGCGACAGCGTACGATACGAGCGGCAGCCAATGATGCACAGATGATGGCGGGAGATACCAGTTTTAAGGCAGAATACTCCTATTATATCAACCGCAACGAGCGTCTGCACATGCTTGAGGCAATAAACAAGGTCACGCTGTCGCTGTCGTGTCTTATCTTCTTTTTTATCGGTGCGCCGTTGGGAGCAATAATCAGAAAGGGAGGACTCGGAGTGCCCGTGATAATCTCCGTGGTGGTGTTCATCATCTTCTATATCCTCGACAGCACTGGGACAAAGATGGCAAGCGATGACAACTGGACAGTATGGTTCGGAAAACTCATGGGTACTGCTGTACTTGCTCCTACGGCAGCATTCTTTACATACAAGGCAAACAACGACTCTGTTGTGTTCAACATCGATGCATACAGGCATCTGATGTCGAGAATGCTCGGACTTCGTACAAAGCGGTATATTGCAGGCAAGGAAGTTATCATCAACGACCCTGATTATGCAAGGGATGCTGACGAGTTGCGCATGATAGCCCGACAAGTGGAGCAGTATGCTGCTGAGCACCATCTGCTCAGATGGCCAAATCCAATCAGCGTCTTCTTCCGTGAAGGCGACGACAGGGCGATACGCGACATAGCCGAGCGACTGGAGGCAGTGATTGAAGACCTTTCCAACTCGCGCGACCGCGTCGTCATAGGTGAATTGAACAACTTCCCCGTGCTGGCAACTCACGCCCATACGCGTCCCTTTGTCAGCAAATGGCTTAACATTGCGACGGGAGTAATACTTCCTGTCGGAATCTTCTTCTATTTCAGGATGCTCAGGTTCCGCTTCAGACTCCATCGCGATTTGAAAGTTACTACACAGACTATAGAGCGCATACTGCCGAGGATAGTTGACAGGTGACAGTTGATAATTGACAGATATAAATTATAATTATGAAAACGACATTAGACACCATAGAGGCTGCCATAGAAGACTTCAGGCAAGGAAAATTCGTTATTGTTGTTGACGATGAGGACAGAGAGAACGAAGGCGATCTCATCATTGCGGCAGAGAAGATAACGGCAGAGAAAGTGAACTTCATGCTGAAAAATGCGCGAGGTGTGCTTTGTGCTCCTATAACGCTGTCGCGTTGTAAGGAACTTGACTTGCCGCATCAGGTGGAGGACAACACATCTGTGCTTGGCACACCGTTCACCGTGACCGTGGACAAACTGGAGGGATGCACCACTGGCGTGTCGGCTCACGATCGCGCAGAGACCATTCGCGCTCTTGCCGACCCTACTGCCACTCCGCAGACGTTTGGCCGTCCTGGCCACGTCAATCCCTTGTATGCACAGGACAACGGAGTGTTGCGACGCTCAGGCCATACCGAAGCCGCCGTAGACCTCTGCCGCATGGCAGGACTCTACCCAGCCGGAGCGCTGATGGAGATAATGAACGAAGATGGAAGCATGGCACGACTGCCACAACTCCTTGAAATGGCAGAAGAGTGGGGACTTAAGATTATCAGTATCCGCGACATGATAGCCTACAGGCTGCAGAAGGAGTCGCTGATAGAGGTGGGCGAAGAGGTTGATATGCCTACAGCCTACGGCCACTTCCGACTCGTGCCTTTCCGCCAGCGAAGCAATGGACTGGAGCACCTTGCACTCATCAAGGGCGGGTGGAGCGACGATGAGCCCGTGCTCGTACGTGTACATTCGTCGTGCATGACAGGTGACATCCTTGGTTCTATGCGCTGCGACTGCGGTCAGCAGTTACATCGTGCCATGCAGTCTATCAGCGACGAGGGCAAGGGCGTGGTGATCTACATGCAGCAGGAAGGCCGCGGCATAGGACTTATGAATAAAATACGTGCATACAAATTGCAGGAAGCAGGTATGGATACTGTTGATGCCAATATTCATCTCGGTTTCAAACCTGACGAGCGCGACTATGGCTGCGGCGCCCAGATGCTACGTCATCTCGGAGTGCACAAAATGCGCCTGCTTACCAACAATCCCGTAAAACGTGTCGGACTGGAGGCATATGGTCTTGAGATTATAGAAAATGTACCCATTGAGGTGACCCCCAATGAGTACAATCTACGCTATCTGCAGACGAAGAAAAACCGTATGGGGCACACGCTCCACCTGTAGGAAACACAGGCCCACTGGGTTGTACAAGCCATATTGTTATATTACACGAATGCTCCGTTGGCGACAGCGTCCTGATATGTCTTTTGTGCGGCAGCCTTGTCGGTAAACACATGTTTTATGCTGCAACGCCCCGAATAGCCTCCATGTGCTGAGACAGCCTTTTATTTCAACATTCTTCTTGAAACAGGTTATGACTTTTTGTGCTAAATATTGATTATCTGTATTTATGGCAATTTGTTTCAAAATTAATAGAATATGTGGTTTTAATTCTTGTTTTATTCCGTTAATCTTCATTCAAAAGGACATGTTTCACGTGCGCAGAGGTATATATTTTTTGAGAAGAAAATACAAAAAAAGTTGTTATTGCTTCGGAAAGACGAAATAAATGCCTACTTTTGCGCGTTAGTTAAGAACAAGCGAACAATTTATGACACAACTATCCAACCGTTTGCAGCGACTTGCACCTTCGGCAACTCTGGCGATGTCGCAGAAAAGTGCCGAGATGAAAGCGCAGGGTATCGATGTAATCAATATGAGCATCGGAGAGCCCGACTTTAACACGCCAGAGCATATCAAGGCTGCTGCAAAACTTGCTATCGACGAAAACTATTCACGCTATTCTCCCGTTCCTGGCTATCCTGACCTCAGACAGGCCATCGCAAGAAAACTGGAGCGCGAGAACCATCTCAGATACCAACCGTCGGAAATCCTCGTATCTAACGGTGCAAAGCAGAGCGTTTGCAATACAGTGATGGCGCTTGTAAACCCAGGCGATGAGGTCATCATTCCTGCGCCATACTGGGTGAGTTATCCGCAGATGGTGCTGTTGGCAGGAGGAAAGCCCGTCTTCGTTG
Organism: uncultured Prevotella sp.; assembly: GCA_937877595.1. Lineage (GTDB taxonomy): Bacteria > Bacteroidota > Bacteroidia > Bacteroidales > Bacteroidaceae > Prevotella. The sequence goes on from CALFIY010000025.1 coordinate 8,944, forward strand.
AAGCAGGTTTTGAGCAGAATTTCAAGATGACGCCGGCGCAACTCGAGGCAGCCATCACTCCCAGCACACGGCTTATCATTCTCTGCTCGCCAAGCAATCCTACGGGCTCCGTATATAATAAGGTGGAACTTGCAGGGCTGGCTGAAGTGATACGGCGCCATGAGAATCTCTTTGTCCTTGCCGACGAAATCTACGAACACATCAATTATGTAGGTCGTCATGAGTCGATAGCGCAGTTTGATGGCATGAAGGAGCGCAGCATAATAGTCAACGGCGTGTCAAAGGCGTATGCAATGACAGGATGGCGCATCGGATATATCGCTGCACCTGAATGGATCGTAAAAGGATGCAACAAACTGCAGGGCCAGTATACCAGCGGTCCGTGCTCTGTCAGCCAGATGGCAGCGCTTGCGGCATACGTGGAAAGCCAGCAGTGCGTGGAAGACATGCGACAGGCATTCCAGCGCCGCCGTGACTTGATAGTAAAACTGGCAAGGGAAATACCTGGACTTGAAGTAAACGTGCCCGAAGGCGCATTCTATCTGTTCCCAAAATGCAGCAGTTTCTATGGTAAGAGAAATGGCGAACGGGTAATAGGGAATTCTACCGACCTCGCCCTCTATCTGCTCGAAGAGGCGCATGTCGCAACGGTCGGTGGCGATGCCTTTGGCGATGCGCAATGCTTCAGAATGAGTTATGCTACGAGCGACGAAAATATCACCGAGGCAATGTTGCGCATCAAGAACGCTCTTGCCAAACTCCAATAAAAATTGAGAAATATCAAGTTAAAAGTTCTTAATTCATTGTCTTCTATATCCTAATTTGCTAATTTTGCCGTGAGATACCGCTGTGTGTACAGGTATTTCGGACGATTACAAGGAAGACAAAATAACAGAAATCTAAAATATTCATACTAATTAACTAATTCATAACCAAAAATTTAAACAAAAATTATGGCAACAACAACGAAGGCTGCAGCCCCAGCCAAAAAGAGTACGGGCTTCAAAGGAATGAAGGACGCTTGGATCATCCTCGTAATCTGCGCCATCCTGGGCTACAGCGTATGGTATTTCGTAATGGGTAACCCTGACAACTTCATCGGCGGCGACCGCAGCGGACACCCAGCCAACCTGCTTGGTACTGTGTATAAAGGTGGTTTCGTAGTAGGTCTGATCCTTACCCTTCTCTTCACCGTTATCTGCCTTGGTTTCGAGCGTTTCTTCGCTATCAAGTCGGCTTCTGGTAAGATCAATCTTGCTAAGTTCACATCTCAGGTTAAGGCCCTCATCAAGGATCAGAAGTTTACTGAGGCCGATGCTCTTTGCGACAAGATGCAGGGTTCTGTAGGTAATGTGGTAAAGGCATCTATCAAGATGTATCAGACTGTTGAGAGTGACACTACTCTTAAGAAGGCCGCCAAGATTGCCAAGATCCAGCAGGCTCACGAAGAGGCTACTCAGTTGGAAATGCCAACTCTGCAGATGAATATGCCAATGGTTGCTACCATCGTTTCTCTGGGTACTCTGACCGCTCTGTTCGGTACTGTGCTCGGTATGATTGGATCGTTCCAGGCTCTGTCTGCTGGTGGCGGTGCTGACTCTATGGCTCTGTCTGCCGGTATTTCTGAGGCCCTTGTGAACACGGCATCTGGTATTTTGACTTCTTGGGTTGCTACTGTTGTTTACAACTTCTTCTCAAACAAGATCGACAAACTTACCTATGCTCTTGATGAGATTGGCTTCACAATCGCAGCAACATACGACTCTAACCACAACGAGGCTTAATTCTTAACCATTAAATCCAGTTTTTCTAATGGCTAAAGTTAAGATACAGAAAAAAGACATCTGGATTGACATGACCCCCATGTCGGACGTGATGACGCTGCTTCTGTGCTTCTTTATGTTGACATCAACATTCCTGACGCCAGAGCCGATACAGGTCAACACTCCGAGTTCGGTATCAGAGGTTAAGATTCCGGAGAACGATGTCTTGAATATTCTGGTTAGTCCAGAAGGCAAGATATATGTTGGTACGGAGAACAAGAACAACATGGTTGCAATGATGGAAACCGTGACCGACAAGTTCGGCATCACGCTCAATGCAACGCAAGTCAAGCACTTCAAGGAAGATGCTATGATTGGCGCTCCATTGAAGAACATTGCTTCCTACTTGAGCCTCGAGCCGGAGAAAATGGCCGAAGAAATCCAGAAACTCGGCATCCCCACCGATAGTATCGATGGCGGCATGAGCGAGTTCCAAGAGTGGGTGAAAGCAGCCCGCAATGCAAATCCTGATATTAAACTCGCCATCAAGTGCGACGCCAAGACTCCTTACAGAGTTGTCAAGGCCATGATGTCCGAGTTGCAGGATATGAACGAGAACCGTTACCAGTTGATTACAAATCTTAAAACTGCATCGGAGGACTAAGCAATGGCAAAAAAGAATCTAAGTAAGCAGAAGAAAATGGATACCCGCGTGAACTTCACGCCGATGGTAGACATGATGATGCTTCTTATCACGTTCTTCATGCTGTGTACGACTTTGGCCAAGCCACAGTCTATGCAACTCACGATGCCTAGCAACGACCAGAACGTTGAGAAAGAAGACAAGACAGTAACGAAAGCCTCTCATACTATCACAATCTATCTGGGAGCCGGCGACAAGGTGTGGTACATCGCTGGTCTGCCTGACTACGAGGATCCCTCGTGTGTCAAGGAGACAACGTATGGTGCCAAGGGCATCCGCGACGTGCTTATCAAGCACACCGTCGAGGAAGGCTATAACCCTGTGGCTCGCATCATGAAGGCCAAGCAGGACCTCGACGCAAAGAAGAGTGCCTATGGAAGCACTATGACCGACGAGCAGTACCAGAAAGAGTTGTCTAAGATTAAGAAAGGTGACTTGAAGAGTGGCAAGGTGGAGACTATGACAGTCATTATCCGTCCGCTCGACACTGCAACCTACGACAACATGGTGCAGGCTCTTGATGAGATGCTCATCTGCAGCATTGATAAGTACGTCATTGACAAGATCGGTCCGGAAGATCAGGAACTGATTGACAAGGCCGGTGTTAAGTAAGTCAATGTCTAACCATTTAAATCGAAAGGAACTATGTCAAAAATAGATCTTATAGACAATAGTTGGTCTGACCTCGTATTCGAGGGCAAGAACCAGGCATATGGTGCTTATCAGTTGCGCAGAGAGACGGGCAAGCGTAATCTATACGCATTGCTTACCATGTTTGCCATCTTCCTTGGCATTGCAGTCTTCGTGGCTATCAAGGGTGTGGTAGAGAATGCCATGTCTCGTAACGTAGCCGTTGAGACCGACATCGAACTCTCCGCCCTTGAGCAGAAGAAGGAAGAGACGAAGGTGGAACGTAAGGAGCAGATTGATATTCCTCAGAGAGAAGTTGAGAAGGTGAAGAGTTCAATGAAGTTCACCGCTCCTGAGATTAAGAAAGACGACGAGGTAAAACCCGAAGACGAAATCAAATCTCAGGAAGACCTTAGCAAGACAAACACCGCCATTGGTGCTTTCGACGTTAAGGGTAATGACGAGGCTGCCGGCGAAGTGCTCAAGGCCAAGGAAGTCATTGCTCAGCCAGAGCCGCCAAAGGAGGAGGAGACAAAGGTGTTCGACGTAGTAGAACAGATGCCATCGTTCCCTGGTGGTCCTCAGGCACTGTTTGAATATTTGTCGAAGAACATCAAGTATCCTGTTGTTGCAGAGGAGAACAACATCCAGGGCCGTGTAATCGTGACCTTCGTGGTTGAACGTGACGGTTCTATTACGGATGTTAAGGTGGTGAAGTCAGTCGACCCGTCACTTGACAAGGAGGCCAAGCGCGTTGTGCAGAGCATGCCACGCTGGATTCCTGGTAAGCAGAACGGTTCTGCAGTACGTGTGAAGTACACAGTGCCTGTAACCTTCCGTCTGCAGTAATCGTAAACTTCAATGAACAGAACGCTATTCAATAACGTTATTGGATTAACACTAATTTTAGGCTTGTTCCTCGCTTGTGGGAACAAGCCTAAAAATAGTAAGGCAGAGCAGGACTATCTTGCTGCAGCCAGATATTTTGCTGCCGACGAGAGTTTCAGCCCTATCCTTAATGAGGAGTTGGAGGTTTTCCTCTATAGCAGCATTCTCGATACGCTGGAAGCAAAGTATACCGACGAGCAGGATGCTGTAAAGCAACTGATGAACCTCAAGACGTGGCTTGCTTTTACTACTCGTTCCCTCACGGAGAAGGAGTTGCAAAACCTGAAAGACAGGAAGTACCTGCCGCGCATAATCCCCATTGCCTACGACGGATTGGCACTTATAGTCAACAACATCAATCCTGATACCTGCATCACCGTCAAGGACTTCAAGCGCATATTGCGTGGCGAGGCAGTAAAATGGAGCGATATCTATCCAGGGTCAAAAGTCGGCGACATAGATGTCGTGTTCGACAATCCGCTTTCAAGCACTGTCCGCTGGTGTGTCGACTCTATTCTTAATGGTGAGGAGATAAAAAGCCCCAATATTGGCGCCGTCAAGACGAGTGCTGCCGTGATCGACTACGTTGAGCAGCACCCCAATGCCATTGGCATCATCGGTTCCAACTGGCTTAACGACAAACGTGACACAACCAATGTCACCTTCAAGAAGAACATTACCGTGATGGGAGTAAGCCGTCTCGACTCTGCCACAAAGGCAAATAGTTGGCGTCCCTATCAGTTCTATATATACAATGGCAATTATCCCATGATACGCACCATCTATGCTCTGCTCAACGAGCCGCGTAGTGGACTGCCAAGCAATTTCGCCCATTTCTGCCGCCTTCCGAAGGGACAACTTATCATCCAGAAGTCGGGCCTTCTGCCCGTTCAGGCAGGCATCAATGTAAGAGAAGTTAATAATTTCAAACGTGATTAACTTTTTCTTTGCCAAATCGTCATACAACTGAGAACAGCAATATAAGAAATATATTAAAGCGAGGATAAAAACGAGAACAACAAAAAGAAAACCCCAGCGAATTATGAAAGCAGTAAAATATTTTGTAATGGGAGCGCTGATGATAGGATTCAGCGGCTCTGTGAAGGCTCAGGACGGCACCAGTGCCGACGTGAATGCCGTAAAGAACATTATCAGTAGCAAACCTGCCGACCTGGACAAGCAGATGAAGCCGTTCTACAAGAAGAACAAGAAGAATGGTGAAAATCTCGTTGCTTTCGGCCGTGCCTTCCTTGAGGCAAAGGATACCGCCAATGCTGCTGCCTGTGCACGCATGGCTCTGGAGACCGTCAAGAACAAGATGTATGCTCCTGCCTTCCTGCTGCTTGGCGATGTGGCTTCTGCCGGCGACGATGGTGGCAAGGCTGCCGAGTACTACGACCAGGCAATCTATGCCGACCCCAAAAATCCCGATGCCTACTACAGATATGCATTGGTATATCGCAAGATCAGCCCCGCAGGTGCCGTTGAGAAACTTCGTGAACTGAAGACGCAACGCCCCGATATCGAGGTAGACGAGATGATCGGCCGCATCTATTCACTTTCTCTGAAATATGAGGATGCCATCAAGGCATGGAACAATGTGCCCATTGAGAAGATGGATCGCGCCAACATCGTAGAGTATGCCGTTGCCAACTATTTCCTTGGCCGTCATCAGGATGGTCTCGACGTGGCAAAGAAAGGTCTTGCCGTTCATCCACGTGCTGCTGCCCTCAACCGTATTGCCATGATGACAAGTTCCGAGTTGAAGAACTTTGAGGAGGCAGAGAAGTTCGGCCACAATCTTTTCAACAATTCCGACAGTGCAAAGATTTCGAGCGTCGACTATTACTACTTTGGTATAGTCTACGACGGCCTTAAGATGTACGACAAAGCCATCGAGCAGTATCTGCAGGCCCTTTCCACCACCGACGAGAGCAGCCTTATCAAGCGCGAGAACATTCTTAAGAAACTCTCCGACACCTATTCTGAGAAGCAAGACTTCGTCAATGCCATCATTCGCTACAAGGACTACCTCGGCGCTGTTGCAAAGCCATCGGCCAACGACTACGCCGCTCTTGGTTCGCTCCACATGCAGCATGGTGCATCGCTCACCGGCGATGCCAAGACGGAGGCTTTCAAGAAGGCTGACGCTGCATACGCCGACCTGGCACAGCGCTTCGAAGATGCCGCCGACTATGCCACTCTGATGCGTGCCCGTGCCAATGTGCAACTTGATCCTGAGACAAAGGAAGGCCTTGCACTTCCATACTATGAGAAACTCATAGAACTCATCAGTCCGAAGAGCGACTATTCTGCCAGCGACAAGGCTCGCCTCATTGAGAGTTATCGCTACATGATAGCCTACTACTATATCACAAAGGACGACAAGGACAAGGCAACAGAGTTTGCTCAGAAACTTATTGCCATCGACCCGGAGAATGCGATTGCCAAGCAGTTACTTGGTATGTAGTAGAGATATCATTCCCCCTATTACGTTGTACAAAGAATGCTGCTGCATCCGCCAGAGGTGCAACAGCATTCTTTGCACGACAATGTAAGCCCCATGAATGTATGAGAGAAAAATGAGCGAACACATCAATCCACTCTTCCGCTCCTACGATACTCCCCATGATACCGTCCCTTTTGGCAGTATCACTCTTGCTGACTTCGAAGAAGCCTTCCATGAAGGCATCCGTCGCGACAATGAATATCTGGAGCGAACTATCAATAATCCTGAACGCCCCACTTTCGACAATACCATCATCAATCCTTTCAACGATGATGAAGGCTACTACGACCTTCTTGAGCGCACGTCGACGGTGTTCTTCAATCTCCTTTCCGCCGAGACCAACGACGACATGGACGCGCTGGCTCAGAAGATGCAGCCCCTGCTGACACAGCATGCCAACGACATGCGCCTCAATCCAAAACTCTTCGAGCGTATACGTCAGGTGCACCTGCATCACCGCAGGCTCACGGCAGAGGAGCAGCGCCTGCTCGACACCGTCTACGACGGCTTCGTGCGCAGCGGTGCACTTCTCTCCGACGAGGGTAAGCAGCAACTCCGCCAACTCACCGAGGAAGCCTCGATGCTTTCTCTCCAGTTCTCTCAAAATCTGCTTAAGGAGACTAAAGCCTTCAGTCTGCACATTACTGACGAGGCCCAACTCGACGGCCTGCCCGACACTGCCCGTGAGGCAGCGGCTCAGACAGCCCGCGAGCGTGGGGTAGAGGGCTGGGTGTTCACTCTCGACATGCCCAGTTATTCGCCTTTTATGACATACTCCACGCAGCGCGACCTTCGCCGTCGGATGTATATGGCGCGCAACACGCTGTGCACTCACGACAATAGTGAGAACAACATCCAGATATGCAGCCGTCTGATCAACCTGCGCGGCGAGATAGCGCAACTTCTTGGCCATAAGACCTATGCCGACTATGTGCTGAAACACCGCATGGCATCAAACGTTCGCAATGTGTATCGTCTGCTCGACCAACTCATTGATGCGTATAAGCCGGCAGCCATTGCAGAGCAGAAGGAACTGAAGAAAGAGGCAAAGGGCATCGACAGACTCATGCCGTGGGATGCCGCCTTCTACACCCATAAGTTGCAGATGCGCAAGTACAACCTCGACGCAGAGATGCTACGTCCATATTTCGAACTGAGCCGTGTTATCGACGGTGTGTTCGGACTTGCCACGCGACTTTACGGCATTACTTTCCGCGAGAACAAGGCCATCCCTGTTTATCATCCTGATGTCCGTGCCTATGAAGTGTTCGACCGCGACGGCAGTTACCTTGCCGTGTTCTATGCCGACTTCCATCCGCGCAAGGGCAAGCAGGGTGGCGCATGGATGACCAGTTATCAGGGACAGTACATCACGCGCAAGGGAGAGAACATCCGTCCCCACGTCTCTGTCGTGATGAATCTTACAAAGCCGACAGCCGACAAGCCCGCCCTGCTCACTCTTGGCGAGGTGGAGACATTCCTCCACGAGTTCGGTCATTCGCTCCACGGCATGTTCTCCAACTGTCGTTTTGAATCGCTCAGCGGCACTAACGTATGGTGGGACTTTGTCGAACTTCCTTCGCAGTTCATGGAGAATTACGCTGTAGAGCGCGACTTCCTTCGCACCTTTGCCTTCCATTATCAGACAGGCGAGCCGTTGCCCGACGAACTCATCCGCCGCATCCGCCGCAGTCGTAATTTCATGTCGGCCACAGGCTGTCTGCGCCAGGTGTCGCTTGGCTTGCTCGACATGGCCTACTACACCCGGCGCACCCCGTTCACTGCCGACATCATAACGTTCGAGAAACAGGCGTGGCAGAAAGCCATCATCGGCGAGCAGTTGCCCGACACGTGCATGACGGTGCAGTTCTCACATATCATGGCTGGCGGATATGCTGCCGGCTACTACAGTTACAAGTGGGCTGAGGTGCTCGATGCCGATGCCTTTGCCGTGTTCAAGCGCGGCGGCATCTTCAGTCAGAAGGTGGCACAGCGTTTCCGCGACAACATCTTGTCGCGGGGCCACACCGAACGCCCCATG
>CALFIY010000026.1 GCA_937877595.1 uncultured Prevotella sp.
ACCTTGTGGAAAAGGTGGGCAGAGTGAACACGGTCGTTACGGATGGGCTGTAGTTGCAGCAGGCGCTGCACCCACTGGCCAAGGGTACGCTCATAGAGTTTGTCGTTGAGCATCCAGGGCGCGCCGATATAGTCGTAGCCCTTGCTGGCCCAGTAGTCGAGTTGGTCGGAAAAGACGTAGGCGTCGATCTGATATATCAGCATGTACTCATACTTGGCAAACAGTTCGTAAAACCAACTGCTGAGCATCATGCGGTTGTAACTCTCCACGCCGGTGAAATTCTCATCGTCGAGAGCCAACTCCTCTATGCCGGGATATTCGTCAAGCAGGTATTGCACTGAATAACTGCGCGGATGTACCACCACAAAGGGGTGGCTGCCAAGCACCTTGACGCCCTGGCGGAAAGCGCAACGCTCCTTGAGTCGCATGTCGCGCCACACAAATGTCACTACCACCGACGATGGCGCTGCGGAACCTTTGTCTGTCATATATTCTTTGCTTTTTTGTTTTTTCCTATACTCTGAGCACAAGCAATGCCGTATCTGCACTATGGTCAGCGGCGCTGCAACGTGGCGGCAATGCTGTCGCCGACGATGGCAGCCGCCTTGTACGACCAGTGGCTGTCATTGAGTTTGTAGATATCTTTTTCGGCTGTATTTATATGCGGCATCAGATACTCCTTGGCTATGATGAGGTTCGAGTCGGGTCCAAAGATGTCGCGCAGGTCTTCATTGACGGTCTTGTGCCCCCATCGGTTGTCGACCACGTGGTCTTGGTAGATGTCAAACTTGTCGGGACATATCACCCACAACAGGCGGACGCCCTTCTCGGCTGCCTTGCGCTGCAGCATGCCATATACTTCTTTGGCTCGCGCATGGTACATGGTGTCGATATGCAGCGTCACGTCGGCCACATCGTCTTTGTAGAAGAAGAGATGATCGGGCTTGCCGCCAGTGAAATAGTCGCCGTCGAGCAATGCCTGCTTCACCGGCAGGCGAATGCCGATACGGAGCAGCAGATACTGCTTGGCCTCCCACAACGACCATGCCGACGGTGCCTGTGCAGGTGCCGACGGTGCTGTCGTGGGCAGTGGGATGGTGCTCAACTGGTCTGCTGAAGGATTAAACTCTATCAGGCGTATCAGCAAGCCGCGCTCAACACTCTCCATGACGAGCGTCTTGATGTTGGTAGAGTCGACATATCCCTTGTCAAGCAGTTCGTAGACGGTCTGAACTGAATTGAGATAGACCACGCGCGGCGGAGCAAAGTTGAAAACGCGCAAGCCATGGCGCGCAATGTAACTCTGAAATCCCATGACGCCCTGCTGAGAGTAGGAGTCGCCGCAGACCAGCACATCGGCCTTCTGATGGCTCAACTGGCTCTGATGACGGATGTCGGTGAAGAGTTGCTCGGTGAGGGTGCTGTCATAGGGTTCCTGATAATACGAGCCGAAATCGATCTTGCCCAACACGCCAAGGTCGCCGCGTATATTGGGACGCACACCAAGCGTGTAGTATACTGTTATGCCTATGAAGAGAAGCCACAGGGGCAGTACGGTATAACTGAGTTTGAAGAGGAATTTCCTTATTGATGGTTGCATGGCGTTTTAGAACTGGAAGTAGATGAATGTCTGTATTGTGCCGGTGAAGCGCACTATCAGCACAAAAATTATCAGGTAGATGGCGTAGCGCAGCAACGCATAGCGCGACACCAGACCGCCCGGCGTGAACTGCAGGGCATGCTGCTTGGTGCGCTGCGCCCATTCGGCCACCATCAGAGCAAGGCAGCCCCAGAGCAGACCGTTGTCGATGGCTATCTCGTTGGCTCCGCTAAGAGGACTGCTGAGCATATGCCACAGGTAACTGACTGCCTGCGACATCGTCTCAGCGCGGAAGATAATCCAGCCCACTACGGCGAGGAAGAAGGTGAGCAGCACCTGAAGCAACTCGCGCCATGAGGGCAGTACACGCCCATGGGCCACTTCGTGCTCATGCTTCGTCTTTATCCCCAGAATGTTATAGATGGCAAGAAGAGTGCCGTGGTAGAGGCCCCAGCACACAAAAGTCCAGTTGGCGCCGTGCCAAAGACCACTTACACCCCATACCACGTAGACGTTGCGTATTATTTTCGACTTGCTGCACCTACTGCCACCCATGGGGAAGTAGATATAGTCGCGAAACCACGTTGTCAGCGAAATGTGCCAACGCCGCCAGAATTCCGGGATGCTACGTGAGAAATACGGGAAGGCGAAATTGCGCATCAGATTGATG
>CALFIY010000027.1 GCA_937877595.1 uncultured Prevotella sp.
AAATTAAAACAGCGCTGACGAAAATTAAAACAGCGCTGACAAAAATTAAAACAGCGCTGACGAAAATTAAAACAGCGCTGACAAAAATTAAAACAGCCCACCTATCGGAATGACGGCGGTATTCTTATTCTCAACGTTTTTTATTTCTTGTTAGGAAAGGTTGAAATATAGTTACAACTTTGCTTTACCTTAGATTCTCACGCTCGGAAATGCTAAAATAAATTTGGCATTTCCCACGTTTAATAGTACCTTTGCCACCAATATGAATATAAGAGAACACAAATCCGCGCTGGCGTCGCTGGCAGCGCTTGGAGTGACGGCAGTAGCCGCAGGAGCAACAGCCTTCGTGAAAATACGCCGCAAAAGGCAGGAACAGAGACGCATGCAGGAACTCGACAAGAGCAGCACAGCCCTGTCGGCAGAACAGATGATGGTCTACAATGAGGCAATCAGTGTCTTTCTCGACATCAACAGCAGGATTTACGAGCAACGGCGACAGAAGGAACAACTGCAGCCCGTTGTGCGACGGTTGACGCTGGAAAGCACAGAGAAGCCTGACATCACAGGTGCCGACGACAACGTGAAGAGCATTGCAGAGAGCGTAGAGAAATTTCTCGCCATGCAAGTGCCATTCATCAATGCATGTCTGGCAGCAACCGACCAGCACAATATGACATACGCCGACTGCGTGCGCGGACCTGTCGGGGCACGCTTTGACAACAGACTTGACGAAGAGCCGACTGGAGCCGACGTTAAGGATGGTGACACCGTGGAATACGTTTTGCGACTGGGATATTTCTTTCCTGACTCAACCATTGCGCCACATCCCGTGAAGAGCGTATGCCTGTTGCATGACTGATGCACAAAGAGAAGCCTGCGTATGAAATCGGTCAAAGCAAAAAAGAAACTGGGCCAGCACTTCCTGACAGACCTTGACACTGCCAAGAGGATTGCCGACACGGTGGATGCTTGTCCGGGACTGCCTGTGCTGGAAGTAGGCCCCGGCATGGGCGTGATGACGCAGTATCTGCTGCCAAAGCAAAGACCTGTGAAGGTGGTGGAGATAGACCGCGAAAGCGTGGCTTATCTCAAAGAGACTCTACTGACAGGAGACGCCGCAGAGCAAAGACTGATAGAAGGCGACTTCTTAAGGATGGACCTTCAGGAAGTGTTTGGCGGACAGCCCTTCGTGCTTACGGGCAACTATCCGTACGACATATCGTCGCAAATCTTCTTCAAGATGATTGACAACCGCCACCTCATACCCTGCTGCACGGGAATGATACAGCACGAAGTGGCTCTACGCATGGCATCGAAGCCCGGAACGAAAGCCTACGGCGTTCTCTCCGTACTGATACAGGCATGGTATGACGTGGAATATCTTTTCACCGTGCCGCCCGACGTGTTCAATCCACCACCAAAGGTACAGTCGGCAGTGGTGAGACTAACGCGAAACAGCACCGAGCATTTGGGGTGCGACGAAGCACTGTTCCGCACGGTGGTGAAGACTACATTCAACCAGCGCAGGAAGATGCTAAGAGTGTCGCTACGGCAGTTGCTGCCGCCTACGGCAACCATATTCGCCACACGTGCCGAGTGGCTCACACAGCGTCCCGAACAACTCAGCATTTCTGACTTCGTGACGCTGACAAACCTCGTACAGCACGAACTGACATAGTCAGAAAATCCAACTGGCACCATAGACAAGCAGCACGTAGCGAAGAAGTTTGCCTATGGTGATACTGCATATTGAAATTGGTATGTTGGCTCTCATCAGACCAAGCACTATCGTGATGGCAGAGCCAAGGACGGGAAGAAAAGCAAAGAATCCCATCCATGCGCCATGCCCGCCCATAAAGCGCGTAGCCTTGTCAAGACTCTCACGACTCACGTGGAGATAACGTTCAATCCACTCCAGACGCCCCATGCGGCCCACGGTATAGTTGAAGCAACTGCCAAGGACATTGCCAACGGTGCCGTAGACGACAAGATACGTCGGGTCAAGTCCTGCTGCCATGAGGCCAAGCATCACTGCCTCGCTGGAAAAAGGGAAGAACGAGCCAGCCACAAAAGCCGCAATCAACATTCCCCAGTAGCCGTAACTGATCAGGAGTTCAACGATATACTCCATATATTATAGGCGGTGAGGAGGATTGCCACTAACACGAAGAGGCAGGAAGCAGCATTGGTGAAGCGCGTTGACGTGAGCGACAGGAAATGGGCTATCAACGGCGAAGTGCAGACCATGAGCAGCCAAAGCAGCATGTCATAGTGCTGCGGCAGAACAAAGATGAGCACAAATGTGAAAAACCACAGCCAGATAAACAACTGGTACAACTGGCGCACGCGAAACTTGTCGAGATAACTGGTGCGCAGGAAATGCACTATTCCTGTCAGGCCAAGGACGACGACAAACGCAAGCGAGAAGACGTGGGCCTTGAGCAGTTGCAGACCGAAGACATATTCCGCTGCGCCGCCACTTACCACGCTATGCAGCAACTGCTCCGGATGGAGAAGGGCGAAGACCGATGAGAACGGGGTGGCCAGCCTCATCACATCGCTGCTGAGATGGCAAAGTGGCGAAAGCATCCACACGCCGACAAACCAGTAGGGCGTAAAGACTCCAAGCAGCGACGCTGCAAAAGTGCGCCACGACAGGCACTGCAAATGGGTGAGCATGAGGAGCCACAAAAGCGGCAGGAAGAACAGTATGGGCATGAAGACCATGCTGGCAAGCCCCAGGAAAAAGAAGGCATAGTAGATATAGCCCTGTGCTGCAGCATCCTGATAACTGCGGAACGATATGAGCAAGAAGGCTACGAAGCACAGCAGCATGAAACATCCCGACAGCGACGTGAAGAGATAGCACGATGCGCACGACATGACGAGAAAAGAGCACGACACCATGCGCGAATAGACACGTATGAGCGAATTCTGATTGTTGAGTTCCACCATGAGAGCCGTAGCAGCCATGAAACACAACAGCGAGCCCCACATTGCACGCGGCAACAGTCCGCAAAGCACCCACACCACAAGCGTTAGGCCTATGGTGACGGGCAGCGAGCGACGGCTGCCTGCTACGCGGTTCTGCAGCAACCTGGGCATGGCTTCGCAACTGATAGTATTGCTACAGGTCGGAACCTATGTCGCGACGGAAATACTTGTCGCGGAATTCTATCTGCTGCGCCATAGCAAAGGAACGCTGAAGAGCCTCTGCCTTGTCGCTGCCATACGATGACACAGCAATGACGCGGCCTCCGGCTGTCACCACATTGCCGTCCTTGAAAGCCGTTCCTGCATGGAAGACAATGCTCTCGTCGGTATTGGCAGGAATATTTGTTATGGCATAGCCTTTCTGGTAAGCCTGGGGGTATCCGCCGCTTACAAGCATCACGCATACTGCGGCACGCTCGTCCTGCTCTACGTGATACTTGTCGAGAGTGCCTTGGGCAACGCCCTCAAACAATTCTACGATATCGGTTTTCAGGCGGAGCATGACAGTCTCTGTCTCCGGATCGCCCATGCGGCAGTTATATTCTATAACCATCGGATTGCCGTCGACATTGATAAGCCCGAAGAAGATGAAGCCCTTATAGGTTATTCCCTCGCTGCGCAAGCCTTCCACAGTAGGCCGTACAATGCGCTGCTCCACCTTCTGCATCCAGTCGGCAGTTGCGAAAGGAACGGGACTAACGCTTCCCATACCACCAGTGTTAAGTCCGGTATCGCCTTCACCGATGCGCTTATAGTCTTTTGCCTCTGGCAAGAGTTGATAGTGCTCGCCGTCAGTAAGAACAAAGACGGAGCACTCGATGCCGCTAAGGAACTCCTCTATGACAACACGGCTGGAAGCATTGCCAAACATGCCGCCAAGCATCTGACGCAACTCCTCCTGAGCCTCCTGAATCGTGGGGAGTATCAGCACGCCTTTGCCAGCACAGAGGCCATCGGCTTTGAGGACGTAAGGTGGCTGGAGCGTCTCGAGGAAACGCAGTCCGTCGGCAAGATGCTCTCCGTCGAAGGTGGCATAGCGCGCTGTGGGAATGTCGTGACGCTTCATAAATGCCTTGGCAAAGTCTTTGGAGCCTTCAAGCACTGCTCCGGCACGTGACGGGCCTATAACGGGAATTCCGCTGGTGCGTGGGTCGGAGAGCAACTCATCGTAGATACCGTTAACGAGTGGATCTTCCGGACCAACAACCACCATATTGATACCGCGCTCTGCGCAGAAATTCTTTATAGCCTCGAAGTCGTTGGGCTTGACGTCGATGTTCTCACCCACTTCGCGCGTGCCGGCATTGCCCGGTGCAATATACAACTTCTCACACTTAGGACTTCTGGCTATCTTCCATGCCAGGGCGTGTTCACGACCGCCGCTTCCCAACAATAATATCTTCATAACTTCTGTTTGTCTGTTTTTCTTCTTTACTGTACTATCTCCTCGATCGGCAACTGACGCTGGAATGCTGAATGGAAGGAAATAAGTGTCTGCGAACTGCTCAGGCCGAGGGGTTGCAACTTGTCGTGGATGATAGTGAGGAGATGGTGATTGTTCTTGGCGTAGATTTTTATGAACATGTCGAAGTTGCCAGTGGTGAAATGGCACTCGGTAACTTCAGGAATGAGTTTAAGTTCCTCCATCACGCGGTCGAAATCTTCAGGATTCTTAAGGTTGAGCCCGATGTAGGCACACGTTTCGTAGCCGATCTTTTCAGGGTCGATAACATACTGTGAACCCTTGAGAACACCCATCTGGCTGAGTTTCTGCATGCGCTGATGGATGGCTGCACCGCTGACGCCGCAGAGACGGGCAACCTCAAGGAATGGTATGCGCGCATCCTTTGCTATCATGCGCAAAATCTGTTTGTCTAAATTGTCAAGTCGTTGTGTTGCCATAATATTTCTGATTATTTATTTAATTTAAGTTTCACATTATCTTCTCTCACCACTCACCTCTTTCCTCTCACCACTCACCTGACTGCCGATATAGTTGACACGCTGCACGCCAGCCCGGCGCAGAGCCTGCTTGACGTCGGCAACAAGCCCCATATCGACATTGCGGTCGGCATGGATGCTGACAGAGAAGTGCTGGCGATCGGCAGGTGACATTTGTTCACGCTCAGCAGCCAACTGGCGCGACAAATCGGAGAGCGCAACGTAGCGGTTGTTGAGTTGGATGCGCGTTTCGGCAGACGTGGCACTGCCCTGCGGGTCGACAGGCTGGCCAATATAGAGATATACCATGCCGCTGCGATGTTCCAACTTCTCTATCTCGTTACCCTGCGGCACAACATATCGCACAAGAACATCAGACTGTCGCATGTGGGTGACTATCATAAAGAAGAAGAGCACGGTAAATATAAGGTCGGGAAGCGATGCAAGATTGAGTTCCGGCATCTGACGCTCCGTGCGACGGCGAAAACGGCTCATCTTCCACCTCCTTCCTCTGTTGCTGACGGATAGGTTTCGCTGATGCGCAGCGGCAGGCGACGCGTCACGACAGCACGCTCCTCGTCTGTACACAGGGCAAGCGGATGACCGAACTGCCGCAGTGCAATTCGCTCGCGCTGAGCCTTGAAGGCTGCAACGATTGTGTTCTGAACTGAAAAGTAGGTGGCGTAGGTGGTGGCGCGGCTTGGCTGCACACCGACAACGAAATGCTCACTGCGGCGCGACGCAAGAAACTGCTCTACGCGTTGCTGCAGGGCATCGGGCGACAACGGCTCATCATCGACCCACAACTTGTCGGACGCGTCAATGCGCAGTTGAAGCACGTCGCTGCGATGGATATCCACCTGTGCCGTCTCCTGCTCGTCGGGAGGGGGAAGTTGGCGCATCAGGCCCTTGTCAGCATTCATCGACGAGGTAACAAGGAAGAAGATCAGCAACATAAAGGATATGTCTGCTGTGGAAGTTGTATTGAGCGCCGGTACTGTCCTATGTCGTCTTCGTGCAAACAATGTGTAGATGCGTTTTGTCCTAAAAATTATCTGTTTCTGGTAATATGGCGGTTCAACCCTGTCACACCATAAAGCACCATGAGGGCAGAGACAGCCATCATAGCCACAGAGGTGACAATAAGGCCATCGCTCACCTTAAGCCAGAAAGTGTCGGTAAAGTAGGTGCCGTTGACAACAAGCGGATTTGCTGAACCAAAAAGGCAACTGACCACAAGCAGAACAGCGGTGAAAATGGCTACGGCAATGGAAATACGCCGGCGAGGCACCCTGTTGCTTGAGGCAATACTGCTGCTATGCATGCGAAGTGAGTGGATGGTCGATACTGCTACGGCTACCACGGCCAGACCAAGGGCAATATACATCAGCCACAGCATCACCTCGGCAAGAAATATGTTTCCTATATCTACCATAGCGTGGAATATATGGTGTACACCTTATTTATTAATATACGCGTATAGCAGTCATTTTTGGTTTGCTTTCTTCCAACGCCCGACAGAGTCCATCAGCGTTATGGCGCTTTCTTCCATCTGGGAAGAGAGATGCTCTATCTTGGAGAGTATGTAGTTGTAGAAGAATTGCAGGATGATGGCTACAATAATGCCGAAGATGGTGGTTATCAGCGCTACCTTCATGCCCGAAGCGACTATAGTGGGACTGATATCGCCTGCCGTCTGTATCTGATCAAACGCCATGACCATGCCAATAACCGTACCGAGAAATCCAAGCGACGGCGCCACGGCGATAAAGAGTTTTATCCACGAACAGCCCTTCTCCATGTTGGCAATCTGAACCGTTCCATAATTTGTAAGATAGCGATCAATATCCTCCAGCGACTCATTAATATGAAGCAAAGCGTGATAACAGATACTGGCAACGGGACCACGGGTGGCAAGGCACAACTGCCGCGCACCGTCAACATCGTTGGCACTGAGACGGCTGTCAATGTCGGCCATGAAACGCTTGGCATTGATCTCGGAAAGCGTGATATAGACAAGGCGCTCAATGCAGAAGGCAAGGCCAATGACAAGAGCCAGGGCAACAAGCGACATAAAACCTGCGGAGCCCTCTATGAACTTCTGCTTGAGCAGTTTGTGCAGGCCATGCTCGCTGGCATCAGGCTCATCAACATCTGTCACGGAAAACAGAGCGGCAGAGTCGGCCATAACAGTATCGGCAATATTGGAAACAGCGGTGGTTGTATCTGACTGCAAAGATGATGGCTGGGCTACAACAGGCATCGACAAAACCAATAGCCATGCAGGAAACAAAAGAAAAAAAAGCCTTTTCATCCTATCATTTACATTATAGGTGCAAAGGTAAACATAAAATCGAAAACACTCTGCAAGAAAAGACCTGTACAGATAATAAAAAATGTTAAACAAGAAATGCCCCGATGTTTTTTCTTTGTTTTGTCGCTGACATTCTCAATATAAAATGACTAACTTTGCACGCGATTTACTCAGAACAATAAAAACAAACTAAAATAATGGCAAACAACATTAAAAATCAGGCTGCCCCAGAAGTACAGGAGCAGGCGAACAAGACCGAGGCGTTCTTCGAGAAAAACAAGAAGGCCATCATCGGTGGTGTAGTAGCAGTTATCGCTATTGTTGTAGCATGCATCCTTCATAACACATACTACTTCAAGCCACGTCAGATAGAAGCAAGCACAGAACTGGCAAAGAGCCAGGAACTCTTCGCAAGCGAGCAGTACGAGAAAGCGCTCGCCGGCTTCCAGACTGTTGCTGCCGACTACAGTTCTACAGACGCTGGCAACCTGGCCCGACTCTACATCGGCATCTGCCAGGCTAACCTTGGAAAATGGCAGGAGGCTGTCGACGCAATAGAGAAATTCAGCGGCAAGGACGATCAGATGATTAGTCCTGCAGCAGAAGGTGCCCTGGGCAATGCATACGCTAACCTCAACCAACTCGACAAGGCTGTAGAGCATCTTAAGAAGGCTGCAAAAATGGCCGACAACAACTCGCTCTCGCCAACATATCTCATTCAGGCAGGTCAGATTCTTGAGAAGCAGGGCAAGAAAGACGAGGCTTTGAAACTGTACAAGGAAGTAAAGGAAAAATACTTCAACTCTATGCAGTATCAGACCATCGACGAATACATTGAGCGCGCAGAGCGCTAAGAGTTTTCCGACGGTCAAAGCAGCAAGCAGAGCGGACAGTTGGCAGTTTTCAGACATGGCTACAGCACTTCATAATCTCAGCGACTACGACATCACATCGGTGCCTGATGCCTCCAACATGTGTTTCGGCATTGTCGTTGCAGAGTGGAACCCAGAAATAACTGGAGCATTGCTCAACGGATGTGTCGGTACGCTTGAAAAGCACGGCGCACTGCCAGAGAACATTCACGTAAAAACTGTTCCAGGCTCCTTTGAACTGATTTACGGCGCTCAGCAGATGTCACGCAACGACGGATACGATGCTATAATAATATTAGGTAGCGTAATCCGCGGCGAGACTCCACATTTTGACTACATTTGCCAAGGAGTTACGCAAGGCATAGCACATCTCAACGCCACTAACAATATTCCTATAGTCTACGGGCTGCTTACAACCAACGATTTGCAGCAGGCAAAAGACCGCGCAGGAGGCCGTTTGGGTAATAAAGGCGACGAGTGCGCAGTGGTGGCCATCAAAATGGCTAAGTTCTGATAGCGCAAAACAGAAAACAATACCATACATAACGCACAAAAGAAAAGCGATTGTCTGTTACAGACAGTCGCTTTTCTTCATTTCTTTTTTCCCTGTGTTATGCCATCACTCGAACGAGACCTTGCTGCGCACAACCTCTGCGCCGTCATCTTTACATATGCGAATGCAGTGATCAGAAGCCGACGTCTGTTCGCGATAGAAACTAAGGCGGTCGCCGGCGTGTGCCTCTGCGACATAGGCCACTTCAAAACGGCTAACGCTGTGCTGCTTGTACCAGTCAAGTGGCCAAAGGTCAAGAAGATGTTCGATATATTTCACAGAATTGATGTGGCCATTGATGTCAACATCATTATAATAAGTATCAATGGTGCGCACGAACTGCGCTTCATCGCTCATCTTTACACGCCCACCCTTGTCTATAGGGCAAGGACGCTCGGCGTCTATCCAATCGTTGATAGCGCCATCGTTGATAGCAAGTATGTCGGAAGGCTGCCTCGTTTCCGTATCAATCATGGCCCACACAGAGCGGCCATAGCCGTAGGGGGTACCATCTGAGCCAAGCACAGCAAAATTACGCTGCGTGAAATAACGCATTGCGCCCTCCACCCATGTCTCTACATAGAAATGCTCGTACTGGCGTGGCATCCGTCGCATTTCTATTGCAAGGCGCGAGAGAACCCATGCGCGGTTTATAGTAAACAGATACTGCATGCCAAAGCCACGATCCGTAGAATGGAAATCGGCAGCATTGAGCATGTGATTGCCAAGATGGCCCATGAACAGCCGCCCACTGAAATCGCAATGGAACGGCTCAGCCAGAAACTCGTAGCGTCCTACCTTATCTTTCATTGTTGTATTGCTGTTCCCGTTGAAGAAGGAAACTGCTTACCTCCTCCTGTTTGCCGCGCGTAACGGCAATACGGCCGCTGCGAGTATACTGCAGCACGCAGCCATATTGGTCAAGGGCGCGGTAAAGACTTATAATATCTTCGGTAATACCATGCTTCATAACGATGACATACGTTGGATTTACCTCAGTGATGCTTGCCTCATGGCGACGCACCACGCGGGAAATCTCCGGATTGCTTAGCACCTGCTCTGTTGAGAGTTTGTATAGTCCTGTCTCGCGTATGAAGAGTTGGTCGTCCGTGAAATAGTTGGCCTTGATAACGTCAACTTTCTTCTCTATCTGCTTGGTAATCTTCTCAATCTGGTCGGCATCGCTCCAAGCAGTGATGGTGTACTTATGAACACCTTCTATCGAAGAGGCCGACACGTTGAGACTCTCGATATTCACCTGCCGACGTGTAAACACTGCCGTCACCTGATTAAGAATACCTGCTATGTTCTCTGAATAGACGAGAAGCGTATATAGTTTCTTTTCTTCCACTTAAAGATTAAAGATTTAAACGTTAAACAATAACTACACTCTTATCTCAAGCATCATGTCATCGACACTCATGCCTGGAGGTGTCATCGGAAGCACGTCGTCGTCCTCGCGAATAGCGCACTCAAGAATAAACGAGCCAGGAGTATTCAACATCCTCTTTATAGCGTCATTCAGAGCGTTGCGGTCGGTCACCGCCTCATACGCTATGCCGTATCCTCTGGCTATCAACTCATAGCAAGGATTGAGCATTTTTGTAAACGACTGGCGACGCTGCCAGAACATATCTTGCCACTGGCGTACGTTGCCAAGATAGTGATTGTTGAGCAGTATCATCTTTACTGGCGACTGCTGTTCCATTATTGTGCCAAGTTCTTCAATGCACATTTGGAAGCCGCCGTCGCCCATAAAACAGCATACGGTGCGATCAGTGGCAAACGTAGCACCGATAGCGGCAGGCATGCCGTAGCCCATGGTGCCTAAGCCGCCGCTGGTACAGATACTGCGCTGATGGTGGTACTTAAAATAGCGAGTAGCAAAGAGTTGGTTCTGACCTACGTCCGTTACCAGCACCGTGTCGTCTGGCGCCTGTTCGGCCACGGCATTCACCACCTCACCCATAAGCAACGGGCCTTCCGTAGGATGGATGGCAGGCTCTATCACACGCTGACGCTCCTTTTCTGCAAGAGGCAGGAACGACTGGCGCCACTCCTTATGGTCTGCCTTGTCCACCAGTGGCGTAAGCGCGGCAAGCGATTCCTTGCAGTCGGCAATCACGGCAACATCGGCAATAATGTTTTTGTTTATCTCACTCTTGTCGATATCAAGATGTATAACTTTCGCCTGTTTGGCATAAGTAGCAACGTTGCCCGTGACACGGTCGGAAAAGCGCATGCCAATGGCTATCAGCACGTCGCACTCCTGTTCCTTGATGTTTGGAGCGTAGTTGCCGTGCATGCCAAGCATGCCGACGTTGAGCGGATGATTTGACGGAAGAGCAGACAGACCGAGCATAGTCCTGCCAGCAGGGATGTCGGCCTTCTCCAGAAATTCTCTCAGTTCCTGCTGTGCATTGCCCAGTTCCACGCCCTGGCCAACGAGAGCAAGCGGCTTCTTTGCAGAATTTATCAGACTGACAGCCGACTGCAGTGCCTCAGCGTCAAGTTTTGGATAGGCAACATAAGAGCGCACGAAGTCCACTTTCTCCGGGTGGAAGGCAACTTTCTCTACCTGGGCATTGCGCGGAAAGTCGAGCACAACAGGACCAGGGCGGCCACTTCGTGCAATATAGAAAGCACGGCTCACAGCCCATGCGATATCCTCTGCATGGCGTATCTGGTAACTCCATTTTGAAATAGGCTGTGCCACGCCTACAAGGTCTACTTCCTGAAAAGCATCAGTGCCCAGCGACGAGATGGCCACCTGCCCTGCTATCACCACCAATGGAGTAGAGTCCATCATGGCATCAGCAACGCCCGTAAGAGTGTTAGTAGCACCAGGTCCGCTGGTAACAAGGGCTACACCGACATTGCCACTGACGCGCGCAAAGCCCTCTGCTGCGTGAGTAGCAGCCTGTTCGTGGCGCACCAAGACATGCGTGAACGATTTTTTCTCACCTCTGGTGTAATCATAGAGCGCATCGTACACCGGCATAATTGCGCCGCCGGGATAGCCGAAAATAGTAGTAACGCCCTCATTCTTCAGGGCTCTCATAAGCGCCTCGCTGCCTGTTATCATCTCAGCATCAGCGGGCTGCGCTTTCTTTTCCATTGTCTTTGTCATCTTTATTATGGGCGCCAAAATTACTGCTATTTATCAAGAAATCGTCACAATGGGAGATTTTTTATTAAAATCTATAACTTTTTGTGAGCAATATCAATCAATCTTACACAATAGTATTACCTGCAATGTCAAGAGACAGTTCTCTGCTGCCATCTGGCTGCTCTTCTATCTTTAACGTCACAGCATCTGACGGCAACAGGCTATCTATCATTTCCGGCCACTCTATCATACACAACATTCCGCTGTCGAAATATTCTTCTATACCTATGTCGTAAGCCTCTTCAGGACGCTTGATGCGGTAGAAATCAAAGTGGTAGACCTTGGGGAATGTGTCGCTGCTCGTATCGTATTCGTTGACAAGGGCAAATGTTGGCGACGTAACTACATCGTCGGTGCCTAGGACATCACATACGGCACGTATCAGCGTTGTCTTGCCAGCCCCCATCTGTCCCGAGAGAGCCAGGATGCGGTGCTCGCCAATGTGCTCTATCAGCCACTTGGCAGCATCGTTTATCTCATTCAGTGTATAGTTCATCTTTATGCTGTTTTTATCCTTTCTTCTTTCCCCTCAGCGTTACGAGCGGTATCATCATCTCCTCCATTGATATTCCACCGTGCTGGAAGGTGTTGCGATAGTAACTGACATAATAGTTGTAATTGTTGGGATATGCAAAAAACGCATCGCCCGTGGCGAACACATAACTCGTCGACAAGTTTGGCGACGGCAACTGGGCCTTATGCGGTTCGTGGATGGTGAAAAGGTCGCGGTCGTTGTAACTAAGGTTTTTGCCCAACTTGTATCTAAGGTTAGTGTTGGTGTTGCGGTCGCCGACTATTTTCACCGGCGTCGTGGTGCGTATTGACCCATGGTCGGTAGTAAGCACAACACGGCAATCGGTCTGCGCAAGATGGCGCAGCAGTTGGCTCAGCGCAGAATGTCTGAACCATGAGAGCGTCAGCGAACGATAGGCGGCCTCGTCGTGTGCCAATTCACGAACCATCTTTGACTCTGTACGTGCGTGCGACAGCATATCAATAAAGTTGAACACCACAACATTCAACTGGCTCTTGCTGATAGTGCCCAACTGGCTCATCATCGTGTCAGCCTCGGCAGCACTGTTTATCTTATGATATGTAAACGTGTCATGGCGTCGATAACGGTCTATCTGCGTTTGTATCAGTGGCGATTCGTTCAGATTTTTCCCCTCTTCCTCATTCTCGTCAACCCATAGTTGCGGGAACATGCGCGATATCTGGTCGGGCATCAGTCCTGAGAATATTGCGTTACGTGCATACTGTGTTGCGGTAGGCAGAATACTGCAATACACCTGCTGTTCTATCTCGAAGTCAGACAGTTCTGGCTCTATCGTCTTCCACTGGTCGTAACGGAAATTGTCGAGCACTATTAGCCAAACTTGTTCCCCCTCGTTGAGCAAAGGAAACACCTTGCGCTTGAACACGTCGGGCGACATCAGCGGTGCCGTAGCATCAGCCTGACCGTTGCCGGAAGTTCTTGAAGCCGTTTTTGGAGCGGCTGTCACATTGCGCGATGCTATCCACGACATATAATTCTGCTTCACGAACTTGGCAAACCCGATGTTGGCCTCTTCTTTCTGCATGCGCAACATGTCACCCATGGCAGAGTCTGTTGCCGTCAACTCAAGTTCCCACTGCACGAGTTGCCTGTATACATCCGTCCAATCCTCCCACGTTCTGCAGTCCATTATCTGCATCCCCAGTTGCTGAAATTGCTGCTGGTAGGCAGTCTGCGTCGTTTCTGCCACGAGCGCGCGGCGATGTATCAACTTCTTCAGCGTGAGCAGTATCTGATTTGGATTTACCGGTTTGATGAGATAGTCGGCTATATTACGCCCGACTGCCTCGTTCATAATGTCCTCTTCTTCGCTTTTTGTCACCATTACGATAGGCACCGTCGGCTGTATCTGCTTTATTCGCTGCAGCGTTTCCAGTCCGCTCAGTCCAGGCATCATCTCATCGAGCAGCACAAGATCGAACTGACGTTCTTTGCACTGCTCGACAGCATCAAGCCCATTGGTGGCAGTAACCACTTCATAGCCTTTCTTTTCCAAGAACAGGAGATGGGGCTTCAGCAGTTCCATCTCGTCATCTGCCCATAGCAATAGTCCATTTGTCATTTTCTTGCGGTCTTTGTAGTTCGGAGTCTTGAGGTTTGATATTTAAATAAATTACCTACTCATAAACTCAATCAATAATAGAAATCATCATCGAAGTCGACAGTGTTTGAATTCTGCTGATTGGCAGGTGCTCCGAACAGATCGTCATCGTCACTGTCGTCACCTTCATCAGTATTTTTTTCTTCCTCTTCCACGATATTCTCTGGCCGTGTAAGCAATTCGCGCTCTGTCGGTTCCACTGGTGCCAACTGCTGTTCGTAGAACTCATTGTATTCATCGTAACTGTAGGCAGTGCCCAGCAGTGGCAAATTCTGTTCGCTCACGATAATACGGCGGCATCCTTTCAGCCGTTCCGCCATCTGCGGATCGGCATACAGGCGGTGGGCATACTGCATGGCCTCATCATAACTTAGGAAGCCCGTCACCATGAGGCGTCCGATGGCGCCATCGCCGTCAATGCTTATTTCAAAGTTGCGCACCATGTATGCCGTAAAGTTGTAGCGAGCCATCTCGTACAGCAACTGGTTCTGGTTGACGCTGTCAGGCTGATAGGCCAGGATAAACACATAGCGTGTGTCGCGCTCAACGCTCAGCGTATCCGTCTGTACAGAGTCGCCGCTCTGCAATGAGCCTTGCCGCTGGCGCCAGATGTCGGCTGCCGTCATGTGGGCGCCTTGCAGCCGTCGTCCCTGCTGTATGCCACGTACTATCTGGCCTGCCATCTCACTCACCTCGCTTTCAGGATATTCCTCTACGACTTGACGCATGCGTGCAGCACAACTGTCAGCCTGTCCGATGTTAAGCAGGCTCAGTCCCTCGACGAACAGGAATTTTGCCCTGTGAGCACCTGAGGGGAATCGTGTAGCCGAAAGGCGTGTGTTGGCTTCCACCTCCTGATACCGCTCTTCGCGGAAAGCACTGTACGTAGCAGCATACAGCGAGTCCTCTATGTGTTTCCCAAAGCGCTGGTTCTCGCTATAGTAAGGGTCGGAAAGCAGTTTTGTCCACTCGCTCTGCGGATAGGCAGCCTGCATTGTGGAAAGCACAGCCTGTGCATCGGCAGTACGATACTGACGAGAGTAGATTAGGAACAGATGATACCATGCCGCATCATTGTTCTCATATTCAGGATATTCCCTTACAAGGCGAAGCAAAAGGCGTTCGCTGAGAGAGAGATTGTCAAGTTTGTCTTTCAGTATCACACCAGCATTGTACAGTGCTTCCTGAATGATGGCATGACATGCCTCTTTCTGCTCATCACTGAACGGGATCTGCGCAAGATAGTATTCGCGCTTGTGAGGATCGAGTCCTGTAGAGTCCGCTGCCTGTTTACCGCCACTCACTGCCACGGTATCAGCAGCCTCCGTTGCCTCCGGATTGTCAGCAGACGCAATGCTGTCGGCAACCTCCTCCGTATCGTTCATCATACTCACCACAGTGCGGTTATTGCGCTGCCAGTTGTCGACATTCTCTCTCCTGCCCCACAGTTGTTCAAACTGCTGTTTGCCCTGACTCACCGCCTGAGGATTATAGAAGTAGAAAGTACTGCTGCCACTCTTCTGCTGCGAAGGCTGCGGCGTGGTGCGCTGAGTGTTTCCGCGCGCTCCCTGCTGTTGTGCCACCTGCTCAGCCTCCGCCTCCTGCTGGCGCCGCTTCTCTTCGCGCTCTTTCCTGACAAGTTCGGCTATTACACGGTCGATGGCCTTATTGCGCTCCTGTTCAGGCATGGCAGCAAGGGCCAACAGCGAGTCCTGCAGATGAATTGCCTCTGTATGCGGCACAAGTTCGTCGAGGACTTTCGAGCGCAGTGAGAGTTGTCGATAGTCTTTCCTGTCCTGGTCAAGAAGTCCTATAGACTCGCCATAGCAGCGCTGTGCGTCAGCATACTTCTCGCGATCCCAATAGATGTTGCCCAGCGTAAGGAGCAGCACGCCCTTCTCTATTCCGTTGCGCGTCGACTTCTCGTTTCCTTTTTCGTATGCGGTAATGGCATGTAGCGTATCGCGCTGCGAAAGGTATATATTTCCGATGGCATAGTACACCTGGTCGAGGTAAGCCTTGTTGTTGTCGCTGGATGCCATGCGGCGCAACTTGGAAATCATCTTCTTTGAATTTCCAGCGGCCATCACCTCTGTCTGTGCAATACGCGCATGGAACTCCAGTTCGTATGGCGGATTGAGACGTATCACGCGCTGGTAGGCACGATAGGCAAGGTCTCTATTTCCGCGCTGTGTTTCCACCTGTCCCATGATATACCACATGCGTGCGCGCTGCTTCCTGCGATGCTCGTGGCGTATTGCGTTTCGCAGTGAGGCAACAGCCTCGTCGTACCGCTGCGCATGCAGATAGTAACTGGCCAGTGTGTAGTCCCAGTCGGCACGTGCCCGTCCCGGGATGCTGTCGCGGCGCTGCTTAGTAATGACGTCATCGGCCTCATAGAGCCAGTTCATCTCTATGTAACTCTTTGCAAGCCACGCCCGTGAGCGCGCCAGGATGGCAGGCTGCGTCTGATAGAGGCGGCTCATGTAACTGAATGTTGCTGCAGCCTCTTCAAACTCGCCTTTTTGGAACTGCGACTTGCCCAGCAGCAGCCAAGCATGCCATAAGAAAGGATTATATTCCCTGCGCGACAGCCATTCTACGTCAGCCTTTGTCTTACGGCGCTTTTTGTTCCATTCCGGACGGCTCTTGATGCTGTGGCGACGTATAGTCTTCTCCGATTTTTCTATGGCACGGTCAAACTGGGCGCTGCCTATGCTGCGGCTATTCTTGTTGCCCACTGTATACAATGGCAACATCTCCGTATAGTCATCGGCATTGCCCCGTTCCTTTTCCTCACAGCCGTCTATAAAAGCCTGCGAGCCGTTGAAGTAGGTGTTATAGCGCGCATTGAAGGAGTGCCACCAGCGCGTGTTGGCCGTATTCTTCTTTGTAGAACAGGCTGTCAAGGCCAAAAGCACCATAAGCGCGATGCACTTGCCCTTGCATTTCTCCACTACGTCTGCCAGTTTACACTCTGCCCTGCTTCCGCATGCTCCGCAGCCTCCGTCGGCAACCACAGGTTCGTCGTCTCCTCCGAGAGAGAAGAGAGCAGCAACTATTCCGAGTACGGAAATGGACAATATGGCTATAAGTGCAAAACTCAAGTCGTCTTATTTGTTTTCGTTTATCAGGAACCCACACTCCGTAAGATGCTGCCAATACTGTGGGTAGGATTTCGTTACGACGTACGGATTGTTTATCAGGAGATTTTCCCTTCGAAGCGCGGCAGGAGCAAAGGCTAATGCCATACGATGGTCGTCGTAGGTGTCGATTCCGCCATCTTCATTGGGCTCGCAACGCTCTCCGTCCCATATCAGTTCGCTGCCGTTGGCGTCGTGTATCACGTAGCCCAGTTTCAGCATCTCACGCTTCAGTGCTTCTATGCGGTCGGTCTCCTTGATTTTCAGTGTTGAAAGGCCACGGAAATGGA
Organism: uncultured Prevotella sp.; assembly: GCA_937877595.1. Lineage (GTDB taxonomy): Bacteria > Bacteroidota > Bacteroidia > Bacteroidales > Bacteroidaceae > Prevotella. The sequence continues at coordinate 17,433 of CALFIY010000027.1, forward strand.
AAGGCACGCCCATCACGGCACACGTGACGACAAATGTCTGTGCCAAATCGGGCACGTTTACGAAGTCGTACTCCAAGCGCGACACGCTCGTGCCCGTGCGCCGCAGCGTGACAGTCGTCGGCTCGCCTGGTTTTCTGTCTGAAAAGATCGTCTTAACACCGAGCAGACTGAAGATATATCGCACACTGGAGTCTCCCTGTTTTGAACCGTCCATAAGTCCTTCCAAACGCACGCTTGCCTCATCGTCATCGGTCAGCGCCATCATTTCGTACCAGTAGGAAGCAGCACTCCAGTCGTTCTCAATAAGGTACGGGCGCGTCTTGTAGGGCACAGGCCGCACTACGATAGTCTCGAAATCCGTCCATTCAGCCTCAGCACCAAACTCACGCATCATCCAAAGCGTCAGGTCGATGTACGGACGCGAAATGGCAGTGCTGGTAAGCCTAAGAGAAAGGCCCTCGGTCAGCATCGGACCAATCATAAGCAATGCAGAGATGAACTGTGAACTTATGTCTCCCGGTATTTCAAGATTACCGCCAGCCAGTTTCCTGCCACGGATGCGCAGTGGCGGAAAACCTTCCTGTCCTTCGTAGGTGATATCGGCGCCAAGAAAGCGCAGCGCATCGACAAGCACGCCTATCGGGCGGTGTTGCATCCGCTCGCTACCAGTAAGCACATGCTCTTCACCCTCGCTTACAGCAAGAATGGCTGTAAGGAAGCGCATCGCCGTGCCAGCCGCACCGATGTCTATTGTAGCAGGGTGGTCGATCAGGGCCGCTACCATCACTTCCGTATCGTCACAATCGGAAAGATTTTGCGGCATTTCGCCACCTCCCGACAGTGTATAGATAGCCAGCGCCCTGTTGGATATGCTTTTTGAAGCAGGAAGGGTAATGTCGCACCGCAACTGACGCGGTGCTGTTATCTTATATTGCATCATTTGGATTTCGAAGGTCGTTTCTTTCTGTTGTGTCTGCTTGCCTTGGCATTGTTCTTGGGCCTGCCGCCACCGCCACGGCGTCTGCCGCTGCCGCCTCGCGATGTCTTGCGCGGCGTGCCGGCAACATACTGCGGGCCTTCGCCAATGCCATCGGGCAGCAGATTTTTCTCAATGCTGCGCTCCAGGAAGCGCTCGATGTCGGCAAAACAGCGCATGTCTGCATCGCTTACGAACGTGATTGCAACGCCGTCGCGCTGAGCCCGCGCCGTACGCCCTATACGGTGCACATAGTCTTCTGCATCGCGCGGCACATCGTAGTTGATGACACACAGGATGTCGTCAATGTCTATGCCTCGCGCAACAATGTCCGTGGCTACAAGCACCGACACCTGTCCCGTCTTAAAGCGGTACATCACGTCGTCGCGCTCTGCCTGGGTGAGGTCACTATGCATCGGGGCGCAGTTGATATGCATGTGCTGCAACTCACGCGTGATTATCTTCACCTTGTCTTTCTTTCCAGAGAAGATTATGACGCGTTCCAGTTCTCCAGCCTGAAAGAGATGCCGGATGATGGCCAACTTCTGCGGCTCATAGCACACGTAGGCCGACTGGCGTATCTTCTCCGCAGGCTTCGACACGGCTATCTTAACCTCTACGGGATTGTTTAGCAGCGTCCGCGCCAACTGCTGTATCTTGTCAGGCATTGTGGCAGAGAACATTACGGTCTGGTGATTATCCGGCAGCATTTTCGCTATCTGTAAAATGTCATCGGAAAATCCCATATCGAGCATTCGGTCTGCCTCATCAAGCACGAAAAAAGACACACGCGACAAATCAACATACCCCATCTTTATGTGCGAAAGCAAGCGGCCTGGCGTGGCGATTATCACGTCAGCGCCCATCCTTAGCGAACGCATTTCCTGGTCGAAGCGACTGCCATCGTTTCCACCGTAGACGGCTACGCTGCTCACCTCGTCGAGATAATATCCGAAGCCCTGCATTGCCTGGTCTATCTGCTGCGCCAGTTCGCGTGTTGGCGACATTACTATGCAGTTCACGGCATCGCGCGGAAATCCGCCGTCGTCTAACATGGAAAGTATGGGGAGAAGATAGGCTGCTGTCTTGCCCGTGCCTGTCTGCGCAACACCTATCAGGTCTCTTCCGTCGAGTATCTCCGGAATACAGCGCTCCTGTATGGGCGTCATTTCGTCAAAGCGCATGTCGTAAAGCGCGTCAAGTATATTGTCGTTGAGATAGGTCTCTTCAAATTTCATTATTGCCGTATATTAGCCAACAAAGGTAGCGCTTTTCTATGTATACAGCGGTCTGCCAAAGGATTATTTCTGTAAGTTTTAGCGTTTTTAACAAATGAAACAGCACTTTACGCCTTCGTCAGGTAGGAAAAATCAGAAAACTCGTTTTCGCTTGATTTATATCAAATAAGTAACAAAAAGAAAGTTTTTTGCTATTTTATACGATAAAATGTTTTGTTTTCCCAATTTTTGATATAATTTTGCACGCAGAAAGTCACAGAATATTGCTGGCGACATTTTTCAGTAAGGTAAAAACATTGTTTACACATTAATTATATATAACAAACTAAAAGGAAAAAGATTATGAATGCAGCACAAGTAGTTGAGCAACTGAAGCAACGCTTCCCCAATGAGCCAGAGTACATCCAGGCCGTCAGTCAGGTTCTTCCCACCATCGAAGAAGAGTACAACAAGCACCCTGAGTTTGAGAAGGCTAATCTGATAGAGCGCCTTTGCATTCCCGATCGCGTTTGCGAATTCCGTATTACATGGGTAGACGACAAGGGCAACGTGCAGACAAACATGGGATACCGCATCCAGCACAACAATGCCATTGGCCCGTACAAAGGCGGACTGCGCTATCACAAGAGCGTTAATCTGGGAATCCTGAAATTCCTGGCTTTTGAGCAGACCTTCAAGAACTCGCTGACCACTCTGCCTATGGGTGGTGCCAAGGGCGGTTCCGACTTTTCTCCACGCGGAAAGAGCGATGCTGAGGTGATGCGCTTCTGTCAGGCATTTATGAATGAACTCTACCGCGTGATTGGTCCCGACGAGGACGTGCCTGCCGGTGATATCGGTGTGGGCGGTCGCGAAGTCGGCTACCTCTATGGCCAGTATAAGAAACTCACCCACCAGTTCCAGGGCGTGCTGACAGGTAAGGGAATTCCTTTCGGCGGTTCGCTCATACGTCCTGAGGCTACAGGATATGGTTGCGTATACTTCCTGAACTCAATGCTGCAGACACGCAATGTCGATATCAAGGGCAAGAAAGTGCTTATTTCCGGTTCTGGTAATGTTGCACAGTATGCCGCAGAGAAGTGTATCCAACTCGGAGCCATTCCTTTGACTCTCTCTGACTCTGATGGCTACATCTACGACCCAGATGGCATCACCCAGGAGAAACTGGAGTATGTGAAAGAACTCAAGAACATAGAGCGCGGACGCATCAAGGAATACGCAGAAGAGTATCCAAATGCCGTATACCACGCTGGCGAGCGCCCCTGGCATGAGAAAGCCGACATTGCACTGCCTTGCGCTACTCAGAACGAGATTAACGGCGAGCAGGCACAGGCTCTTGTTGACAATGGCGTTATTGCAGTGGCAGAGGGTGCAAATATGCCATCACTGCCAGAAGCCATCAAGATTTTCCAGGATGCCAAGATACTCTACGCTCCTGGCAAGGCCAGCAACGCAGGTGGCGTTTCGGTTTCCGGTCTTGAGATGTCGCAGAACTCAGAGCGCCTGAGTTGGACTGCCGAAGAGGTAGACAACTATCTGAAGCGCATTATGAACGACATCCATGAGAACTGCGTGAAGTATGGCACACAGGCCGACGGCTACATCAACTACGTGAAGGGTGCCAACGTTGCAGGCTTCATGAAGGTGGCAAGCGCCATGATGAGCCAGGGCATAGTATAAAAATTCTGCGCAAAACAGACAGCAAAAAGAGCATGCACTGCGGTGCATGCTCTTTTAATTTTTGCCAGCGCTGTTTTTTCTGAGAAAAAAACAGTTTTTAAAATCGCCAGCACTGTTTTTATTTTTTTAAAAACAGTTGTTTTTTTCAGAAACTGAGCCGCGACATAAGACAGTGGTCAAGCAGCGTGATGGCCGCCATGGCTTCTACCACCGGAACGGCACGCGGCACGACGCACGGGTCATGGCGCCCACGGGCAGTGACAAGTGCATCTTCGCCATCCACCGTCACCGTATGCTGCTCGCGCAGAAGCGTGGCTACGGGCTTGAATGCCACACGGAAATAGATGTCGTTGCCATTGGAGATGCCACCCTGTATGCCTCCACTATGGTTTGTCAGTGTGGAAATGCTGCCACTCGCTAACCGGCAGAACACGTCGTTCTGCTCAGAGCCTCTCGCGGCAACACCAGCAAAGCCTTCACCATATTCAAAACCTTTCGCAGCATTGATGCTGAGCATGGCGCCTCCAAGGGCTGCATGCAATTTGTCGGCCTCGGGCTCGCCGATTCCTACAGGACAGCCACGGACGACACATGTCACCACGCCGCCAATGGTGTCGCCTTCCGACTTGACCTGCATGATGAGTTGCTCCATCTCGGCAGCCTTCTCCGGATCGGGACAACGCACGACATTCTGCTCAGCAAGCGACAGGTCATAGTCGGAATAAGTTCCCGAAAGGGCAACGCTCCCAACCTGCGAGGTGTAAGCCTGTATGCTTATGCCCTTCCGACGCAGGGCGAGTTTGGCCAGCGCACCGGCCACCACGCGACTTATCGTGACGCGCGCCGATGAGCGGCCGCCGCCGCGATGGTCTCTGATGCCATACTTCGCCTGATAGGTGAAGTCGGCATGCGACGGGCGCAGCAGTTGGCGCAGGTTGTCATAGTCTGAAGAATGTTGATTTGTGTTGCGCACCACAAAGCCGATAGGACATCCTGTACTGCGTCCCTCAAAGACACCGCTGAGCAGTTCTACCCTATCAGCCTCATTACGACTTGTAGTGATGTTGCTCTGTCCGGGACGACGACGATCCAGTTCGCTCTGAATGAAATCAAGGTCAATCTCAATGCCTGCAGGCATACCGTCTACCACACCTCCTACTGCTTCACCGTGGCTTTCGCCAAACGTGGTGAGCGTGAATAGTTTACCAAATGTATTGCTCATGGCTTTATCGTGAGTATTTACTTATTCTGAACACTGGCCGCCACAGCCGCCGCAACCGCCAGCACCACAATCACCGCCGCCGCAGCCACTACATCCGCCACCACATCCACAGCCGCCGGCAAGGGCAGCCTCGACTTTGGCAATCTCGTCGGCCGTAGCGTCGCGTGTGACAATAACCTGCCCGTCGACAGCAAGGTCTATCTGCTTATTGTCGGCAGTAATGCCGGGAATTGTGAGACTGAACGTCTCACCTTCCTGCCTTGCAAGCACTGCCTGTTCAAACTCTGCGTTGACCAGTCCGAAACCTGTGACGAACTGGATGGGCTGCTGGGCGGTCACCTGCTCCACCACCTGCTTCCCCTCGGAAGCATCTGCGAAGATGGTGTAACTTACTGCCACATATTTATGTCCTTGGTTCATTGCTATATATATGTTTTTATCTTTTTTTCACTGTCATTCGCCAAGTGAAGCCGCTACATGCCACAGCGAGTCGGAGGGCAGTGGCGACGTGACATCTATGTCGACATTTGACACAGGATGGACAAACTGCACGCGATACGACATGAGCGAGATGCTTCCGTCGGGATTGGAGCGCGGAGCGCCGTACTTCAGGTCGCCACGAATGGGACAGCCCATGGCAGCCAACTGGCAGCGTATCTGATGATGGCGGCCTGTGAGGAGTTCTACCTCGAGCAGATAGTATCTGTCGGTATGCCCCACGACACGATAGTTGAGCGCAGCATGCTTGGCACCTGGCTTCACGCTGGCATAGGCATAAGTCTTGTTCTGTTTTTCATTGCGCACAAGCCAGTGCTCAAGATGTCCGCTGTCGGCAGCAGGCTTGTTGGCGACAAGGGCCCAGTATGTCTTGTGAACATCGCCACGCCGAAACATTTCGTTGAGCCTGCCAAGTGCCTTGGATGTACGGGCAAAGACCACCAGACCACTGACAGGGCGGTCAAGACGATGGACAACGCCGAGAAAAACTTCCCCTGGCTTCTGATATTTCTCCTTGATATATGCTTTGACATAGTCAGAGAGCGGAGCATCGCCAGTCTTGTCGCCCTGAACGATCTCTCCGCTCTCTTTATAGACGATTATGATATGATTGTCCTCGTAGATAACCTTCATAATCAGTAATTCTCTGTTTCTGTTAAGCGACTGCTTACATATTCATGCCGCCGTCAACCTGGATGACCTGGCCGCTGATGTAACTCGACATGTCGCTTGCCAGGAAAACAGCACACTGTGCAATATCGTCCACAGTACCGCCGCGACGCAGGGGAATCTTGTTGATCCACTCCTTGCGAATCTCGTCGGAGAGTTGCTGGGTCATGGCAGTATCAATGAAACCTGGAGCGATGGCATTGGCACGTATTCCCTTTGGTCCCATCTCCTGACCGACAGACTTGGCAAGAGCGATAAGTCCAGCCTTGGAGGCTGCATAGTTGGCCTGACCAGCATTTCCGTGCACTCCAACAACCGATGCCATATTAATAATGCTTCCGCCACGCTGGCGCATCATTACTGGAACACAGGCGTGGATGAAATTGAAGGCTGATTTCAGATTTACTGCTATCACGGCGTCCCACTGCTGTTCTGTCATGCGCAACATCAGTCCGTCCTTGGTGATACCGGCATTATTGACAAGGATATCCACGGAGCCAAACTCCTCTTTTACGGCCTTTACAACCTCTTCCGTCTGAGCGAAGTCGGCTGCGTTGGAAGCGTAACTCTTGGCCTTTACGCCCTTAGATGCTATTTCCCATTCTGTCTCTGTGTTTACCTCAAGATCGGTAAATGCAATATTTGCACCCTCTTCGGCAAACTTCAGGGCAATGGCCTTGCCAATGCCGCGTGCAGCACCAGTGATGAGTGCTGTCTTTCCTGTTAATAGTCCCATTTTATTATTTTCTGTTTATAAAATTATAATTCTGATAATACTCTTGACAAATTCTGCCGCCACGGTCATGGATGGCGCTCAAAGGTTTCTGCCTTTTCCCAAAGCACCATAGACGAACTTGGCAACTTGGGGCTTCGTGGCCTCTTCGTTCATGCCGTGGCCAATGCGTCCGTATATGTACGGAACTTCGAGGCCTTTTATACAATAGTGGGTGATGTCGGCAACCAGTTCAATGTTGTCGATGTCGAATTCGCCCTCTTCCTTACCCTCGGCAAAGACCTTCCGGAAGAGTTCCACCTCGGCATCGTCGAAATGCTTGCGTACTTTCTCCACCATCCAGATGTTGCGGAAGAACTCGGCACGCAGATTGCCATTGCGCACCACGGTTTCCCTAATCATGCTCAGATGGGTATAGATAAGTTCTATGACCTTGTCCTGAGGGCGTATCTTGCGCGCAGCAACTTCATCAAGTTTGTCGGAGAGGCGCTCCAACTCGCTCTCAATCACAGCATAGTAGATATCTTCCTTTGACTTGAAATAAGTGTAGAGAGTGCGCCGGCCCTTGCCTGAAGCCACGGCAATGTCGTTCATCGTGGTATTCTCCATGCCGTTCTTGGCGAACAACTGACGGGCTACATCGACAAGCGTCTGTCGTGTTTTTGATATAGACATGTTTTTATTACTCCTTTTATTTTATTTTGCACATCACAACTACAGTGTGCAAAATTATGCAATAATTTCGGAGTAGCAAAAAAAACGAGAAGAATATTTTTCAAAAAACCCTGAATTCATAGCCCTGCTCCTTGAGCCACTCTATGGCAGCAGGGAGCGCGGTGCGAAGTTTGTCAATAGACTTCAGGGAGTCGTGGAAGGTTATGATGGAGCCGTTGCGAGTATAGCGCTTCACGTTTTCCAATACGTCTTCAGCGGTGAGCCATTTGGAATAGTCACGTGTCACAAGGTCCCACATCACTATGCGATACTTTCTGCTGAGCCACGCATACTGGCCGAGCCGCATCCATCCGTGAGGTGGCCGCACGAGATCGGTATGCAGGTAGGCATTGGCCTTCTCGACATTATAACTATACTCCTTAATGGAATGACGGAAGCCGCCAATGTGGTTGTGAGTGTGGTTGCCGATGCGATGGCCCTTGCTCACCACCTGTTCGTAAAGGTCAGGATGTTTCCGCGCATTGTCGCCCACCATGAAGAATGTTGCTTTCACGCCATAATGCTCCAAGGTGTCGAGGATAAAGGGCGTAGCCTCTGGAATAGGGCCGTCGTCAAACGTAAGATAGACGGCCCTTTCCTCGCTATTCATACGCCACGTGGCTCGCGGATAAAGCCAGCGAAGCCACATGGCCGGTTGCTCGATTATCATTACTCCCTCGTTATTACCATTTTCCTCTTGCGACTAATGCAATACGGTTAGTCCCACATCTTTCCGCCGCGCTGCTGGAATACAACGGCACGCTGTTCCAACTGCCGGGCATGCTCTTCGCCCCACTGCTCGTCGACATTCTGTCCCACGGCAATGACCTGCTGCAGGATGTACAGATGCATCAGGCAGTCGTTCTGCGACATTTCAAACTGGGAAGCACTCAGATTGTTGTACCAGTCGGCATACTGGATAGAGTTGCGATAGAGATTGTCAAGCAGCGCCAATGCCTGCTTCTTGTCGCCCAACGCTGCCCATGCCCTTGCCAAGTCGAGAGAACCTGACTGATAATTGTGGGGCACATTGACGGCAGGGAACACCTCGTCGCAACGCTTCAACACCTCGGTAGCACGACGGTCGCCTTCTTCGGTTTCCTCTTCGAGGAGTCGCATTGCGAGTTGGCTGAGAAGCCGGCGATGCGTATAGCACATGCGCATGACTGTTTCGTCGATATAAACACCTGGTTTGTCAAGGCCACCGAACTTGAAGCGATGCATAACATTGTCATAGGTCTTCGCCGTATCAAACTTCTTGGCCCCCTCGACGTTCGTAGTAAACGGAGAGATACGGTTTACCAAACCTTCCTGTATGAAGTTGTCGCCAAGATTCATGTAATTCTCAGAACCTACAGTGAGGGCAACGTAAACGGGACGCACCCAACCAGCCTCGGCTATTATCTCAAGCATCATCAGGTCGCCTTTGTACAGTGCGCCCTTGCCTTTCAGAGATATTACCATCCTGTCGGGAATGCTGTCGGCGGCCATCATCATGCCACTCTTGCGCACAGCCTCCTTGTCGATAGTCATATAGAGAGTATCTGTGGGGATGACGTGGAAGTCGGGATTGTCGGAGCGCACCCAGTTGCGCAGTACATTGCGGAGTTCAAAAGGCTCTTCGCCAAACTGCTTGCGCGCTTCGTCAGGGCTCTGTCTGTAATAGTCGAGCACTGCCTGCTTCATCTGCGGGTCAACCAGCACATACTCATTGGTGCCGGCACAATATTCCAGTCGGCTCCACGTGATAGGAACAGACGGAGAGTCGTAGGCAGGACGGCGCATCTGGTCGATATACCAGTCGGTCTGCAGATAACTGAGGTTGCAAACACGAGCATCTGTGCGTACACCTTCTACATCCTGATTGTACCACAACGGGAAAGTGTCGTTGTCGCCATTGGTGAACACAATAGGGTTTCCCTCCTGCTGCAGCGACATCAGATAGTTCTGTCCGAAGTCACGGCAGGTGTAGCGACCTGAGCGGTCGTGGTCGTCCCATGTCTGCGAAGCCATCTGCACCGGAACAAGCAGGGCTACTACAGCAACCACGGCTGCCACAACGACATGGGCACCCTTCATCTTGCGGTTTATAAGGTCTGTCAGTGCAGCAACTCCCATGCCACACCAGATGGCAAAGGCGTAGAACGAGCCAGCATAGGCATAGTCGCGCTCGCGCGGCTGCATCGGAGTCTGGTTCAGATAGATTACGATGGCAAGACCTGTCATAAAGAAGAGGAAGAACACCACCCAGAACTGGCGTATGCCCACGGGCTCCACCTCTGTCTGGGCTATTCCGTCGACAATGGTCTTTTTCTGACGAGAATACCACGACTGCCAGAAAAGTCCAATGAGGCCGAGAATGAGCGGCATCATGTAGAATACGTTGTGCCCTTTGTTGTCCTTGAGTTCGTCGGGCAATTTGTCCTGATCACCAAGACGAAGATTGTCAAGCCATTTCCAGCCGCTTATCCAGTTGCCGTGTTCCAATTCGCCATTGCCCTGCATGTCGTTTTGGCGGCCGGCAAAATTCCACATGAAATATCGCCAGTACATGAAGTTGCACTGATAGGACAGGAAAAAGCGCAGGTTTTCCAACTGCGACGGCACCTTGACGCTGACGGTCTCGCCGCAACGGTCGAACTGCTCCACGTGACCGTCGACACTTCCACCCATCCAACTTTCATAGGCCTGACGGTGGCTGGCGCTGTACATTCGTGGGAAGAACATGTTCTGGGCATACTCATATTCGTCCTTGGTGCGAACGACGAAGTAGGAGTCTTTTTCCGTATCGGAGGCTTTCTCCTTGCGCTGCCACACGGGATCGCCCTTCTTCATAACGGGCTTGCAATATTCTCCACTCTTCTCAAGTTTAACCTGTGAAGTGTAGGCCTGACCGTAGAACAGCGGGCGCTGACCGTACTGCTCACGGCCAAGATATTCGCCAAGCGTAAAGATATCTTCGGGGGAATTCTGATCCATTGGCGGATTGGCTGCCGAGCGTATCACAATCAGTGCATACGACGAATAGCCAATCATCAGCATCAGCATACAGAGAAGCGATGTGTTCTTGATGCGAGCCGTGACCAAAGTCTTACCTTTGTCCCTATACTGCAACAACAGCCAAAGCAGGCCAAGAACGACAATACCTATAATAGCAGCCGACCAGCCGTGGCCATAGAATGGTATGCCGAGCATGCCAACGGCAAGGAGGAACGCGATGTTCTGACGCTTCTCGTTGGTCTTTTCCTCTGGGCGCTGTGTCTCCCATATTGCCCAGATGATGACGGCTATAAGCAGGAAAATATAGATTATCTCGCCAGTATTGAACGGGAAACCAAGCACGTTGACAAACAAAAGTTCAAACCAACCGCCAACCTGCACAATTCCAGGCACTACACCATAGAGCACGGCAGCCAATATGACTATAGATATTGCCAACGCAGCAAGCGAGCCATAGAGATCGCGGCGCGGATTTCGCTGAGGGAACTTGCGGTAATAATATACCAATACTATAGCAGGCAGACACAGCAGGTTGAGCAAGTGTACTCCTATGGACAGGCCCGTCATGTACATGATAAGCACGAGCCAGCGGTCGCTGTGAGGCTCGTCTGCCTGGTCTTCCCATTTCAGTATCAACCAGAACACAACGGCGGTAAATGCCGACGAGTAAGCATAGACCTCACCCTCTACCGCAGAAAACCAGAATGTGTCACTGAACGTGTAAATGAGTGCACCAACCATTGCCGAAGCCTCGATGGCTATGGTCTTTGCCACAGTCAGTTCGCTCCAACTGCCAATGAGCAGACGACGTACAAGATGGGAAATGGTCCAGAAAAGGAACAGTATGGTGAGCGCCGAAAGCAGGGCACTCATTATATTCACCATCTTGGCCACCTGCGTAGGGTCGGAAGTGAACTGAGAGAAGAGATTTGCCGTCAGCATGAAGAACGGAGCACCGGGCGGATGGCCTATCTCAAGTTTGTAACCAGTGGATATAAACTCCGGGCAATCCCAGAACGAGGCCGTAGGCTCTATTGTAGAACAATACACGAAAGCGGCAATCAGAAAACTCAGCCACCCAAGCGTGTTGTCTATCAATCTAAAATGTTTCATGCTTTTACGCTATAGTTGTATAGGGTTCTTTGCTAAAAGAATAACTTATGGGGTGCAAAGTTAGCATTTTTTGAAAAGAACATATTACGCCAGAACGAATAATTCATTCGGGCTTGTCGTTTTTTAACGTTTACACTTGCCGCAAACGCTTCTCCTCATCGAATAACCTGTCAAAATTCTGCCGCAGCAGGCTTGGGTTGTCTATCATGCTGCGCAACTGCTGAAGATGGTTTTCGCTGGCAGAATTGCGAAGCCACAGACGAATATATCCAGTAGCAGAATACTTATCGTGAAGATGCTGACAGAAGCGCCGCCAATGTTCTTCGCGATTTTTTTCAGGGTATACGCTAAGCCCATACTGCACCGTGCGACGCAGTACTATCTCCGGCTCCAAATCGCGGTCGGCCTCAGCCACTATGCATCCGTATATTGAACGTGGCTCATGGTCCGACGATGCCCGATGGTCCTCTACGGCCTCGGCCATCTGTAGTATTTGCCCTGGAGAGAACCACTGGCTCAGTTGCCGGTCGTCGCGCAGCATTCGGGCCGATACGAGATGGTGGGTTGCACGGTCGACGGCCAGCCCCACATCGTGGTATGCGGCAATGACATAGACCATTTGTTCGTCAATCGGCAGATTCGGGTCTTCCTCGGTCAGATGTTGCGCCAGGGCCATGCTTTCGCCGACCACCCAATTCACATGGGAGCGTCCGTGCGCTGCATCGAAATTGTCGTATCGAGGCAGGATTTCGATTTCTATATACCGTCTTAAGGAGTGATTCACTTGATTTCAAACGTACCGAGACGCTGCACAAACTCCTTGTCGCGCTTTACCTGTTGTTGCCACACGAAATAGCGACCTGGTGCGGTTTTGCAGAAAGACAGACCTCCTGCAATATCGACTTCAACAGGCTGTTCGCGATAGTCGCCATTTCGGTCGAAACTTTTGAGAACAATGCGGTACTCGTTCTTCTTGCTTGTCCAACCCTTGTATTGGGTGACGATATCAAGGGCGTAGAAGCGATTGTCGAGAAATGTAGTCAGCAGTTGCTGCTGCTCTTCGTGTTGGGTACTGATGAGTTTGTTATCGAAATACGTGTCTCTAGCACCCCAGTCAAAGGCATCATTCTTGCCATCCGTATCAACCCAGACAAACTTTCTTCCTTGTTCCACAATATAGCCGCAGCCGCCGCTGAGTTGTGTTGCGACAAAGGGTGTCGTGCTGTAGTTGCACAGGGTACGATCAAGCAATCCGATTTCGCGCGTCGTTTTCGCTGCTGTGTCGAAAGCCAATATATGTACGTCTCCCGCATCGTAGCGTTTGGTATTGGGGTTCAGTGCCCCCCGACCTTCAGATGTCAGCATCCATACCTCACGTTCGTCTGCTGAAAGAAT
>CALFIY010000028.1 GCA_937877595.1 uncultured Prevotella sp.
AACAGCGCTGGCAAAAATTAAAACAGCGCTGGCAAAAATTAAAACAGCAGTGGCGCGACCGGACGGTCGCGCCACTGGAAAGGATATAAACGGAGGATTATCAGTCGGCGTAGGTAATCTCGATGGTTTGCACACGGAGTTGAGTACCACCGCTGGCACTGGTATGCTCATTGACAATGGTCATGGTAGTGCCGCTTGCCGATGCGGTGAGCGTTGCGTTGCCAACATAGTCGGTGCCCTGATACGAGTCGCAGGTCAGCACAGCCTTGGCAATAGCCTTGCTGGCTCCCTTGATGGCTATGGTATTCTTGGCATAGAGGCGCACGCCCTTCGTGGCCGTGTAGTACTTAGGAGTGGTAGAGCCCTCGCCCTTGTCGAAGGTGATGGTAGTGCCGTCGCTGAGAGTCACCGTTGTAACCTCTTCAGCATTCGCCCAGTTCTGCTCGTTGAGATCGACGGTGATGGTGTTTGAAGAAGCCGTTACTGCGGTATTGGTGAGCGTGAGCACCGTGCCGCTTACATCGCGAGTGACATCGCCGCTGCCAGAAGGCTCGTTGCCCGGGTCGTTATTGCCGCCGCCATTGCCGCTGCCACTGCCGTTAACCGATACGATATAGGCTGCACCCTGCTTTGTCTCAGGAGTATTGCCCTTGTAGTTGACCCAAGTGCTACCAAAGATAACAACCTCATCGCCAACCTTGATTACGTCGGCCGTGACATCGCCGCCATTGAGGCCCTTGGCACGGAACACATAGAACTTGTTGCTGCCGGCAGCGTCGTCGGAGATATAGAACGACACATTGTTGTACTGGGTAGAGATACCATTATTGCCATCGGGAATACTTGTTACAATACCCTTCACATAGTAGTCCTGGTTGGTGTCAGTATCGGCTGCCAATGCGCTGACATAGTCGATTATGGCCTGCACATTGAACGGGTCTTCCTGTGTGCCAGTACCGGATGCGCCGCCAGTAGGCGTGTCTGTAGAACCGCCGCCGTCGGTAACGCCGTTAAGCGAATACAGATAGGCTTTACCTTGTACTGTCTCCGGGGTATTGCCCTTGTAGTTGGTCACCTTACCACAGATGACAACGTCGTCGCCAACCTTTATCAGGTCACCGCTTTCATACTTCTTGTTGCCAAGATAGAGAGCGCGGAATACAGTGAAGGTATTCTCTGCATTGCCATCGTCGGAAATGGTGAAGGTGGCATTGCCATACTGCGTACCGTACTGATCCGTGATGGCAGCAACCTTACCCTTGATATACACGTCGTTGGCAGACTCCGTTTCGCCCACAGTCTTAGCGTAGGCAATAGCACCGAGAGCATTGTACGGGTCGTCGAGCGTACCTGTGCCCTTGGCTTCGCCAGAAGGCTCATCGCCGCCAGCACCGCCAGCGCCGTTGATGGAGTAGATGTAGCAGCCCTGCGTGAACTCAGGAGTATTGCCCTTGAAGTTTACGAGTTTACCACACACTACGACTTTATCGCCCTGCTTGATGAGGTTTTCGTCGGTGATGCTCTGGTTGTTGAGTCCCTTTGCACGATAAACAGTGAGGCTGTTGCTACCCGTCTCGTCGTCGGAGATGATGAACGTAGCATTGCCGTACTGAGTGGAAAGTTCGGTGATGCTGGTGACATAGCCTTCGGCATACACCTCGTCAGTGCTGGCATCTGTGGCCAGAGCGGCAATGGCATCGAGCGCAGCCTGCACGTTGTATGGATCGGCAGCAGTACCGGAGCCAGAGGGCTCGAAGGTTACTTTCTCGGTATCGTCTACCGGCGGAACAACATTGCCGAACGGTGATGGCACATCTTCACAACTTGTAAACGTGAAGACTACGAGAGCCATCGCAATCAGATAATTTGCTAATCTTTTCATATCGTTTTCTGTTTTTTATTCGTTATTGATGTGATTACTCAGTCTTTCCGTTTACTGAATAGATGTAGGCTTTTCCCTGCTTTGTCTCCGGGGTGTTGCCCTTGTAGTTGACCCATGTGCTGCCGAAGATGACCACCTCGTCGCCTACCTTGACGACATCTGCTGTGACTGCACCGCCGTTGAGACCATTAGCGCGGTAAACATAGAATTTGTTGCCGCCGTCAGCGCTGTCGGAGATATAGAATGTCACATTGTTGTAATCGGTAGAGATACCGTTGTTGGGGATTTCGGTCACGATACCCTTCACGTAGTAGTCCTGATTGGTGTCTGTGTCGGCAGACAAGGCGCTGACATAGTCGATAATGGCCTGCACGTTGAACGGATCGGCCTGCGTACCGGTACCGCTGGCTACAAATCCTGCCGGAGTGTCGCCATCGTCGTCGCCGTCCTTAGCAGGCTGGATGTCGTTCTCGCTACGCATAAGTATCTGCCATGTGTTATTGTAGCGCGATGCTATACCCGTGATATCCACGCGGCCTGTAGGCATTGGTTTGTTAGCAAAGTCGGCGTATGTGCTGGTGCGCACAACCACGTCGGTCATGCCCTTGACAGAGCGGTTGGCACAGTTGGAAGTGAGTGCCACACTGCCATCGCTGGGTGCAAACACTGCCGTGTCGTTGGCCTCAGCCAGTTCCACTCCACGCAGCGTCACCAACTGTCCGCAGTCGTTGTCGATATTCAACTGGCTCATGTTCTTCACCACAACAGGCTTTACGTCAAGCCCGCTGATAGGATTGATGAGTTTATAGTGCAACTGCCAAACCACACGGCTCATGCGGCCAACGCTGGTGCGTCCCGTAGTGGGGCTGGTATAGGTAGTGCCTATCTGCGGCTGCTTGCCGTATCCGCCAACATAGAGGTCTTTCAGTTCGATAAGAACGCTCTGTCCTACGCTGAACGGTCCAAACAGGCCAGCCTGCGAGATGCTGACGGCAATGGCTCCTGTGGCATCCTTGATATAGATGCTGTTGTAGATATTGCCGCCCTCGTCATTGCCAATGACCACACCCTGTATCTGCGTGGCTTTTGTCACCTGCTTAAGGCTGCTATTGGAAATTTCGCTGCTGAACTGCTGTTTCAGTTGAGCGACAGTAATAAGATTTGTAGTGTCAAGATACTGGTTGCCGTATGCTGCCATACCCACCTCTGGGCTTGGAGCATCCCAATCGCCGTCCATACACGATGTGGCTGTGAGCAGACTTGCCAGTGCCAATATAGAAAAAAATCTTGTCTTCATTATTGTATTCGGCTTTAAGGGTTAGAATCTGTAAGCAATATTCAGCATGCCGTTGATACCGTAGGCATAGTATTTCTTGGGGTTCTTGTCGAACTTGTACACACGTGCCGTGCTTCCCAGGTCGCCGGTATTAGAGTTGACAGAGTAGTTGCTTCGGCTCTGCTCATATCCACCGGTGCAGATCTTGGTATTGTTGAGCACGTTGGTCAGCATGAGGTTGACAGAGAGCGAGCCCTTCTTGAGATAAACGCTGCGGCCGATAGAGAGGTCGAGCATGAAGCCGCCCTTTCCCTTAGCCTGCTCAAGCGCTGCGCTGCTTACATGTTTATTGCCGTCGGCATCAACTCCGTATACCATCTCCTGATAGATGCCATACTGCTTGTAGTACTTCTCGTAGGCTTTCTGGCGATTTTCCAGAGTGGTTCCATAGCGGTAACTTGGTGAATAGGAGAGGTAGATGCGGTCGTAGTAGTTGCCCGTAACGTCGATAAACCAGCCGCTGGCGTGATAACTCAGCGTGAGGTTGTATGCAGACAACGGAGTACCGCTCTCGCGCATGTTCTTATTGTATACTATATCGTCATGGTAGTCGCCTTCGGTAGAATTCATGTAGCGAACGGCGGCATTATTGAGATTCTTAGCCTCGCTGATGGTGCCAAGAGTACGGATGTTGAAACTGGAACTGAGTTTGAAGTTCAATCCCCACTCTATGCCGTAGTAAGCCTTCTTTATGTCCGTCATGGAAACATAGGAGAACGAGCCGATATCGTCGTAGAAGAAGTTCTGCCATTCAGTAGCATCTCCGATATGGCTGTAGTAGCCATTGATGTTGGCCTTAAACCATGAGGTTTCAAACTGATAACCAAGTTCAGAACTGAAAATCTTCTCGTTCTTAAGGTTTGCAACGAAGTCGTTGTTGATTTCGGGCGAGACGAAGGCAGCCTGAGCCTGCGGAGCCTTCAGTTCGTAGCCCACGCCGGCCGTGATGGTGTTTCCTGCGCCGAGCAAGAAGTTGGCACCAGCCTTTCCGCCGCCCTCAAGGAATTTAGCCTTACCGCTCTTGCCATACGAAAAGTCTGCTGCCATACCATTGCGCATCTTTCCGTCGCGCTGTAGCGTAACGCCGCTCACCTTGCCTGCCACGAAGGTATGCAGGCGTCCCTTTGTATAGCGAAGAGAACTCCATGCCTGGGCGCGGTCAACGAGAATGTTGTAGTTGTAGCCAAACTTATCGCCTTCCTTTACCAGTCCGTTAGGATTCTCCATGTCGTATTGCACGCGAGGGTCGGACGAAGCGTAAGTTCCAAGGGCATAAGTATTGATGTTATGGAAAACATTGGCGCCAAGCAGGTCATCCATAGTCTTGTAGTGCATGCCCTTGTTGGTTGCCAGTTGAATGCCAAGGTTCCATGTGGTGTTGGCATTAAGTTCTGTCTTCAGCGTGGAAGCCAGAGTGAGATTAAGATTGTTGATGTGCTTTGCCTCTACGAAGAAGCGTGCGTCGCTGCCTGTAGTATTTGCCATAAGGTTGGCATAGTAGAGGCGGTCCCACTGTATCTGCCGCGCTTCCTTTGAGCCCATCAGATACGTACGCGCTGCCATGAAGTCGTCGAAGCCGCTTTCGGTACGCGAGGACTCATCGGAGACATACCACACGTCGTAGTTGTTGGACGGCATGTTCTTCCAGTAGTCGGGCTGTGGGTTTTCGCCACCGTTATAATTCAGACGCGTACCTTTATACATAGAGTAGCGACCCATAAGAGACGTTGTGAGTTTCATGTCGTTGTTGATATTCCAGTCCCATGTAAGCATGACGGTTGGCTGGAAGTCGTTAACGACACGCGAATTGCGCTTCTTGCCATTCTGATAGCCCCAGTAGGGATTGTAGTAGTTCGAGTTGGCAAGCCAGTAACTCTCGTCGGTAGCAGCACCCTGCGATGCGCGTTCGGTAGGATTGCCCCATGTGACGACAGAAATGGCGTGGTCGTCGCCAATGCGCTTCTCGGCTCCGAAGAAGTACGAGAGAGAATTGTAGAAGGTTCCCTCGACATAGCCTCTGTCGGCCCAGCGATACGTAATGTTGGCAGAATAGGCCCAGCCGTCTTCTCTCAGTCCGCTGTTGTACGTATACATTCCACGCAGCGTGTAGTTGCGATTGGCACCGCTCAGCGTAATGCGATGTCCCGTGGCGAAATGGCTCGGACGGAAGTCGTAGTTGTTGGAGCCGCCCATTGCCGACATCGAGAAATTGTTGCTCTCGAACGGAAGAGAGTTTTCCACGCCACGCGTCTGCTGGTTCAGTCCTCCCACTAACGAATAGCGGAACTGGCCCGACTCCATGTCGTTCATCTGCGCACCGTTGATGTAAATCTCATTGTACTTCTGATTGAAAGCACGGTAGCGGAAGCGTACTGGACTGAACAGATACCCCACCTGTGAGGCGTAGACATTCTGATTAGAGGAAATGATAGTTACGTTTTGCGACATATCGTCGTCCTCACCCAGTTGTGCCTCAGTGAAAGTGAAAGCCTGCTCGCTCGTTATGGCGTTCTGTCCACCCAACGTGAGTGAATCGGTGCTTTGCGCCATTGCAACGGATGCGAGGCACAAGGCCATCACAACTGTTTTCAACTTTTTTTGCATAAAGTAAAAAATTAAATAAAATTTTATTATGGCGCAAAGTTATGGAAAAAGAATGTAAAATATGCTGCCTTTTTTTCCTTTTTTTTTCAAAAAAATGCGAGTTTATAAAAATAATGTCTATCTTCGCAACATCAATTTGTATACAATATGAGAAAACTTATTCTATTCGGCGCTCTGTTACTCATTGTCGGCACCAGCAGCGGTCTGGCTCAAGAGCGCAAGTTAAGTGCTTATGCCATTGGTTTCTACAACCTTGAAAATCTCTTCGACACTGAGCACGACGAGGGTCACAACGACTACGAGTATCTTCCTGACGGCCGCAACAAGTGGACCCAGATGAAGTACACACACAAACTCCGCAACATGGCTCGCGTTCTTGCCGAAATGGGTACCGACAAATTGCCATACGGCTGTGCCGCCATCGGCGTCTCGGAGGTTGAGAATGCACGCTGCCTTACCGACCTCTGCGAACAAGAACCGCTGAAGGCCCGCGGTTTCAAATTCTGCCATATCGAAGGCCCTGACCATCGTGGCGTAGACTGCGGTCTGCTGTACAATCCGTCGCAGTTTTCCGTGCGTGATGTAAAACTCGTACCTTATATATATAAATTACCACAAGACTCTGCCCGCGCCACTCGCGGCTTCCTTGTAGTCAGCGGCACGTTGGCCGGCGAGCACGTCACGATTGTGGTAAACCACCTGCCGTCGCGTTTTGCCAGCAGTTACTACAGGGAAGAAGGCGGCTCGCAACTGCGCGTCGTAAAGGACTCTCTGCAGCGCGACGACCCCAATGTAAAACTTTTCATCATGGGCGACATGAACGACGACCCGCGCGACCGCTCAATGGCCGTGGCTCTGGGCGCCCGTCGTGACATGAGCGAAGTGGAAGAAGGCGGGCTGTACAATCCCTGGTGGAAAATCCACGACAGCGGCACCGGTACTCTGATGTACAACGGCGCATGGAATCTCTTCGACCAGATTATTCTATCGCGCAACCTGCTTGACCTGACAGGCAAGAAAGAATACAAGACGCTGACTCTCTTCCAGCCGCAGATTTTCCGCCGCGACTATCTCTTCCAGCAGGAAGGGAAATACAAGGGCAACACCAAGCGCACACATGCAGGCGGCGTATGGCTTGACGGATACAGCGACCACCTGCCTACGCTGGTGTATCTCGTAAAGGCCCAACAGTAAACAATTTCACCTCACGAAAGTCTACAACAATGACAATTATTGGAATAGCGGGCGGAACAGGTTCCGGCAAGACCACTGTTGTAAAGAATATCGCCAGCGCACTTCCACCCCACTGTGCTGCCGTAGTGCCCCTCGACTCCTACTACAATGACACAACAGGAATGACTGAAGAGGAGCGTCGTGCCATCAACTTCGACCATCCAGATGCCTTCGACTGGAAACTACTCACCGAGCACATCAAACTTCTGAAGAGCGGACACGCAGTGGAACAGCCTACATATTCTTACGTACTGAGCAACCGACTGCCAGAAACCATTCATGTAGAGCCAAAACCAGTGATTATTCTCGAAGGCATTATGACGCTGCACTACAAAAAACTTCGCGACATGATGGATTTGAAGATTTTCGTAGACACAGACGACGACGTCCGACTGATACGCAACATCCGCCGCGACACAGTGGAGCGCGGACGCGACGTTAACATGGTATTGGAGCGCTACGAAAAAGTGCTGAAACCCATGCACCAGCAATTCATCGAACCCACGAAGAAATATGCAGACCTCATTATTCCATGGGGTGGTGAGAACAAGACCGGTATTCACATTCTCAAGACTTATATCGAAGGCATCGTAACCAATGTGTAACATCCCGACGCAGACGATAAAGCGCAGCAGTGCCATAGCATTGCTGTTGCTGTTGTATTCTGCACTGCTCTCAGCGCAGGAGAGCCAGGAGATTTATACCTTCCTCCGCCTGCCTGTCAGCGCCCATGCCGCCGCACTTGGCGGCGACAATATCACGCTGACCGACGACGACCCATCGCTTATCTTCCATAATCCTGCCCTGATTTCCAATACGAGCGACTGCAGCATCAATCTCAACTTTATGACCTACATGGCAGGAAGCACTACTGCTTCTGCCAGTTTCGTAAAAGAATGGAACGAGCGCACCACATGGGGAGTGGCAGGACAATACATGAACTATGGAAGCATGCGTGAGACGACGGCCGACGGTACGGAGGTCGGCGACTTCTCAGCCAAAGACATTGCCATATCCGCATCGCTGGCCTACATGCTTTCCGACCGATGGAGCGGTGGTCTGACGCTACGCTTCATATCATCACACATTGCTGGCTTCAGTTCTACAGGCATTGGTGCCGACCTTGGACTGAACTATTACGACGACGAGCGCTACTGGTCGTTTTCTGCCGTGGCAAAAAACCTTGGCGGTGAAATCAGCACATATGAAGACCGCCGCGAAAGCATGCCTTTCGATTTGCAGGTGGGAGTATCCAAGCGGCTTAATGCTGCGCCACTGCGCTTCTCCGCCACATTCTCACGCCTTAACCGCTGGGATGTCGGCCTGCTGAAGCATCTCACCGTCGGTGCAGACTTCCTAATTGGCGACATTGTGTATATAGGAGCAGGCTACAATTTCAGACGGCCAAGCGAAATGAGCATAAACGACGGCGACAGCAAGAGCAGCCATGGTGCCGGACTTTCTGTTGGCGCCGGTCTGCAACTGCAGCGTTTCAAACTCAACATTGCATACGGCAAATACCATGTCTCTGCATCGTCGCTGATTATCGGAGCCACCTATTCATTGTAATATCATCATCATAAATAAAAACATGACAAAAAAAATCACCATAGCCATCGACGGCCACTCTTCCTGCGGCAAGAGTACTATGGCAAAGCAACTGGCACGCCAGTTGGGATACATATATGTTGACACGGGAGCAATGTACCGCTGTGTTACTCTCTACGCTCTGCGCCACAACATGTTCACTCCAGAAGGCATAAACGAGGAGGCCCTGCGCAACGACATGGGCAACATCCACATAACCTTCAGCATTAACCCCGAAACGCACCAGCCAGACTCTTATCTTAACGGAGAACTCGTGGAGCGTGAAATCCGCAGCATGGAAGTGTCAAACCATGTAAGTCCAATAGCAACACTGCCTTTCGTACGTGAAGCAATGGTAGCCCAGCAACAGCAGATGGGAAGTGAAGGAGGCATAGTGATGGACGGCAGAGACATCGGGACCGTGGTCTTTCCACATGCAGAACTGAAAATCTTTGTCACAGCAACCGCCAAGGTTCGCGCCATGCGCAGATACGAAGAACTACGACAAAAGGGAATGGAGGCAGACTACGATGCAATTCTTCGCAATGTTGAGGAACGCGACTATATTGACTCGCACCGCGAGGTATCTCCTCTGCGCCAGGCCGACGATGCCATATTGCTCGACAACAGCAATCTGACGATTGACGAACAGCAGCAATGGCTGATGGAGCAATACGAGCGTACCATAAAATCACTTTAACACAACCCGACAGGAACACCATGAAGATAGGTATAATAGTAGCAATGGACAAGGAGTTGGAACAACTCCAGAAAATGTTCGACAGCAAAGACGTCATAGTAGAAAAATGCGGTATCGGCAAGGTGAATGCCGCCCTTGGAGCAGCAGAGATGATAGCCAGGCATCATCCCGACATTATCATTTCCAGTGGATGTGCCGGAGGAAACGGCGATGAACTGCAAGTACAGGATGTGGTGGTTGCTTCAGAAGTGACTTATCACGATGTATATTGTGGAGCAGCAATAGACAACACCACACAGTACGGGCAGGTGCAGGGAATGCCTGCCAGATATGCCGCCGACGCAAGGCTTTTGGCCACGGCACGCCAACTCGCAAGCCAAAACCATGGCTTCAAGATACACGAGGGGCTTACGGTGACTGGCGACTGGTTTGTGGACTCACGCGAGAAGATGCAGCAGATTGTAGCGCTCTTCCCTGAACTGAAAGCCGTCGACATGGAGTCGGCAGCAATAG
This sequence comes from uncultured Prevotella sp., assembly GCA_937877595.1. Classification (GTDB taxonomy): domain Bacteria; phylum Bacteroidota; class Bacteroidia; order Bacteroidales; family Bacteroidaceae; genus Prevotella. The sequence goes on from CALFIY010000028.1 coordinate 9,856, forward strand.
CCCAGACATGCTATAAATATGGTGTACCGTTTGTGTCGTTCCGCGTTATTAGCGATATACCACTCCGCGACAATGACGCCGCACAATACCATGACTTCTGGAAGCACATCGCTGCCCACTCATTTGAAGTGACAAAGGGTTTCGTTGAACTGATAATGCAATAGTCATATTTTCGTTTCGTTCTCTCTCCACAGGAAATAGTTTATGCGGCGACTGCTGACGGTATTACTCACAAGCCTTCTACTGGTACTGCTGATAACGGGCTGTTCTGAAACGAAATATGTTTCTGAAGGAGAGTATCTGCTTGACCACGTCAACGTGACAAGCGATGTCAAGGTGAAATCCATCAACACGTCGCAGATGAAATCGTATGTGCGGCAACAGGGCAATTCGCGATGGTTCTCAACGCTGAAAATACCACTTGCAACTTATTCACTCTCAGGGCGCGACTCTTCAAAATGGATAAACCGCACGCTTCGCTCAATGGGTGAAGCGCCTATGATTTACGACTCGCTGAGCACACTGCAATCCATACGCGACCTGCGGATGCAGATGCAGAACATGGGGTTTCTGCGCGCAACGGTAGATGTGAATACCGTCAGAAACGGAAAGAAAATAGATGCCACTTATACGCTGCATCCCGGAAAACCATACTATATCCACAGGATGGTCTACGACATTCGTGACACCACCATCGCAAACTTGCTACATCTTGTCGACGCTGGCAACAACGGGCTCCGCTCTGGCATGATGTTCAACGTGGAAAACCTTGATGCTGAGCGCAAAAGGATAACACGCCTGCTGGTAAATCGTGGTTACTACAGGTTCAACAAAGATCACATTACATTCCGAGCCGACTCCATTAGCAACTCGCAAGATGTTGACGTGACTCTCATTCTTCATCCATACTACGACCGCAGCGACATTCCCCATCCCCACCCCATCTATATGGTGCGCAACATAACATACCGCAGCGGAGACCCGGAAGATTCCATAATACACATACGCAAGAAGGTGCTTCAGCGCAACACGTTCATACGCAGCGACAGCAACTACAGCGCCGACGATCTGCAAAACACATACACCCACTTTGGGCGTCTTGGAGCCGTGCGCTACACTAACATATCGTGGGAGGAACATCCTGACGAAGGGCTGCTGGACTGCGTCATACAGGTCAGCACCAACAAGTCGTCGACCATTTCTTTCCAACCAGAAGGCACCAATACGGCAGGCGACTTGGGCGCTGCTGCCTCACTGACATACCAGAACCGCAATCTGTTTCGTGGTTCTGAAAATCTTAGCATTGAACTTCGCGGAGCCTTTGAAGCCATTGACGGTCTGGAGGGCTATGCCAATAACAACTTCGAAGAGTACAGCGCTGAAGCGAAATTGACTTTTCCACGCTTTATCGCCCCACTCCTATCGTCTTCATTCCGTCGTCGCATCAATGCCACCAGCGAAGTGTCACTGCTTTACGATCAGCAGAACCGTCCGGAATTCAAGCGTCGGGTTTTCTCTACAGGTTGGAAATACAGATGGCGCGACCAGAGGCATCACGACCGCTACTTCATTGACTTGATAGACCTGAATTATATTTCGATGCCGTGGATTAGCGAGACTTTCCGTCAGGATTATCTCGATGACTCCAGCAGCAGGAACGCCATTCTCCGATACAACTACGAGGACCTTTTCATAATGAAGTTTGGTTTCGGCTATTCCTACAACAATGGACGCGTGGCAACAAAATTCAATGTGGAGACTGCAGGCAACGTACTTAACCTCGCCGCTCACACTTTCGGAATGCATCAGACAGCAGAAGGCCGATACACGTTGCTCGACATTGCATTTGCCCAGTACGTCAAAGGAGATATCGACTTCACACGCAACATACGCCTCGACTACAACAACACACTTGTGCTGCATGCCGGACTTGGCATTGCCTATCCTTATGGCAACAGCACCATACTGCCTTTTGAAAAACGCTATTTCTCAGGCGGTGCCAACAGTGTGCGCGGATGGAGCGTAAGAAGTCTGGGGCCCGGTAGTTTCGTCAGCACAGACGGTCGCATAGACTTTATCAATCAGACTGGCGACATGAAACTTGACCTCAACATGGAATACCGCGCCAATCTCTTCTGGAAGTTCGGCGGTGCTGTCTTTATCGATGCCGGTAATATCTGGACTATACGCAACTATGAAGACCAGCCCGGAGGACAGTTTCATATAGACGAGTTCTGGAAACAACTGGCTATGAGTTATGGACTGGGACTGCGTCTGAATTTCGACTTTTTCATCCTGCGCTTTGACATGGGTATGAAAGCCGTAAACCCTGTTTATCAGAACAGCCGCGAGCACTATCCGATATGGCATCCACGACTGAGCCGCGACTTTGCATTCCACTTTGCCGTGGGAATGCCGTTCTAATTCATAATTCACATTTTTTTACGACAAAAAAGACAACAAAGGACAACTTTCAATGTTAAATGGTCAAACAACTGTCAACTAAACATGAATAAGCGTCACATTATAACCACACTGCTACTACTTACAGCCATGACGATGGCTGCAAGCACAGCCCACACATTCTCCGCTGGCCAAGGAACATTCCTGCTCGACGGTAAACCATTCGTAATAAAAGCCGCAGAAGTGCACTACCCACGTATTCCACGTCCTTACTGGGAGCACCGCATCAAGATGTGCAAGGCGCTGGGCATGAACACACTCTGTCTTTACGTATTCTGGAACATCCATGAGCAGCAGGAAGACCTATTTGACTTCAGCGGTCAGCGGGACGTGGCAGCATTCTGCCGTTTAGCGCAGAAGCACGGAATGTGGGTGATTGTCCGGCCAGGTCCTTACGTCTGTGCTGAATGGGAAATGGGCGGACTGCCGTGGTGGCTGTTGAAGAAAAAAGACATACGCCTGCGCAAGCGCGATCCTTATTATTTAGAACGCGTGCAGAAATTTGAACAGAAGGTAGGTGAGCAACTGTCAAATCTTACCATTGAGAAAGGCGGGCCAATAATAATGATGCAGGTGGAAAACGAATATGGCTCATACGGTGAAGACAAACCTTATGTTTCGGCTATCCGCGACTGTCTGCGCTCCATATACGGAGAAAACCTGACAATGTTTCAGTGCGACTGGTCAAGCAATTTCGAGAAGAACGCACTGCCTGACTTGATTTGGACGCTCAACTTTGGTTCGAGCGCCGATGTGTTGAAACAGTTCCGCCGGTTGAAGGAACTGCGCCCTGACATGCCAATGATGTGTTCGGAGTTCTGGAGCGGATGGTTCGACGGCTGGGGACAGCCACACCAGCAACGTCCGTGGAAATCAATGGTCGATGGCATCGGTACAATGCTTGAGAACGGCATTTCGTTCTCGCTATACATGACTCACGGCGGCACCTCGTTCGGCCAGTGGGCTGGCGCCAACAACAAGGGCTATGCCCCCGACTGCACCAGTTACGATTACGACGCGCCAATCGATGAGCAAGGACGTGCAACAGAGAAATACTACAAGTTGCGCGAACTGCTTTCACATTACGACGACAGAGGTTTTCCTTTGCAGGGGGGGCGGAAGAGGAATTTGCCAGCCGTACCAGCCCCCATCCCTGTCATATCGCTGCCCGAAATGACTTTCTCGGAGTTCGCCCCACTGATGGCTGAGGAAAACCTGCCTGAGTCTGTCGCCTCAGAGGGGATACAGCCCATGGAGCAGTTCGACCAGGGCTACGGCTCCATCGTTTACTCCACCACGCTACCCGAAACGTCTTCTACCTCTGGTGACGGGAAGGGGGCTCTGCTGCGAATCACCGACATGTGCGACTACGCCCGTGTCTACATTGACGGCCGGCTCATTGGCCAACTCTATCGCGGCAACGGCTACGAGACAATGCTACGTCTGCCGGCCACACACGAGGGTCAACGTCTCGATATCTTCATCGAGGCCATGGGCCGCATCAACTACAGCCAACTGATTCACGACCGCAAGGGCATCACCGAGCGCGTAGAACTGCTCACCACGTCGCCTCAAGGCCATCAACTCACCTACGACCTGCGCCAGTGGCAAGTGCGCCTGCTGCCCATTGACTATGGCTTCGTACAGACGCGTAAATACAAAACGGTCAATGGTAAAGAGGGCTACTACCGCACAACCTTCCGCCTCTCGAAAACTGGCGACACTTATCTCGACCTTTCTTCATGGGGCAAAGGCCTCGTCTGGGTCAACGGCCATTGTCTCGGTCGCTTCTGGCAGATAGGCCCCCAGCAGACACTCTACCTGCCCGGCTGCTGGCTTAAGAAGGGCGAAAACGAGATTATCGTCATGGACATTCTCGGTCCCACGCAGCCCACAATGCCTGGACTAACGCGTCCCATCGTCGACAGTCTGCGCCGCAACCTTCTGCCTCGTGATGCTGTAAAACAGGCTGCCACGAAGGCTGCTGCTCCAAAGCCTACGCCACAGACAGAAGGCAATGATGCCGCTCCAGGGGCAAAACTTTAAAACAAATATTTCCATAGAGAAAATTGGCGAATGGAAAATAATGCGTAATTTTGCAGCATTGTAACGCGAGATGACACCTGAAGAATATATACAACTGAAAGCCTTTGCACGCCAGGACGGGGCACTGCTTTCAGTATTATGGATAGGTAGTTTCCTGTGCTATCTGGCAGGACTTAGCAACGGCACAATGGGAATGTTGGCAATATTTCTGGCTATAGCATCTCCTTTTTTTGCAGCAAACAGGCTACGTCATTTTCGCGACTACGGTCTCATGGGCTTCATTTCATTTCGTCGCGGCTATGCGTACAGCATTCTCACATTCTTCTATGCTGGTCTGCTTTTGGCTGCCGCAATCTACGTATATTTTGCCTACTTCGACAACGGCTATCTGGTCAACACTTTTATGCAGGTAATGGAAACATCAGAAGGCAAAGCCCTTCTGCAATCATACGGCATGAAGTCGCAGATGGACGAAGGACTAAAGCAAATGGCAGAAATGCGCCCCATAGACATTGCACTAAACATGCTTACGTTTAACATTCTGTCAGGGTTCCTCATCGGAGTACCGATGGCAGCGACAATGCGGAAAGAAAAAATATAGAATATGAATTTATCAATTGTAATTCCCCTATACAACGAAGAGGAGTCACTGCCAGAACTCTATGAATGGATAGAGCGAGTGGCAACAGCCAACGGGCTGACCTTTGAAGTGATTTTCGTAAACGATGGTTCAACTGACAAATCATGGCAGGTAATAACCCAACTGGCAGAGCGTTCCGACCATGTCAGAGGTATCAAATTCAGACGCAACTACGGTAAGAGCCCTGCTCTCTACTGCGGTTTTAAGGCTGCACAGGGAGACGTTGTGATAACAATGGATGCCGACCTGCAAGATTCTCCCGACGAAATTCCCGAATTGTACAGGATGATTACCGAAGAAGGCTACGACCTTGTCAGCGGATACAAACAGGAGCGCCACGACCCTCTGTCGAAGACTATCCCCACAAAACTGTTCAATGCTACGGCACGCAGAGTAAGCGGAATCAAGAACCTTCACGACTTCAACTGCGGCCTGAAAGCCTACCGCAAAGATGTTGTAAAGAACATAGAGGTTTTTGGCGAGATGCATCGCTTCATTCCATATTTGGCAAAGAATGCAGGTTTTGACAAGATAGGCGAAAAAGTGGTACACCATCAGAAGCGCCAATATGGCAAATCAAAGTTCATGGGATGGAACCGCTTCGTTAACGGATATCTTGACCTGATGACACTGTGGTTCCTTGGCACCTTTGGCAAGAAGCCAATGCATGTATTCGGATTTCTTGGCACACTGGTTTTCCTCGTCGGCTTCCTTTCTGCCTCGTTTATCGGCATTGACAAATTGTGGGCTCTGTATCACAATGTTCCGATGCGCCTTGTCACCGACTCACCTTATTTCTACATCTCACTCACCATGATGATGATAGGCACGCAACTGTTCCTTGCTGGCTTCCTGGGCGACCTTATTAGCAGGAACAGCGCCGGACGCAATGACTATCAGATAGAAGAAGTGATTAGGGAGTGAGATGGTGAGGAGGTAAGAATTAGGAGGTAAGAGGTGAGAAAATAGATATGAAAAGCGAGAACGGTCATAATAGCAACAGCAGTTTTACAGCGAGGGTATGGAGCATTCTCTTACCTCTCGCCACTATCCTTTTACCTCTCACCTCCCAACTCTTACTTCTCAACTCCTGTACTTCCATTGACTGTCCTGTACAGAACAGGGTATACACCGTCTATAATCTCGTCAAGTCAGACGCCACAACGGACACTATAGAAGTAGACACTCTGACCATCACCTCACACCGTGCCAACGGTACCGATACTACTCTTCTAAATCGTTTGTCACGGTTCACGACCTACGAATTAGACATCAGTTACTCTCAGCCAGAAGACACATTCTTTTATGAACTGCGCGACACTCTGGGCGGTGTGTATCTTGACACCGTTTGGATAAAGAAAGAGAACACACCGCATTTTGAGTCGGTAGACTGTCAGGCCACATTCTTCCACCGCCTGACCGCAGTACGCTCTACCCACAACATCATCGACACAATACGTATCATCAACCCAATCGTCAATTATGACGCGTCTATTCAGCATTTCAACATACACTTCAAGGCTCGTTATTAGTCTGCTGCTTGTTTCTATTACTTCAGCAGCATTCTCACAGCCAAAGATTTTCAAGGTAGAGAAAGACTCTATCCCTGTGTATCGTGGAATTGCCATTTCTGCAGACCTTGTCGGGCCGGCCATGCTACTGCTTAGCGACCATGGCGAATATGAAGGAGCCCTACGCGTGAATCTGCACGACGAGATTTTTCCCGTAGTTGAAATCGGCATCGGGCGTGCCAACCATGACAATGACGAAGTAACTGGTATTACCTATAAGACCAAAGCCCCCTACTTCCGCTTGGGTGTTGACTGGAACCTGCTGAAAAACAAGCACAGGCCAAACCGCCTGTATGGTGGTTTCCGCTATGCCTACACCAATTACACAGTGGACATCATACGCCAACAGTTTCCCGATCCTGTATGGCAATACGACTCAGGTTTCGGAGTGGAAGGAATGGGATGCTGGCAGCACTGGCTGGAAGGTGTCTTGGCTCTGGATGCCAAAGTGGCTGGGCCTCTGCACCTTGGATGGGCCGTCCGCTATAAGCGCCGCCTGTTCCACCATGAAGGTGAAATAGGGCGCACATGGTATGTCCCTGGATATGGCATCTACGGCAACAGCCGCATGTCCGCCAACTTCTATATCATCTTCGACATCTGACATCATGGACAAGCGAAAGAAAAATCTCTTATGGCAAGCCCCACTGCTCTTATTTCTCGTCGTGGGCACCATCTTTATAATACGTCAGCAACAGAACATGCCATATCAGCATCACAACGGCATGATATTCGGCACCACCTACAGCGTGACTTACCAGTGTGCCGACAATCTGCAGGCGGACATTGAAGAACGCATGAAGGAAGTAGACCAGACAATGTCAATGTTCAATCCACAAAGCACTATATCGCGAATCAATCGCTCGGAAGATATAGAGGTGAGCGACATGTTTCTCGACGTGTTCCACCGCGCCATGCAAATCTCCAGTGACACCGACGGCGCCTTCGACATCACTGTTGCACCATTGGTCAACGCATGGGGCTTCGGTTTTCATGGCGCATCAGTATCACCCAGCAGACAACAAGTAGACTCGCTGCGCGAGATAGTTGGTTGGCAAAAAGTTAAAATTGAGGGGCGCCGTGTGGTGAAGGAAAATCCGCACCTGATGCTCGACTGCTCTGCAATAGCCAAGGGGTATGGTGTAGACCATGTTGCTGCGTTGCTGGAAAGCCGTGGTATCAAAAATTTCATGGTAGAGATAGGTGGAGAGGTTATCACGCGTGGCATAAGTCCCAAACGTCTGCCGTGGAAAATAGGAGTGGTGAAACCTACCGACGACACACTGGCCACATTGCAGGAATACCAGACTATCCTCAACATCACAGACCGCGCCATGGCAACCAGCGGCAACTACCGCAACTTCTACTATCGCGGTGGAAAGAAATATGCTCACACCATCGACCCGCTTACTGGCTATCCCGTGCAGCACAACATTCTGTCGGCAACCGTCCTGGCCGACGATTGCGCCACAGCCGATGCCTACGCAACCGCTTTCATGGTAATGGGACTTGAAAGAGCCAAGCAGTTGCTTGAGCGTCATAAGGAACTAATGGCATACATCATCTATTCCGACCAGCAGGGACAACTCTCCACATGGTTCTCACCATCGCTCTCAGCAGCAGAATGAACATCGGTCAATGGTCAATAGTAATCTGAAAATCTACGACAGCCTTCTGCAGTTCACTCTCTTCCAAGGCATGAGCCACAATGACCTTATGGAGGTTGTCACGCATACCAAGATAGGCTTTCACAAAATTCCATCAGGCAAGAAACTCTTCTCGCAGGGAGAGAACTGCCACCAACTTACATTTCTCCTAAGCGGCACCATCGACACCATTCAGCAGGCAGACAACAAGGCTTACGACGTCACGGAGCGCATGAGTGCTCCATTCCTTATTGGAACAGAACATCTGTTTGGTATAAATCAGCAATACCCATGCACATACAGCGCCGCCACTCCCCTGCATCTCATCACGATAGACAAACAGGAGGTTATTCTGCTACTTGAGACCCAGTTGGTATTCAGGCTCAACATGCTCAATCTCATAGCCACCACAACACAGCGATTGCTCCGCCAGCCATGGCGATCCGCTCCCCACTCTCTTCGCGATAGCATCGTCCGTTTTTTCTTTGCCCACTGCCACTACCCTGCCGGCCACAAGACATTCCACATTCGCATGCAGCAACTTGCCGACATTCTCCACTACAGTCGCCTTGACGTCAGCCGCGCCCTGAACATCATGCAGGCCGACGGTCTTCTTTCGCTGCATCGCAGCCGCATAGAGATACCCATGCTGGAGCGTCTCCTGATGTGATTTTTGTTTTCATCCGCCATCCGTCACACTTTTGTGCCGATAAACCGCTACCACAAAAATTCATTGACCATGAACAAACATACACAAACCGTGTTTTCATGAAAGACCCTGTTGTGGCGGAGTTTCTGCAATTGCCATCGAATACTGAATTGCAAAACAGATAAATGAATATTCTTTCTTTACCAACAAAAAAAACTCCCTTGCTTTGCAAGAGAGTTTTTTGTTTTTTGTCCCGATATTAGGGAAGGCTGATAGCCTCTGATGGGCAAACACCAGCGCATGTGCCGCACTCTGTGCAAGCGTCTGGGTCGATAGAATACTTCTCACCTTCAGAGATTGCCTCTACTGGGCACTCATCGATACATGTTCCACATGCGATGCAGTCATCACCAATTACGTATGCCATAATTCTTATACCTTTTAAAATTAAATAATATGTTACTTATACCAATTTATTGTGATGCAAAGATAGGAAGTTTTTGATATTCGTACCTAATTTTAGTGATATATTTTTGCAATTTATACGTAGTCGAAATAATAATACGGCGGGAAAAGCGTTAATATATTTGACCATTGACCATTTAACATTGACAGGTATGAATTATAAATTTTTGGCCATTCGGTTGCTACTACTGGCGACGCTGTGGCTCGGCGTATCGCCCATGGCGGTGACGGCGCAGGAGAGGCGCGTGCAGAACAAACCGTACATAGACCTCAGGCAACTGCATTTCGGCATACTTGTCGGAATACACATGCAAGACGTGGAGTTTCAGAATGTCGGGACGCAGACTCTGACTAATGAAGACGGCACGACTTCAGAGCGGCTGATCCTGACAGATGCCGACAAATGGAATCCCGGATTTACCGTTGGCGTGCTGGCTGAGTTGCGACTAAACAGCAACTTATCGCTGCGATTCACACCGTCTATGCATTTCGGCGCGAAGCACCTCACATTTATTGACCTTGACAATACAGATGAAAACGGGCACTACAGGCGCCAGACACAGGACATGAAGAACACCTATATCTCACTGCCACTTGATCTGAAATTCAGTGCACCACGTTGGAACAACTACCGTCCGTACCTGATGACGGGAATAAATCCTACCATCAATCTCACTGCTGGTTCGCAGGACAACGTCAGGCTTAAGCGCATGGGCAGCATGCTTGAGATTGGCATGGGCTGTGATTTCTATCTGCCTTTTTTCAAACTTATCCCCGAGTTGAAATTCTGCTATGGTCTTGGCAACTCTCTTGACACAAAGCACATCGACGAACTACGCGATGCCAATAAGCGCGCATACGCCGGCAGTGTGAGCAAGGCACAAAACAAGATGATAGTTCTTACTTTCTATTTTGAGTAGAAAAAACTGAGACCGTCAGGACGGCGCCTGCTTGTAACAATAGTAGGCTATAAAGACGTAGATAAAGTTTGGTATCCACGCTGCTATTATCGGCGGAGTACTGGCATTGATGGCAAACGTGGCAGATATGGTCTGCAACATGATATATGCGAAAGACAATGCCAGACCAATGCCAAGATACAATCCCATTCCTCCCTTACGCTTTCTTGACGAGAGTGATGCACCTATAATAGTGAGTATGAAGGAGGCGAAACTTGCCGCTATACGCTTGTGATACTCCACTTCATACTGTACTACATTCGACGAGCCCCTCTCCTGCTGCTTTGAGATGTAGCGCTTCAGTTCAGGCGACGTAAACGTCTCCTGCTGTCCTTTAGAGAAGATAAGGTCCATAGGCTCCATCTGTATTATGGTATCCAGTTCGATGCCGCTTGTTATCTGCTCTCTCATTCCTTTCAGCGTGCGTATCTTGTAACTGCGCGCCTTCCAGTGATAGCGCTCCTCGGCAATGGTGTCGTACTGAATGACATTGGCTGTAAGATTGCTGACGAGTTTCTTGTTTTCAAACTTATAGAGCGAAAAGCCGTAGCCAGTCTTGCGGGTGTTATCATACTGCGAGATGTAGGCAACCACCCCCTTGTCTACCATCAGTTGAATGTTGTTTGCCGTGGTATTCTTCTTGTTGTTCTTATACAGCGACTCGAAATCGTGCCTTACCACGGTGCCCTTTGGAATGATGTAGGCGCCAAGGAAGAAATTCAATGCAGCGATGAGTGCCGCTGAAACAAGATATGGCCGCAGCAGTCGCCGGAAACTCATACCGCATGCCAACATGGCTATTATCTCTGAATTGCCTGCCAGTTTTGACGTGAAGAATATGACAGCGATAAACACGAAGAGCGGCGAGAAGAGATTGGCAAAATACGGAATGAAGTTGGCATAATAGTCAAACACGATGGCACGCATCGGCGCGTTGTAACTTGTAAACTTTGCCAGATTCTCGTTGACATCGAAGACGATTGACACAGATATGATAAGCAGGATGGAGTATATATACGTTCCTATGAACTTGCGTATGATATACCAGTCCATTTTCTTTAGATAGACAAATGGGTTCAACTTGCCTATCTCTACCTTCCGGAGCAGTGTCTTTAATATGTCAACGTACTTTCTCATCTACGTCTGCCAAGATTATCAACCACCGAACGCTTCCATTCGACGAAGTCACCTTGTTCTATATGTCTGCGCGCATCACCCACGAGTCGCAGGTAGAACGCCAGATTGTGTATTGATGCTATCTGCATGGCCAACAGTTCACCAGCCTTGAAGAGATGATGCAGATAGGCTTTTGTGTGAAGCCTGTCGAGATCGCATCCGTCTGGATCGATGGGCGAAAAGTCGTTTTCCCACTTCTTATTACGCATATTCATCGTTCCCTCGTATGTAAACAGCATCGCATTGCGTCCGTTTCGCGTTGGCATTACACAGTCGAACATGTCGACACCACGCTCTATTGCTTCCAGAATGTTCTGTGGCGTACCGACTCCCATCAGATAGCGCGGTTTATCTTTCGGCAGAATGTCGTTCACCACCTCTATCATTTCATACATCACTTCGGTGGGTTCGCCTACGGCCAGTCCGCCAATGGCATTGCCGTCTGCTCCCTTGTCAGCAACATATTTTGCTGCCTCTTGGCGCAGGTCGCGGAAAGTACATCCCTGTACTATAGGGAAGAGCGACTGACTATGGCCATAGAGAGGCTCCGTCTCCTGAAACCTTTTCACACACCTGTCGAGCCAGCGCTGTGTCAGTGATAGCGACCGGCGTGCATACTGCCAGTCGCTCTGTCCTGGCGGACACTCGTCGAACGCCATCATTATGTCAGCACCTATTACACGCTCCGTATCCATCACGCTCTCCGGCGTAAAGAAGTGTTTCGACCCATCGATATGACTTCTGAATTCGCATCCCTCTTCACGCAGTTTTCTTATTCCCGTAAGCGAGAAAACCTGAAAGCCACCGGAGTCAGTAAGAATCGGGCGGTCCCACGTATTGAAGCGGTGCAGGCCTCCCGCCTGCTTCAGTATTTCAAGTCCCGGGCGCAGATACAGATGATACGTGTTACCAAGTATTATCTGCGCCTTGACCTGCTGTCTGAGTTCCTCGAAGTGGACGCCCTTGACAGAGCCGCACGTACCAACAGGCATGAAGATAGGAGTCTCTATCTTGCCATGGTCGGTGGTTATGAGTCCTGTACGTGCGTCACTCGCCTTGTCCGAATGTTGTACTTCGAAGGTCATTTCACCCTTTCTTTATTTCTATTTCTTCTCGTCTTTCTCTTCAGGAACAGCAAAGTGGAGAGGTTTATCCACAAGTTCCTTGGTCAAGGCGAAATCCCATACCTCCTGAACGTTTTCCACATAATGGAACTCCACGCCCTTTAGGTATATTTCTGCAATCTCCTCAATATCCTTTCTGTTCTCACGGCAAAGCACGATATCCGTTATTCCGGCACGCTTTGCAGCGAGAATTTTCTCCTTGATACCTCCTACGGGGAGCACCTTGCCTCGCAGCGTTATCTCTCCCGTCATTGCCACATTTTTGCGCACCTTTCGCTGTGTCAGCGCCGATGCTATGGAAGTAGCAATGGTGATACCTGCCGACGGGCCGTCTTTTGGCGTGGCACCTTCTGGCACGTGGATGTGTATGTTCCAGTTGTCGAATATTCTGTAGTCAATATTCAGCACCTCGGCATGCGCCTTGACATACTCCAATGCCAGCACAGCACTCTCCTTCATCACGTCGCCAAGATTGCCGGTGAGCGTAAGTTTTGCTCCCTTGCCTTTCGACAGCGATGTCTCAATGAAGAGAATTTCTCCACCTACGCTGGTCCATGCCAATCCCGTCACCACTCCGGCATAACTGTTGCCCTGGTAGATGTCGCGATAGTATGGCGGTTTGCCTAAGAGTTTCTCTATTTCGTCGGGAGTGATTTTTGTGGTCTTGGGCGCAGGTTCTCCACCGTCTGCCGCTGCCGAAGCGTCATTGCCGTTGACAAACTGCACGGCAAGTTTGCGCAGAGCCTTGTTCACCTGTTTTTCAAGTTGCCGGACACCACTCTCGCGCGTGTACTGCTCTATTATTTTCAGCAGTGCAGCCTTGGTGAATGTCACCGACTTGCGGTTAAGTCCGGTGTTCTCTTTCTCCTTTGGTACGAGATGGCGCTTTGCTATCTCATACTTTTCTTCCGTGATATAGCCCGATACCTCTATTATCTCCATTCGGTCGAGCAGCGGTCGCGGTATTGTGCCCAAGTTGTTTGCAGTGGCAATGAAGAGCACCTTCGACAGGTCGTAGTCCACGTCAAGATAGTTGTCGTGGAAAGCCGTGTTCTGCTCCGGGTCGAGCACTTCAAGCAGGGCCGATGCAGGGTCGCCGTTGTGGGTTTGCTGTGTCACCTTGTCAATCTCGTCAAGAATGAATACAGGATTGCTTGTGCCTGCTTTCTGTATGCTCTTTATGATACGTCCCGGCATTGCGCCGATGTATGTACGCCTGTGTCCGCGTATTTCGGCTTCATCGTGCAGTCCGCCGAGCGACACCCTGACATATTTTCTCTTCAGGGCGTCAGCCACAGACTTTCCGAGCGACGTCTTTCCTACTCCTGGAGGTCCGTAAAGACATAGTATCGGCGACTTCAAGTCTCCCCTGAGTGACAGCACGGCAATGTACTCCAGAATACGTTCCTTGACATTCTCCATTCCATAGTGGTCGCGGTCCAGTATCTTCCTGGCCCTGTCAAGATTCATGTCGTCCTTCGTACATTCATTCCACGGCAGTCCAACAAGCGTCTGCAGATAAGAGAGTTGCACGTTATATTCAGGCGATTGCGGATTAAGTTGGTCGAGTTTGTCCATTTCCTTGGCAAAGAACTGTGCCACCGACTCAGGCCAGTTTTTCTTGGCGGCCTTTTCCTGCAGTTCCTTCTGCTCTGGCGTTGCGTCGCCCGACATTTCAGCCTGAATAGTCTTTATCTGCTGCTGAAGGAAGTAGTTACGCTGCTGCTCGTCAATGTCGTCCTTTGTCTTATTGCGTATATCCAGTTTGAGCATTTGCAATGAAATCTCGCGGTTCAAGATACGCATGACGTTGAAGAGGCGTTCCTTTATGGAGTCTATAGTAAGCAGAGCCATCTTCTCCTTAATGGAGAAAGGCATGTTTGAACAGATAAAGTTGAGTGCCATGATGTGGTTCTCGACATTACGTATGGCATACGATGCTTCGTCGGGAATTTCGTCGTTCATGGCAATGTATTCTGCCGTCTTGCTGCGCAGGTCCTCAATGGCAGTAGAGAATTCCACGTCGCGCCGCTCAGGCACGTCTTCCGGCTCTTGCGACACTACGCCCGTAAGATGCGGTTTGTACTTGAGTATGCTGTGCAGGCGTATGCGGCCCAGTCCCTGTATGATTGCAGTGAGATTGCCATTGGGCAGTGTAAGCGTTTTCAGCACTCTGGCCACTACGCCGTACTCATACAAATCAGATATGAGCGGTGTCTCTATCTCCGGGTCGCGCTGGCAAACTACTCCTATCAGCGTCTCGTGTTTCTCGGCGCGTCTGATAAGCGATACGCTCGACTCCCTTCCTATGATGATTGGCGAAACAACGCCTGGGAAGAGTACCAAATTGCGCACTGGCAGTATCGGCAGGGCATCCGGGACTTCTATTTTCGACAGGTCGCCATACTCTCCTTCCACTTCGGCTATCATGGAAAACGACCTGTGCTTGTTGTCCATATACATCGTTATTGTTTCTTCCATTTCCTTTCTCAGTACTGTGTTTTGAGGTGGTTGGTTTGAGCCTGCAAAGGTAGCATAAAACTATCAATCGGCATAAAAAACCAAATAATTATCGTCTGAAGCGCTTTGTGATTTCCTGATATTCGTCTATTCGGCGGTCGCGCAGGAATGGCCACCAGCGGCGCACCTGTTCGGAGCGCTGCATGTCCACTTCCACTATTTTCTCCACTTCCTCGCTGTCGTTTGCCTCGAAGAGCAGTTCTCCCTGCGGCCCTGCCACGAACGACGTGCCCCAGAACTTCACGCCTTCTTCCATTCCCACTCTGTTCACCGTCACAACGGGAAGCCCATTAGCCACGGCATGTCCGCGCTGCACCGTTTGCCATGCCTGACGCTGGCGCTGCTGTTCCTCAGAAGTGTCATTTGAGTCGTAACCTATCGCCGTAGGATAGATTAGCAGTTCGGCTCCTGCCAGTGCCATGAGCCGTGCTGCTTCCGGATACCACTGATCCCAGCACACAAGCACTCCGAGCAGTCCTACGCTGGTCTGTATAGGATGGAAACCGGTGTCGCCAGGAGTAAAATAGAACTTCTCGTAATATCCAGGGTCGTCTGGGATATGCATTTTCCGATACGTGCCTGCTATTGCGCCGTCGCTGTCCATCACCACGGCAGTGTTATGATAGAGCCCGGACGCTCTGCGCTCAAACAGCGATGTTACAATCACCACGCCATGGCGTCGCGCCAGTTGTCCGTAGAATTCGGTAGAAGGCCCGGGTATTGTTTCTGCCTGGTCGAAGTTGTCTACATTTTCCGTCTTGCAGAAGTAGAGTCCGTTGTGCAATTCCTGCAGCACCACGAGAGCGGCTCCCTGCTGCGCCAGACTTCCTATTTTCCCGGCCAGACGTGCGCGGTTGTCATCGGTGTTGGCTGTATTGGCCTGTTGTATTATGCCTATCTTCATTCGTCATTCGTCTTTCGCTGTTCTGTTTTCCTTGAATGCCACTATGCCGTCGAGTTGCGGATTCAGATAGAATGTTGCACCGCAAGTGTCGCCATTTACCAAGAACGTGGCTCGCATGAGCAGCAGCGTCCTGCCCTGGCGCTCAACATAGGCGGCTCTGCCGCTATATGCCTTCGACGCGGCAGCCTGCTGGCGCATCTTGCTAATGGCAGAGTCGCTGACGGTGCGCGTAGAGTCGAACGAGGTGAACTCGCAGCGACTGAGAGCACTGGCGTCGGCCATGTTCTGCTCCAGGAAGTCTTCCGCAATACTCTGCGCTCTATGGCGCTCGCCGCAGGCTGTAAGCGTCAGGATTACAACACCTATTAATATATATATATAGCGTCTCATTTTGCCGGAATGTTCTTCAGGACATCGAGCAAGTGATCCCACACCATCTGCACGGTTGGTATATGCAGCCGCTCGTCGGGCGTGTGAACAAATCGCAGTGTCGGGCCGAAACTAACCATGTCGAGTTGTGGATAGCGCTCCGAGAAGAGTCCACATTCCAGTCCTGCGTGTATTCCTCGCATCACCGGCTCATGGCCAAACAGTCTGACGTACGACTCCTTCACTATGCGCTGCAGTTCGCTGCCCGAGCGCATCTTCCAAGCAGGATAGCCGTCGCTATGGGCCACTTCTGCTCCAGCGAGACGGAAGCAAGCCGCTACGGTGGCACACATATTGTCGAGATTAGACATCACATTGGAGCGCTGCGAAGCCACTATCCTTATCTCATTCTCTGCGGTGGCGATGCTTGCAATGTTGCTCGATGTTTCCACCATTCCACCGAGCGACGGGTCCTGGCATATGGCGTAGATGCCGTTGTCGACAGCCTGAACGGCCGTCACAAAACGTTCTGCCACGCAGGTTTCTATTACCTGCTGGCGCTCTGTGCTCTCCATGGTCCACACCATCTGAGTATCGGTAACGCAGAACTCTTCCTCCACTTCAGCGGCAAAGACATTCCAGTCGGCCTTGACATTCTCCTTGACACTGTTTGGCACGGCAATGACGAATGAGCCGTCGCGCGGTATGGCATTGTGCATTTTCCCGGAGTCGAAACTGGCAAGGCGTATGTTCTCATACTTCTGCATCTCGGCATATAGGAAGCGTGCCAGCAGTTTTATTGCATTTGCGCGCTGCTTGTTTATGTCGTCGCCGGAATGTCCGCCCACAAGGCCCTTCAGTTGACCGCGCACGAAGAAAGCATCGGCATCGGCTTCCTCACGTTTGAAGCGGAACGTGGCACTGGTGGTGCGTCCGCCGGCACACGACACGAATATCTCGCCTTCGTCCTCGGAGTCGAGATTGATAAGATAGTCGCCTGTCATAAAGTCTGACTTCATGCCCTCTGCTCCAGTCAGTCCGGTCTCTTCGTCGCGCGTGAAGACGCACTCTATCGGGCCGTGCGCCACGTTGTCAGAATCGAGCAGCGCCAACTCTATTGCACATCCTATTCCGTCGTCGGCGCCGAGCGTTGTGCCTTTTGCCTTCAGCCATTCGCCGTCGATATAAGTCTGAATAGCGTCTTTGTCGAAGTCAAATTCCACATCGACGAGTTTGTCGCACACCATGTCCATATGGCTCTGCAGCACTACGGTCTTCCTGTCTTCCATGCCTGGTGTGGCTGCCTTGCGTATTATAACGTTGCCTGTCTCGTCGACAGAGGTGGGAAGTCCGTGGGCCTCACCCCACGTGCGCAGGTAGTCTATCATCTTCTCCTCCCGTTTCGACGGGCGTGGTATCTGGTTGATCTTGGCGAACTGCTCGAAGACAACGGCAGGTTTCAATTCAATGTTGCTCATTATTTTTTTGATTTTTAATGTTTAATTCTGAATTTTTAATGTATAATTCTGATTGATATAATCTTTAATTCGTACTTTTGCAGCCGCAAAATTAAGCAAAAATGGTCGAAACTCTACTACTCAGCGCGTTAATAATTGCAATCGCGATGGCTTTTTTCTGCGTAAAGTTGATTTTTCGCAAGAACGGAAGTTTCCCGTCGCAGCATATTCACGACAGCGAGGCTATGCGCCAGCGAGGCATACACTGCGTGATAGACCAGGACAGGGAGATGAGGGAGAGCAGGCCATTGACCATTGAACATTGATCATTGAACATTAAATAAAAACAACGATAAAGACAAATGAAAAAGTTCTTTTTGATGGCAGCAGCCATCGCAGCACTCGCATCGTGCAACAATGCAGGTCCAAAGATGGACGACATGCCACTTGCCAACGACTCTACCAGCACCGGCTCACTTAAGATAGCCTTTGTAGAAGTAGACTCGCTGATGACCCAGTTTGAATTCTGCAAGGAGTATTCGCTGATACTCGAGAAGAAGAGCACCAACGCCCGCAACACTCTCAACCAGAAGGGTCAGGCACTGCAGAATGCCATGGTCAACTTCCAGCAGAAACTCAACAACAACGGTTTCACCAGCCGCGAGCAGGCAGAGAGCCAGCAGGCTGCCATACAGCGCCAGCAGCAGAGCCTGCAGGAACTGCAAGCACGCCTCGAGAATGAACTTGCCAACGAGACAGCCACCTTCAACAAGGCTCTGAGCGACAGTCTGCAGCACTTCTTGACAGCCTACAACCGCGACAAGCGCTACGACTTCATCCTCACCAAGCAGGGCGACAACATTCTCTATGCCGCCAAGCGCTACGACATCACGCAGGATGTCATCAACGGACTCAACAAGCGCTACAAGTCGACACTGAAGAAGGACGAAAAGAAGTCTGACGAAAAGAAATAAAGGCAGAGCACGTGGATATTTCACAAGCCCTGACCCGACTGCACATCACTGCCCTTAGCGATATGCAGCAGCACGCCGCCGAAGCCATTACGCGCTCCGACGGTGATGTTGTTATATTGTCGCCCACCGGCTCGGGCAAGACGATAGCCTATCTGCTTCCCCTTTGTCAGAAGATAGACGCAACGTCGGATGCCATCCAGGCCATCGTGGTAGTGCCCAGCCGCGAACTGGCACTGCAGACACATCAGGTACTGCAGCAGATGGCATGCGGAGTGCGCTCAATGAGTTGCTACGGCGGGCGCCCAGCCATGGACGAGCACCGACAAATAAGAAGCGTACAGCCACACATCGTCGTGGGCACGCCCGGACGACTTAACGACCACATCGGCAAGGGCAACATTGACATCCGTGCCGTTTGCTATCTCGCCATCGACGAGTACGACAAGTGCCTTGAGATGGGGTTCCAGCCTGAAATGCAGCGCCTCGTGGCCAGCCTCACGGCATGCCGGCAGCACATACTGCTCTCAGCAACGCCGGCAGCCACCGAAGGTCTCCGTCTGCTGGGCTTCTCGTCCCACGCCACGACCATCGACGAGTGTTCGCCGGTCAGGCTCTCCCTGTATGCCGTGACAAGTTCTCAGCGCGACAAACTCGAAGCCCTGCACCATCTGCTCCTTTCCCATGGCGACGAGAGCAGCATCGTATTCCTCAACCATCGCGACGCTGTGGAGCGCGTCAGCGAGTATCTGCGCCAGAAGGGTTTCACCGTGAGCAATCTGCATGGAGGCATGGAGCAGCGCCAGCGCGAGGACATGCTCTACCAATTCTCCAACGGCTCCGCCAACATTCTCGTAGCCACCGACCTCGCATCGCGCGGACTTGACATCCCCGAGATAAACAACGTCATCCACTATCACCTGCCAGAGACAGCCGACAACTACACCCACCGCGTGGGCCGCACGGCTCGCTGGGACGCCACAGGCAGCGTCTATTTCATTCTTGGCCCCGACGAAGACATTCCGCAGTATGTCGAGGACAGCGTTGAGCCACTTGAGTTGACTTCCACCGACCGCCTCTCCCCTCCCCTGCCGCGCATGGCCACCGTATACATCGGCAAGGGGCGCCGCGACCGCATCTCGCGAGGCGACATCGTTGGCTTCCTCTGCAAAACGGCAGGACTGAAAGGCTCCGACATAGGCCGCATCGACGTCAGGGAACGCTACTCCTACGTTGCTGTCAGCCGCCCACTGCTGCCGCAGGTACTGCGCCTCGCACAGGGTCAGAAAATCAAGGGCATCAAGACCGTGGTCGAGCCTCTGAGATAACATTACAAGGGTACAAAAAAGGCAAACGCACTTGTAATTTTTCCAACTGCTGTTCTGACGAAAATAAAAACAGCGCTGGCAAAAATTAAAACAGTGTTTACGAAAATTAAAACAGCGCTGGCAAAAATTAAAACAGCAGAAGTTTTCACAGGCACGCATCTGCCACGAAACAGGGGCAAGAGAGAAAAAACTTAATTATTGCTTAAATATTTGGCAGAGTGAAATAAAAAACATAATTTCGCAGCGCTTTATACAGACAAGACGAAAAGATTAACATTACAACATACAAACAGAAAAAAATGAAGAAGTACAACTTTAACGCAGGGCCTTCGATGCTTCCACGCGAAGTGATAGAGAAGACCGCACAACAGTGTTTAGACTTCAATGGCTCAGGTCTCTCCCTGATGGAGATCAGCCATCGTGCAAAAGACTTCCAGCCCGTGGTAGACGAAGCAGTGGCGCTGGTAAAAGAACTGCTCGCAGTGCCAGAGGGATACTCGGTGATCTTCCTCGGAGGCGGCGCCTCACTGGAGTTCTGCATGATTCCCTACAACTTCCTCGTGAAGAAGGCAGCCTATCTGAACACTGGCGTATGGGCAAAGAAAGCCATGAAGGAAGCCAAACTCTTCGGCGAAGTAGTAGAGGTGGCCTCGAGCGCTGATGCCAACTACACTTTCATTCCCAAGGACTGGACCGTACCTGCCGATGTTGACTATCTGCACATTACTACAAACAACACCATCTACGGCACAGAGATTCGCAAAGACCTTGACGTGAACGTACCCCTTATTGCCGACATGTCGAGCGACATCTTCTCGCGCCCTGTAGACGTGAAGAAATACGATGCCATCTATGCCGGTGCACAGAAAAACCTCGCCATGGCAGGCGTTACAATAATCATCGTGAAAGACGATGCTCTGGGACGCGCTCCACGCGAAATACCCACCATGCTCGACTATCGCACACATGTCGACAAGGGCTCGATGTTCAACACTCCTCCCGTGGTGCCCATCTACTCAGCACTGGAGACTCTGCGCTGGATTAAGCGCAATGGCGGCGTAGAGGCTATGGACAAGTTGGCTCAGCAGCGTGCCGAGATAGTCTACGGCGAGATCGACCGCAACAAGTTGTTCCGCGGCACAGCCAACGTAGAGGATCGCTCAGTGATGAATCTCTGCTTCGTAATGGCTGATGAATACAAGGAACTGGAGAAGGACTTCCTCGACTTTGCAACGCAGAAAGGCATGGTCGGTGTCAAGGGCCACCGCTCGGTTGGCGGCTTCCGCGCTTCCTGCTACAACGCTCAGACCATCGAAGGTTGCCAGGCTCTCGTCGCATGCATGAAAGAATTTGAGGCTAATCAT
This sequence comes from uncultured Prevotella sp., assembly GCA_937877595.1. Taxonomy (GTDB): domain Bacteria; phylum Bacteroidota; class Bacteroidia; order Bacteroidales; family Bacteroidaceae; genus Prevotella. The sequence goes on from CALFIY010000028.1 coordinate 31,508, forward strand.
TAAACATTGACCATTGACTATTGACCATTGACCATTTATGAAGACGGATAATCAAGTCTTGACAGACAGCAAGGCTTTTGCACTAAGAATTATCCGTCTTTATAAATACTGAAAGAAGACAAACAGGTTTCTATCCTGTCAAAACAAGTTCTTCGAAGCGGCACCAGCATTGGAGCCAATATCCGGGAGAGTGTCAATGCTCAAAGCCGAATGGATTTTATTAACAAACTAAATATTGCTCTAAAGGAGGCAAATGAAACAGAATATTGGCTGGAGTTGCTACACGAGTCAGATATCAATATGACAAGGAGTTTGAACCTATATATAATGATTGCGGAAAAATTGCAGCAACCCCGACAAAAATAATCAAAACCGTCAAAAAGGCAGCAGAGAAAAATGGTCCGCTCGGCTTTGCCGCTTTGACCTTGGTCAAAGAATATTCAATGTTCAATTAATAAAATGAAAGTATTAGTAGCAACAGAGAAGCCCTTTGCAGCAGCAGCCGTGGAGGGCATCAGAAAAGAAGTAGAGGCAGCAGGCAACGAACTGGCACTGCTGGAGAAATACACCGAGAAGGCACAACTGCTCGATGCCGTGAAAGACGCCGACGCACTCATCATCCGTTCTGACAAGGTGGACGCAGAAGTGCTCGATGCCGCCGCACAACTGAAGATTGTGGTACGCGCAGGCGCCGGCTACGACAATATCGACCTCGCCGCCGCTACAGCACACAAGGTGGTGGCCGAGAACACGCCTGGACAGAACGCCAACGCTGTGGCCGAACTGGTATTCGGACTGCTGGTGATGGCAGTGCGCAACTTCTACAACGGCAAGAGCGGCACGGAACTCCTGGGCAAGAAACTCGGTATCCTGGCCTTTGGCAACGTAGGACGCAACGTGGCACGCATAGCCAAGGGCTTCGGCATGGAAGTGATGGCCTACGACGCCTTCTGCCCTGCAGAGGTGATAGAAAAGGCAGGTGTGAAGGCTGTGGCCAATCAGGATGCTCTGTTCGAGCAGTGCGACGTCGTTTCGCTCCACATCCCAGCAACCGCTGAGACCAAGCAGAGCATCAACTACGCACTGGTAGGCAAAATGAAGAAAGGCGGCATTCTGGTCAACACAGCACGCAAGGAAGTAATCGACGAACCAGGACTTATCAAACTCATGCAAGAGCGCGAAGACCTGAAGTTCGTTACCGACATCCTGCCCGACCAAAACGAAGACTTCAAGCAGTTTGAAGGCCGCTATTTCTCCACACCAAAGAAGATGGGAGCACAGACTGCCGAAGCAAACATCAACGCAGGAATTGCCGCAGCACGCCAGATAAACGCCTTCTTCAAGGACGGCGACACGCGCTTCCAGGTGAATAAATAATAACAGTCTTCACAGACAGAAATAAGGCAAGAGCCTCCGCTGCAATGGCAACGGGGGCTCTTGATTTATGTTAAATAATTGACAATCAATGTTATCTTTTGTAATAATATTTGCATACATAAACAAATAACCGTACCTTTGTGCGCGATAACAATAGCGTGGCGACCGAATGTCTTGTGATGAGACGGCCTCGCTTAAAAGATTGTTTATGACAAAGGTTATTAAGATTGTAGTGGTCACTATGACCATGCTGATGGCTGTTCCTGCCATAGCCACGGCTAAAGGGAACGCCAACGTGGACTCATTCGACTGGACACCCGTTATCAATGCGATAATACACGTGGAAAGTCGGGGCAACGCAAAAGCCGTAAGCGGCAAGTCGTGCGGCATAATGCAAATCACCCCCATCTGTGTAAAAGAGTGCAACCGCATTCTGCAGGTGCGAAAGAGCCAGAAGCGCTACACCATGGACGACCGTTTCGACGCAGAGAAGTCGAAGGAGATGTTCCTCCTCATGCAGTCGTTCTACAACAAGGCGAACGACGTGGAGCATGCCATCCGCTCATGGAATGGCGGACAGAAATACTCTCGCCGAGCCACTCAGGGATACTATGAGAAGGTGATGCGCCAGATGAAATGAGAAAAAACTCGTCAGAAATGCCAGGCACGACCCGGCCACGCTGACCCTCTTTCTGAAGCCCGACCGACAGAAATACAGCAAACTCTGTCAGTCGGGCTTAATTTTTCAGCATTGTTACAAAAAAAACTTAAAAAAGTATCAGCAATGTCGTTTTGGTATTATCTTTGTAAATAGTAATAATAAAATGTGAGAACAACAGTAAATAATTATTTGTCAAACCAAAACACTTATCTATTATGACATTGATTTGCATTATTATCGCAGTAGTGATTCTCGTGTTGTTATGCATAGGCGGCTACAACAGCCTTGTCAGAGCACGCAACAATCGTGAGAACGCTTTTGCCAACATCGACGTACAACTGAAGCAGCGCCACGACCTCATACCGCAACTCGTGGCTACGGTAAAGGGGTATGCCGCCCATGAGAAGGAACTGCTGACACGCGTCACCGAAGCACGCACTGCCGCCATGGGAGCGCAGAGCATCAACGACAAGATAGACGCAGAAAACAAGTTGAGTTCGGCACTCTCAGGACTGCGCGTTTCGCTTGAGGCCTATCCCGATCTGAAAGCGAACCAGAACTTCCTGCAGTTGCAAAATGAGATATCAGACATCGAGAATAAGTTGGCAGCCTCGCGCCGCTACTTCAACAGCGCTACACGCGAACTGAACAACGCCGTACAGTCGTTCCCGTCAAATATCATTGCCGGCATCTTCGGCTTCAAGACAGAGCCCATGTTTGAAGTGCCTAAGGAGGAGCGCGCCGCTTTGGACAAGGCACCAGAGATAAAATTCTAAAGAAAAACCACTTTCGCAACAGACCAAATGCAATACGTTGGCATACAGACCCAGATTAGCCGCAACAACACCAAGAGCGTGCTGTTGCTGCTCTTCTTTCCTGTCATACTGCTTGGCATGACATGGGTGTTTCTGGCGTTGCTCAACTTCTTTGGCACCTACACCTACGACCAGTATGGCAACGTGGTGCACGCCCTCGACCCAGAGGTGGTGACATCACAGTTTCTCAGCACCCTGCCGTGGGTGGTAGCCGCCGTTGGCGTATGGTTTCTCATTGCATGGAAGGCCAACACGTCGATGATACGCATGGCGACAGGTGCACGGCCGCTGGAACGCAAGGAAAATCCACGCGTATACAACATCGTGGAAAACCTCTGCATTGCAGGCGGAATGGACATGCCGCAAATCAATGTGGTCGACGACCCCATGCTTAACGCCTTTGCCAGCGGCATCGACCGCGACAGTTACACCGTAACCGTCACCACAGGACTGCTTGACGTGCTCGACGACGACGAACTGGCAGGAGTGATTGGCCACGAACTGACCCACATCCGCAATCACGACACACGACTGCTCATCACGAGCATCATCTTCGTGGGGATAGTGTCGACCATTATGACTCTCGTCATGCGCACGCTATATAATGTAATGTGGTTTGGCGGCAACTCGCGCCGTAGCAACGGCAAGGGCAACGGACTATCCATAGTGGTGGTGCTTGTGGTGGGACTCGTCTGCGCTGCCATAGCCTACCTCTTCACGCTGCTCACCCGCTTCGCCATCTCACGCAAGCGCGAGTTTATGGCCGATGCAGGAGGTGCAGAACTCTGCCAAAATCCGCTGGCACTCGCCTCGGCACTGCGCAAGATTTCAGCATATCCAGGACTTGGCAGCGTGGAGCGCGAAGACATTGCGCAACTGTACATCATCCATCCACACGAAGGAGAGCAGAGCCTTATGAGTTTCATCAGCGGGCTGTTCTCCACCCACCCCAGCGTGGAAGAGCGCATCAGACTGCTTGAACAGTTCTGACAACGAGCCGTAGGATACGGATAAGAAGCCGCAACGGCAGGGAAAACCCACGACACGCCATCACAGAGGCATACAAAAGCAGTCATCCCCGAGCAAACTGCCCGGGGATGATTGTTGTTTGGAGTAAAATGTGTGTAATCTCTTCTTGTTGCTATGCCTCAGGAATTACAGATACAACACTCTTGTCGCGCTTGCCCTTGTGGAACTGAACAGTTCCGTCAACGAGAGCATAGAGAGTGTCGTCTTTGCCCATTGCCACGTTCTCACCAGCATTGTGCTTTGAACCACGCTGACGAACGATGATGTTACCGGCAACGGCCTTCTGGCCACCAAAAATCTTAACGCCAAGTCGCTGAGCCGCTGACTCACGACCGTTCTTTGAACTACCAACACCTTTCTTATGTGCCATTTTTGTGTCCTCCTACAGTGTTAAGCGATTACTGATTTGATTTCTACCTGTGTGAACTGCTGACGATGACCGTTCTTTTTGCGTGAATCCTTGCGACGTTTCATCTTAAAGACAATCACTTTCTCGCCTTTTACCAAAGGCTGAAGCACTTCGCACACTACCTTTGCACCGCTCACGGTGGGTGCACCTACCTTTACGGCCTTGTCGTCGGCCAACAGCAGAACCTTCTCAAATTCAACAGTAGCACCTGCTTCCACATCCTTGATGTGATTGACAAAGAGTTTCTTGCCCTGCTCTGCCTTGAACTGCTGACCGTTAATTTCTACAATTGCGTACATTGTTATTTTATTAAAAACGGGTTTTCCCGCATGGCGCACAGCCTTTTGCTGCAACTTTTACGAGCCACCACGGGCTAAATCGGCTGCAAAGGTAGTATTTTCAACAGAAAGCAAGAACCTTTGCAGCCGCAAAACAAAAAGTATTAATGTTATTTAACTTTTTCTTCACTCATTCTGCCTCCAGAAAAAGCACACGGCTCGCCCAGTCTGTGCGCTTGTGCCATTCTGTCTCATTGCGGTATGGAACCTCAAGGCCGTGGGCCATGAGATACGCACCGCTATAAGTTTTCCCTTCGCAGTCAAGAGGTTTCTGGTCAATGCGATTTAGTTCCTTGACACGGTACATGCGCTTCGCGTCAAGTCCTGCCATGTGCACTCTGGGCAAGTGTTCGTTCTGCATCGACTCTGTTTTCCACCAGTACCACACTGCCTTGTCCTTCGTTTCACTTACGTACATCAGCGAGGCAAGCCCCTGGCGATCGTAGGGAGAGACAAGGCGGTAGATATCGCCAAACTGCACCACGGGGCGAATGTTCTTATACTCGGCAATGGCCTTTCTGCAAAGTTCCTTCTCTTCCTCGCTCATGTTCTTGGGCTGTATCTCCATGCCAAGCCGTCCGCTCATCGCAACGTCAACACGGTATTTCAGTGCCGTAGTCCTGAACACGGTATGATTTGGCGTTGCTGAGATATGCGACGCCATGGCTATTGCCGGGAAGAAATAACTTGTGCCCCACTGCATGTATATGCGCTGCAATGCGTCGGTGTTGTCCGACACCCAGAACTCATCGAAGTACGGCAGCAAACCGTAGTTGACACGTCCTCCGCCGCTGGCACAGTCCTGAATGGTAACGTGGGGGAATTTCGCCCTGATTCTCTGACAGAGTTTTTCCAGCCCTCTGTGATATTCAATGTACAGATGACTCTGGTCGGCGGCAGGAAGATACTGCGAACCATGATTGAGGATTGGCATATTAGCATCCCACTTGATGTACGCAATTTCGGGATAGGTTGTAAGCAAGCGGTCGAAAATGCTGAAACAGAAATCCTGCACTTTCGGATTGGTTAGGTCGAGCACAAGTTGCGTGCCGCCACGCCCCTGCACTGCGTCGCGCTTTGGCGCCTTTAGTACCCAGTCGGGATGCTGTTCATAAAGTTCGGATGTCGTATTTGTCATTTCCGGTTCGAGCCAGAGACCAAACTTGACGCCGTTTTTACGCGCGTCGCGAAGCAGGCCGTCAATACCTTCGGGAAGTTTTCTCTTGTCAACTACCCAGTCGCCAAGACTGCTGGTGTCTTTGTTTCGCGGATACTTGTCGCCAAACCATCCGTCGTCCATTACAAAGAGTTCGCCACCCATCGACGCGATGTCGCGCATCATCTGGTCCATACCCTGTTGGTTAATGTCGAAATAGACACCCTCCCAGGAGTTAAGAAGAATCTGTCGCTCCTTGTCGCCATTGGCAAGCATATAGCGGCGAGCCCAGCGATGGTAGTTACGACTCACACCGCTCAGCCCATCTCCGGAGAAAGAGAGCGCAAGTTTCGGTGTGGCAAAGGTTTCGCCCTTCTTAAGATGGTATTCTGAGTTATCCTCGTTTATACCTGCAAAAAAATAGTGATATTCTGTATCGTCGGTACACACTTTAAGGCGATAGTTGCCGCTGTAGCACAATGCAGCACCTATCACTTGTCCGTTGTTCTCCTGTGCCTTGCCGTCAAGTGAGAACATCACTTCTGCATGACTGGTGTGGGCGTTGCGCGTGCCGTCCTTGTTGACTATCTGCCGTTCTCCGGCAGGTATTGGCTCCTCGCAAACCCTTGCCTCGTTTGCCCACGAGCCATAGAAACTTGTCATCCACACATTTCCTCGTCGTATTGGCAGCATGGCCGAAGCGAAAGTGGTGAGCGTAACGGTCTGTTTCTCGCCATTTACTATCTCGCTCCACATTGTGATGATGTTCTCGTCGGTGAAAGTCTCAAAATATAGATTGACCGTCACAGGATATACAGTATCCTTGAGTGTCAGCCGTGTTATAGTGCCGTGGGAAGTTGTCTCCACCGACTTTTCGCCACTGTATACAAGAGCGGTAGAGAGGTTGCCGTCAGCATGGCGCATGGCGAGTGCTGCCGCTGCAGGAGTGTTCAGCCCGTATGCAGGATACACATCCATCCGCCCTTCCCTCGGCTGCTGCAGATGGGCTATCTCGCCTGCCGACAGAGCAGTGCCATAATATACATATCTGGGCATCTGTCCCTTCTCTGCATCTATCACAAGGGTATTGGCTCGCGTGGTGACGGCAATACGTTCTGCATCAGCCTTTGCTGTGGCTATAAAGCACAGCACGGCAAGGAATAAAATCTTCTTCATGTGTTTATTTCATGTATTATAATTAGTGTTACATATCTATTAATTGGCGCCACTGCCATGTTATCTCTTTCACGTCAAAACGGGCTGCTATCTCCACTGCAGTGTCGGCTCTGCTGTTGAAGTCACACTGCGCTGCCTCCACAAGTCGTTCGGCAAGTTGTTCCACGTTGCCGTTTTCAAAGTAAATGCCAAACGTCCCCATTATCTCCTTACTCGTTGGCAGGTCGGAAGAGACTACGGTAAGCCCGTGCGCCATGGCTTCCACCAGAACAAGTCCAAATCCCTCCCATCTGGAAGATAGCACATAGACCTGCGCTTCTGAGTAATACTGCTGCACATTGTTTGTAAAGGGATGGATTATCACCCTGTCGGCAATGCCGTAGCGCGCCATCAGTTCTCTGTACAAGGGTTCTTCCACTCCCTCGCCCACAATATGCAGTGTCCATTCGGGCAGCCGTTTAGCCACTTTTGCAAAAGCCTCTATCAACAGGTCGAAGCCTTTGTGCCTGTGGGAAAACCTGCCCACGGCGAGGAATTTCCTCGACGTGCCGTCGCTCCGCTTGTCTGGCTGCAGTGTCAACGGATTATATATAATATGTGTAGGGAAATGGTATTTGCGCGCGTCGTCCTTACTAAGCACTACCGTAGCATCGAGTTTTTCCAACTGCCACTCGTAGTGCTGCCTCAATTCAGGCCCTATATACAGCGACCCTTTGCCAAACAGTGCTTCGTAGGAATTGTGTATCCATCCCATCAACTGCACCCCCTTCAACTGCCGGCGCAGTGATGCCAGCCTTACCGCCAATGGGGCATGCACTCCTATCACACACGCATAGCCACCGCTGCGGAGTTCCGCTGCAAGGGCATTTCGCTTCTGTGAGGGGAATGAACTGTGGGCATACAACGCTGCTGTTAGTCTTGTTTTGGGCAGGACTTTCCGATATAGCATGCTGTATGCTTTGCAGAACAGCATTTTCCACCATGGTGTGTCAGGATATTTGAAATGGCGGAACGTTATTGGCTTGTCGCTCAGTCCATACATAGCGACGTTGTGACATTTCTCGTCTTCAAGCGTCACAATGGTAACGTCGTAATAATCTGCCAACTGCCGCGCCATTACGGCAGTCACTCTCTGCACTCCGCCTATAGAGAAAATCGAATCGACGAGAAAGCACAACCTTTTCATCGCTGCAAATGTAATAATTTTTATTCTATACCTTGCTCTCCTCTCCCCGAAAAAAGCATAATACCTAAAAAATATGATTGCAGTATGATGGAAAAAACGTAACTTTGCCGCCATATTTAGTTCAGTTTGACAATATTTTCTCCAACGTATACATGCGAAAAATAATATTCTGTCTGCTGGCACTACTTCCACTGGCAGGTTGGGCTCAGGACGTAGTGGTGGCAGGTCGCGTCACCGACGATGCAAGTGGCAAGCCCGTCGAATTTGCTTCTATACTGATGAAAGAGACTGGGCTGTGGGCCATCTCAGGCGCCGACGGCCGTTTCACGATAAAGCAAGTGCCGCAGGGGCGCACTGTTGTCACCATACAGTGCCTTGGCTATGCCACGCGCACCCTGGCTCTTGACATTCGCCGCGACATGCCTCGCCTTAACATACGCCTTAAGCAAGACAACCTCTTGCTCGACGAAGTCACCGTCACTGCTCACCGCAAACACGACGAAGCCACGACTTCATACACCATTGACCGGCAGGCTCTCGACCAGCAGCAACTGCTAAACATCGTCGACATTGCTACATTGCTCCCTGGCGGCAAGACCGTAAACCCGTCGCTTATGAACGACGACCGCATCAGTCTGCGCAGCGCCTCGCAGGAAAAAGGCAATGCCTCATTCGGCACCGCTATAGAGGTGGACGGCATGCGCATCGACAACAACTCTGCCGCGGGAGAGACGATGGCGGCCTCTACCCGTTCGCTCAGCACCGCCAACGTAGACCACATTGAAATTGTAACAGGAATTCCGTCGGTGGAATACGGAGATTTGTCGAACGGTGTGGTTAAAGTGCAGACGCGTCGCGGTAAATCGCCCTACGTCGTAGAGGGAAAACTAAATCAGCACACACGCCAACTTGCCATCAGCAAGGGATTTGACCTTGGCGGCAAGAGCGGCGTGCTTAACGCGTCGGTTGAACATGCCCGCTCGTTTGGCGACGCTGCCTCGCCACACAAGGCCTACCAGCGAAACATTCTTTCGCTTCACTACATGAATGTCCTGCTTCCCTCCACGACTCCACTCACCCTTAACGTCGGCGTAAACGCCAATCTTGGCGGTTATAACTCAGAGGCAGACCCCGACGAAGAACTTGCCGACTACTCCAAGGCTCGCGACAATTCACTGCGCACACATTTCGACCTCAACTGGCTGCTCAACCGCCGCTGGCTCACCAATGTATGGCTTAGCGGCTCTTTCTCCATTGCCGACAGGCGCAGCGAGACCTATTCACACGCCAGCAGCGCGTCAACCCAGCCGTATATCCACACTACCGAAGAAGGCTACCACATTGCAGAGCGCTACAATCCCGCTCTTCCCACGCCTGCCATTGTCCTTGGTCCGACAGGCTACTGGTACGTACAAGGTTTCCACGACAGCAAGCCAGTCAGTTGGTCTCTTAAACTCAAGGCCGACTGGACCCGTCGCTTCGGTTCGCTTCTCAGCCATCTTCTTGTGGGCAGCGAATACACCGGTTCGGCCAACAACGGGCGCGGCACATACTATGCCGACATGCACTTTGCCCCTACATGGCGCGAATACCGCTACGACGAACTTCCCACCATGCACAACTTAGCCATTTACGGTGAGGAGAAAATCAGCCTGTCCACCACGAGGCTTTCAACATTTGAATTCACTGCCGGTCTGCGCAGTGATATGACCATGATAGGCGGTTCCGACTACGGCACGGTGAGCAGCCTTTCGCCGCGCTTCAGCAGCCGCTACCTTTTCTGGCGCAACCAGCGCCGCTGGTTTGTCACCGACCTGAGTATGCACGCCGGATGGGGCCGCAGCGTCAAGTTGCCGTCGTTCCAAATGCTCTATCCGGAGCCAGCCTACGCCGACCGCCTCGCGTTTGCCAGCACCTCAACTTCAAACAATGCTTCTTACTACGCATACCACACTTTCCCCTCGCGCGCACTATATAATAGAGGTCTGCGCTGGCAGTTTACCGACCAGACCGACCTTGGCATCGAAGCCACTATCCATGGCACGCGCATCAGTTTGTCGGCCTTCCGCCACCGCACTAATCGCCCGTACGTCAGCACCGACGTCTTCACTCCGATGAGTTATCTCTACACTCCGCCGTCAGCCCTTGACGCCGTCGCCATACCTGCTGACGAACGCCAGTTCAGCATTGACCGTCAGACAGGCGTCGTCACGGTGAGCAGCGCCGACGGCAGTCAGCAGCAACTTATTGGAACACAACGCAACACCTATTCTGTTCGCCAGCAGCGCATCAATGGCAGCCCCGTGACGCGTGCCGGGCTGGAATGGGTTGTCGATTTTGCACAGATACGCGCCCTGCGCACATCCCTGCGCATTGACGGCAACTACTATTACTACAAAGGCGTCGACGAAACTCTTTTTGCCGACATCCCACAAGGCACGGCCAGCACCATGGCAAATGGCGAACTCTACAAATACGTGGGCTATTATATCGGCACGAGTGCCACCGGTGCCGCCTCAAGCGCCACAGCCTCGCTTGCCAACGGCGCGCTGCAGCGTCAACTCAATCTGAACGCCACCGTCACTACTCACATTCCGCGCATCCGTCTTATCGTAAGTCTGCGCGTAGAAAGTTCGCTCTACAATTACCGCCGTTCTCTTAGCGAGACAAGTTCCGGCTTGCGAGGCTATGTGCTTGCCAAGTCAGCCGACTTCTTTGGTACACCATACGACGGCACTGCCCGCGACAAGTACATTGCCGTCTATCCTGAGTACTACTCCACTTGGGAACAGCCCAACGTTCTCATCCCGTTTGCCCCTGCCTTTGCTGCAGCCTGGCAAAATAGGCAAAATGACCCCGATCTCTACAGCGACCTTTCGCGGCTCGTGATACGCAGCAACTACGCCTACGTTATGAACCCCAACCGCCTCAGCAGTTACTACTCTGCCAACCTCAGCGTCACAAAAGAAATAGGGCAGCACGTTTCTGTATCGTTCTATGCCAACAATTTCTTCAACAGCATGCGTCGTGTACACTCATCACAGACCGACCTTGACACTTCGCTGTTTGGCAGCAGTTATATTCCCAGTTACTACTACGGCTTGTCGCTGAGAGTTAAACTTTAATCATTGAACATTGACCATTGAAAGTTGTTCTTTGTTGTCTTAGTTCTTTGACCAAGTTCAAAGCGGCGGAGCCGAGCGGTCGTAAAAAATTATGAAATATGAAATATAAATTCTTTTTGCCCATCCTTCTACTGCTTTTTGCTGCATGCGGTCCCGACGGTAGCGCGATTACCGACATGGTAAGCATGTCACAGGTAGACATCACGCTCAGCGGCGATGGCGACCTTAGCGGTTTCAGCGTCACATTGCGCAACGTGCAGACAGGCAGTGTTTTTGAATCGACCACCAATGCCGACGCCAGCGTGTCGTTTGCCGTCACTCCTGGCATTTACGAAGCCACTGCCACTGGAAAACGCGCCTCTGACGGCATAGCCTATTCCTACAACGGCACGTCAGGTCAACTCACCGTGCTCAAAGGCAGCATCACCACTGCCACTATAGCCATGCGCTGTGCGCGTCAGAGCCAAGTTGTCATCAAGGAAGTCTACAACGGTGGCTGTCTGAAAGACGATGGTGTTACGAAATTCCAGTACGACAAATGCATCATACTCTACAACAACAGCAGCCAGACAGCCAGCCTGAGCAATCTCTGCATTGGCGAGGCTTCGCCAGCAAATGCCCAGCAGCAAAACAAGAATATAGATGCATCAGGACGACTCACCTACGAGTCGGAAGGTTTTATTCCTGTGTGGAATGGCATCTGGTATTTCCCCTCTGTTCTCGAAATAGAGCCTTATAGCCAAATTGTCATCAACGTGCATGGAGCCATAGACAACACGCTCACCGTTAGTCAGTCAGTAAACTATGCCAATGCCGACTACTACTGCATGTACGACCCTGAAAGCGGTTACAACAACACCAATTACTATCCCACTCCCTCTGCTGTTATTCCTACAAGCCATTACCTGCGCGCCATAGAGATAGGCCAAGGCAACGGATGGGCTCTCAGCGTCACGTCGCCAGCCCTCATTGTTTTCCAGACCCACGACATTACACCTACAGCATACGCTGCCAACGCCGACAACATTTGGTACGACGGCGGTCAGACCGGCAACAAAGTCTGGGCATGTTTCAAGGTTCCAACACAATGGATAGTCGACGGCATTGAAGTGTTTAGTTCCGGCTACAAAGACAGCAGCACAAAGCGTCTCACTGCCGACGTCGACGCCGGCTACGTTTGGCTCACCAACTATCAAGGCCACTCGCTCTATCGCAATGTTGACGCCGAGGCTACTCGCGCACTGCCAGAAAACGAGGGACTGCTCGTCGAAGGCTATACTGGTGGCGTTGACGACAGCACTGATCCGAGCGGCATCGACGCAGAGGCCAGCATGCGGCGCGGTGCTCACATCATTTTCCAGGACACTAACCTTTCTACCAACGACTTCCACGAGCGGCGGCGATGCTCGTTGACCATTGACAATTGAACATTGAAAAGTTGTTCTCTGTTGTCTTAGTTCTTTGACGGTCAAAGCGGCGGAGCCGAGCGGTCGTAAAAAAAAGATGGACTGTTGTAAAAAATTGTGATTTGTTAATTATGAATTATAAATTCCTTCCCCTATTCCTGCTACTGCAAGCCCCAGTATGCAGAGCACAGGACACCACGCAAGGAGAAGCGGCAGAGCCTGCTTCACCGCTGTTGCGACATTTGCCAACCGTGGTAGCCCGACAGCCGTGGCTGTCAACTTCCAACAGCGCAGCGCTGACACGCCACGACAGCACCAGCATAGCGCAGGCCGAACTCACACTGGACTGGCAGCGTGGCGGACTGACAAATTTCGATGGTTCAAGCCGCTGTCTTCAGGCCGACGTACAAGTAGAAGCAATACAGCGGCTGTCGCGCCGCAGCGTGGTGCGCGGCGGCATAGGCTATACCAACACTTCCAGCAGGGATGTCACAGGTTCTGCCTTCCTGCCCACCGACCAGTTGCGCCCATTCGACATCGTTGAAGACTCGCTCACCAATGCCGGCAACAAGCACGCTGACCGCTACCATCTTTTCGGCTCCGTCGGAACAGACCTATGGAAAGGCTATTCCGTAGGAGTAGGTCTCGACTACACTTCTGCCAACTATGCAAAATACAAGGACCTTCGCCATAAGAACAAACTGATGCAACTCCGCTTCTCGCTGAGTGCCTACGCCCCAGTGCTCCCATGGCTCAGCGTCGGTGCAGCCTACCACTACCTGCGCCACACTGAGAGTCTGCAATTCAGCACCTACGGCCGCAGCGACAAGGTTTACAAATCGCTCATCGACTACGGCACGTTCTTCGGCCGTGTGGAGCAGTTCGGCAACGACGGATATACCGACAAGAGCCGCGAAATGCCTCTCTTCGAAGACGGCCATGGCATCAGTATGCAGATAGGCATCGACCCTCTTCCCGAACTTACCATCACATCGCAAGTTCAGGTGGCGCGCACCACAGGCTACTACGGCCGTCCTTCACCTTACACAATCACTTACACCCACCATCAGCGCCATCAGGCCAGTGCCTCGCTCTCTGCCCTTTGGCGCCAGACAGCAGAAAATCTTTACAGGCTCGACTTTGACTATAGTTACGAAGACTTGTCAAATCAGGCTTCGACGTATCGCGAACTCATTGCACCAACTGGCGCAACCTACTACGCTTATTACGATGCTGTAGAGACTGGCGACAAATGGCTGCGCCATGCTGACATTTCGGCTACAGCGCTGCTTGGACTTCACGGCGACGTTCCCCTGTGGCATTTCTCCGCTTCCTACAAGTGGTTACGCCGCACGCAGCAGTCATATCTCTACCCGTATTTCCGCACACAGGAGTTGCAACAGCGTCAGGCCGCGCTTCATGCAGTCCGAAGCATTTTCTGCAACCATGGGATATGGAGCCTGTCTGCCGATGCATCATTCCTCTGGGGCAGCGGCACACCTTATGCCGACGGTGTGTTCACCACCCAAAGCCACCTGACATCAGCCGAACCCCCTCATCCATTCCTCTGGCGCGAATACCAGTACCTCACGGCCCCGCAGAGAATTCTTGCCGCCGAGGTGCGCTACACATTCCGCCCCACATTCATCACCGAAAGCGGTCGCCTCGCCACGTATGTTGCCCTTCGCGCCAGCCATCGCAAGGCCAACCAGCAGCAGCCCTACTCTACGGGCAGCGACCGCACCAGCCTATGTGCCTCCATTGGGTGCACATTCTGAGTCTGCGCCAAACAATATAGCAGACAGACACGCACAAACAACCAACAACATTTAAAATCACTGTTTTAATTTTTGAAAACACTGCTTTTAAAAAAATTACAGCTGTTTTAATTTTTAAAAACACTGCTTTAAAAAAATTCTGGGCTGTGTCAAGAAAAAACACAGCCCAGAAACGGAAGTTATTGTCTCTTACAATTTCGGACCTGCAGCGACAAGTGAAGATGCTCGTTGCTTTCGGTCCTGAATTTTACAATTTCGGACCTGCAGCGACAAGTGCCTTACCTGCCTCGTTGCCCTCGTACTTCTTGAAGTTCTTGATGAAGCGGCCAGCGAGGTCCTCAGCCTTCTTGTTCCACTCAGCAGCGTCAGCATAAGTGTCGCGAGGATCAAGGATGTTGGTGTCAACACCCTCGAGTTCTGTAGGAACTTCAAAGTCGAAGTAAGGAATCTTCTTCGTAGGAGCCTTCAGAATAGCGCCGCCAAGGATGGCGTCGATGATGCCACGGGTGTCGCGGATAGAGATACGCTTGCCTGTGCCGTTCCATCCGGTGTTGACCAGATAAGCCTTGGCACCGCTCTTCTCCATCTTCTTGACCAGTTCCTCAGCATACTTTGTGGGATGCAACTCAAGGAATGCCTGGCCGAAGCAAGCAGAGAAAGTAGGAGTAGGCTCTGTGATGCCGCGCTCAGTACCTGCCAACTTGGCTGTGAAGCCAGAGAGGAAGTAGTACTTTGTCTGCTCGGGAGTAAGGATGCTTACAGGAGGCAGCACGCCGAAAGCGTCGGCAGAAAGGAAGATGACATTCTTAGCCTCTGGGCCTGCGCTCTTGCCGTTAACCTTCTTGGCAATCTTCTCAATGTGCTCGATAGGATAGGAAACGCGAGTGTTCTCCGTCACGCTCTTGTCGGCAAAGTCAATCTTGCCGTCGGCAGCAACGGTAACGTTCTCGAGAAGGGCATTGCGGCGAATGGCATTGTAGATGTCCGGCTCGCTCTCTTTGTCGAGGTTGATAACCTTTGCATAGCAGCCACCCTCGAGGTTGAACACACCCTCGTCGTCCCATCCGTGCTCGTCGTCGCCGATGAGCAGACGCTTAGGATCGGTGGAGAGAGTGGTCTTACCTGTGCCTGACAGACCGAAGAAGATAGCAGTGTTCTTGCCTTCCATGTCGGTGTTAGCAGAGCAGTGCATAGAGGCTATTCCCTGCAGTGGCAGATAATAGTTCTGCATAGAGAACATGCCTTTCTTCATCTCACCGCCGTACCAGGTATTGATAATGCACTGTTCGCGACTGGTAGTATTGAAGGCTACGCAAGTCTCTGAGTTAAGACCGAGTTCCTTATAGTTTTCTACCTTTGCCTTAGAAGCGTTGTAGATAACGAAATTGGGCTCAAAGGCTTCCAGTTCCTCAGCGGTGGGCTGGATGAACATGTTTTTCACGAAGTGGGCCTGCCATGCAACTTCGACGATGAAGCGAACGGCCAGACGGGTAGCCTCGTTAGCACCGCAGAAAGCGTCAACGACATACAGTTCCTTATTGGAGAGTTCCTTGATGGCTATGTCCTTAACCTTTGCCCATACTTCCTCGCTCATGGGATGATTGTCGTTCTTGTATTCCTCGGTTGTCCACCATACATTATCCTCGCTCTTGGCATCCTTAACGATGTACTTGTCCTTAGGAGAACGGCCGGTGTAGATACCAGTCATCACGTTGACAGCGTCCAACTCTGTGTTCTGACCCTTGTCATAGCCAGTGAGTTCTGCCTTCGTCTCTTCGTTGAAGAGGAATTCGTAACTTGGATTGTGGGCTATCACGGTAGAACCGGTGATGCCGTACTTTGTCAAATCTAACTTTGCCATATTATTATGAATTAAAATGATATTTGTCTGTAACCTGTTTTCGGGTGCAAAGTTACAAATTATTATCGGATTGGCACTTCCCAATTCGCAATAATTAACCATTTCGCAGTGCTTTTTTTGTAAAACGAAGAAAAAACACGCGCGTAAAACACTTTTGTCACACCCACTTTGCAAATCTTATTTTTTTGTTTTATCTTTGGCACTCACAAAAAACCTACAACTATGAAAGTAATAAATTTCTCAGAGCAGAAGAGTGTGATAAACCAGTATATGGCAGAACTGCGCGACAAGGGCTACCAGCGCAACCGTCTGCTGTTCCGCAACAACATCCGGCGCGTAGGAGAAATGATGGCCTACGAACTGTCGAAAACGCTGGAATACAAACAGAAGACCGTCACCACTCCGCTCGGCACACTGGACATTGCCGTGCCGAAGGACGACCTGCTCATAGCAACGGTGCTGAGAGCCGGCCTGCCGTTTCACGAAGGTTTCCTGCATGTTTTCGACAAGGCTGACAACGGATTTGTGTCGGCATACAGGATGTATACCAACAGAGAACACACCGAAGTCGGAGTGCACACGGAGTACATGGCTGCCCCGGCGGTGAAAGGGAAAACTCTGGTAATCGTCGACCCGATGCTGGCAACCGGCGGCTCGATGGCAGCAAGCATCGAGGCTCTGCTGAAAACCGGCCGCCCACACGCAATACACATTGCATGCGTGATAGCAACGCCAGAGGGACTGGAGGTGATAAGCGAGGCTCTGCCGGAAGACGCCACGATATGGTGTGCTGCCATCGACCCGGGCATGAACGCGCAGAAATACATCGTCCCGGGATTTGGCGACTGCGGCGACCTGTGCTACGGCGAAAAACTATAATGTTGCCGACAACCGCGGCCACTCGCTGACGAAGCGCTCCACGGCATGGCGGATGCTGTCGAGCCCGAAGAGATGCGGCTGGATGTCGCCGACGGCTATCCACATCGTCTCGGCAGCATCGTCGGCAGCCACGGCACGAACGTCGCTGCCATGAACACGGACAAGAAAATCCATGTCGAGAGTGTGGACACCCATTCCACTATACTTATACACGTTGGGCGAAGAGAAGAGATACTTCACTTCGCCCACTTTTAGTTCTGTCTCTTCCTCTATCTCGCGAACCATGCCCTCCTCCACTGTCTCGTACATATCGCAGAAGCCTCCGGGCAAGTCGAGAGTGCCACGGGCCGGCTCCTTGGCGCGACGCACGACGAGCAACTCGTCATTGTCGTTGAGGATAAAGGCTGCCGTGGCCGAGCAGGGATTGGCATAATAGGTGAAACCGCACGCATGGCAGCGCTTGCTCTTGAAGTTGTTTTCAAGAAAACGATCGCTGCCGCACACAGGGCAGTAGCGGAATATTGCCAGAGGGTGCTCGTGATTACTGCCAGTCATCTGTACGGAAGGGGAAGAGTGGCAGTCCGCCCTGATTGGCGAGATTGCCAAGTTGGAAATTACGGAAGCAATAGCGCACGGCAACTGGCTCCTTTACATCGGCGCTGGTGAGGACTACGGCCTCATCCCACGAACGGCCGCCGGGCTGCCAGAAATGGCGCGCCACAGCAGGATGGAACACGCGGTCGGCTCCTGCTATCTCAAAACCCTGTATATCCTCAAAACGGCTCATGCCACCATACTCATCATTGAAATGGATGAAGACGCTGTCGCCCTGTATTTTCATTTCCTTGAAAGAAGGACTCTTGGCCATCAGCGAATGCATGCCATAGGTCTGCTGCAGTGCAAGGAAAGCAAGCCGCTGACCCACTTTCTGCTTCTGCGAGGGATGAATCTGAGTGAGTTCGTAGGGATATACGCAGTCGTTGGTGCATACCAGCGCGCTATTGGGGATGATTTGCGCAGCACGGAACTGCTGCTCCTGCAGCAGCGCATTCCACGTGCCTGCGGCATTGCCGCTCTCGTAGGGACATATCTGCACAAAATAGAATGGTATCTCGCCAAGCGCAAACTGCTTGCGCCACTGCTCGACGAGCAGTTTCAGACGCTCACTGTACTGATTGCCCGGGTCGCCTACGTTTGAGCATCCCTGATAGAACAGGATGCCGCGCACTGTTGCATTGAGTATGGGGTTGAACGTGCCGTTTCCCCAGAGCAGAGAGCGATGGTAGTCGTATTCTGGCCACCGCGCCACGATAGCCAGCGAGTCTGTGGGGTCGGTGGTGTGCTGCTTCAGGTTTTCCAGCGTCAGCCAACTCTCCACGCGCGTGCCGCCCTTGTTGGCCTCTATCAGCCCGATGGGTATGTCGAGAGCACGATTGGCTGTCTTTGCAAAGAAATAGCCCGTTGCGGAGAAGTCGCCGACGGTCTGCGGCGAACATTCGCGCCATGACGCCTGTGCATCATCGAGCGGCGTTGCCGACATGACGCTTGGTATCTTGATGGAGCGCACCTGGCGCGGGCCGGCGGCATCTATCACCTCCAGATTGTAGTCTTTCACCGGGCACTGGCCAAAGCCACGAACAGGCATTTCCATGTTCGACTGGCCTGCACACACCCACACTTCGCCGGCAAGGACATTGCTGACGGTAACTTTGCCGTCGCCGTCGCTGAACGTGATGGAAAGCGGCTCATAACTGGCCTTCGGCGAACGGACGGTAAGCAGCCACCGGCCGTCACCGTCGCACTTGACACTGCTGCGCTGCTTGCTCCACGACGTGGTTGCAGTCACGGTGCTGTTGGGCTTTGCCCATCCCCACAGCCGCACGTCAGTCTGCTGCTGTATCACCATATTGTCGCCGATAAGGTGCGACAACCTGATTTTTGCCTGGCCAGGCAACGCGATGCCAACGGCCGTCAATACCAACAATAGAATTCTGTTTTTCATAATGTCATTATTTTGTTTCCTTTACTATCTTAAAAAGTTTGTCGCTCGGCCTCACTTTCTCGGGCACGCGGAAACTGACGCGTGTGCCCTGTCGCGCTGTGGTGACACTGCCTACATCGTCGTGAATTTCGTCGACATCGACATAAAGCGCTCCTGTGGTAGGACCTGTTATCAGCATCTTGTCGCCAACACCAAACTCGGCAGCCTCTACGGTGAACTCAGCCACACCAAGACGTGCGAAATATTTCACGCCTTTGCCGACATACTGCTTACGCTCCGTGGCATTGGAGCCGTAGTTGGAATTCCACTCGCCAAGCAGTTGTCCCTGATAGTAGCCATCCCAGAAACCACGGTTGAAGACGCGCGCAAGTCTCTCGTCCCACTCGTCCTTGCGCTCCTCTGAGAACGTGCCGTCGAGGACAGCCTGAATGGCTTCCTTATAGCACTGGACGACGGTGAGGACGTACTCCGGGCCACGGGCACGGCCTTCTATCTTGTAGACGCGCACGCCACTGCTCATCATACGGTCAATAAAGCGTATCGTCTTAAGGTCCTTGGGGCTCATTATATACTTGTTGTCTATCTCCAGTTCTGTTCCCGTCTCCCTGTCGGTGACGACATACGAACGGCGACAGAGTTGCATGCAAGCCCCGCGATTGGCTGAGCGTCCCGTATTGTCAAGACTCATGTAGCACTTACCGCTAACCGCCATGCAGAGAGCGCCATGGCAGAACATTTCAATGCGCACATTCTCGCCTGACGGCCCTACAATATTCTCTTCTTCTATGCAGCGATGGATGGCAGCAACCTGCTCCATATTCAGTTCGCGTGCCAGTACGACGACATCGGCAAACTGGGCATAGAAACGCAGTGCCTCGACATTGGAAATGTTGAGTTGGGTGGAGAGATGCACTTCCATGCCTTGCCGACGGCAATACTGCATTGCCGCTACGTCACTTGCGATGACTGCCGTGACGCCTGCCTCGCAGGCTGCGTCGACAATCTGTCGCATGAGCGCCATGTCGTCATCGTAGATAATCGTATTGAGAGTGAGATAACTCTTTACGCCATGTTCCCTGCATGTTGCAGCAATACTGCGCAGGTCGTCTATCGTAAAGTGATTGGCTGAATGTGAACGCATATTCAGTTGTTCCACTCCGAAATACACGGAGCCCGCACCAGCCTTGAGTGCAGCAGCGAGAGAATCGTGGCTTCCGACCGGTGCCATTATCTCAAAGTCGGAAGCGGAAAGGTGCTGCAATTCTGTATCTGTCATTTCAATGGGAAATTAAAAGATGTAAAGGGGGAGAAAAAGGTGAAGAGACTACTCGTAGACTATCACACGACGGCGATGGATGTAGTAGCGTCCCTTGACAGGTGTCTGTACGCGCCGTCCAGCCATGTCATAGTAGGCACCAGTCTCTGGCGCGTCGCCGGTGAGACTGCGCATGATGCCAGTGCTCTGCTGCTCTATCTCGCCCAACAAGGCATGAACCTCAGCAGCGCCCCACAGCCAGCAGCCGTAGCCAAAGTCTTCAAAATTAGGAATGGACTCGTAGGTGATAACGCCGCCGTCCTCAGGACAGGCACCCGTGCCTTGCAGATAACCTACGCGCCCGTCGTCGTGCACAGCGCGCTGCATTGCCATCCAGCCATTGCGGATAGCAGGCATATATACCACGCTGTCAAGAAGGCCGGTGCGCACGCCCCACGCCATGCCTCCGACAAAGAGAGAGGTTCCTGTCATTTCCGGGCCCTCACTTCCCTGTTCTCCGTAATTCGTCGGCGCTGCCAAACTCACATTCCACGAACCGTCGGCGCGCTGGCAATCAAGCAGGGCATCGCTCATAAGGCGGAAATCTGACTCGTAGAAAGAACGATGGGCCTCTGTGGAGGGCGTGAATTGCATAACACGCGAGAGCGCCATGTAGACCCAGCCATTGCCACGGCTCCAATAGCAGTCCTTATCAGTCTCTGTCTTGTCCTTATATGGCGGATCGTACTGGTAATCACGGTACCAGAGTCCCGTAGCGGTGTTGAAAAGTGGCTGGCCACCGCCTTTCTTGGAGCCTCCCTGCTTGTCGCGAGTGTAGCGATACATTTCATACATGCGCTCCCAGTAGGCAGTATTATGGGTAATGCTGCCAAGGAGGGCAAAAACAGGCATTGACATCTGTATCGCGTCTATCCACGTCCACTGGTTGACATCCGACTTTGCCATCATACCATCTATGCGCATTTTGATGTGCTGTATCCGAATTGTCTGCGTGGGGTCCATCTGGTACATCTGCAGATAGGCCTGGCCGCAACACTGATAGTCGGCATTGTCGCTGCGTGCCTCGCTGTCGCTACTGCTCACCCACTGGTGGAATTCGCCCCAGTCGATGCAGTATTTCAACCAGTCTTCGCGCTGCTGCTCCCTGTATGCGTTAAGAAGTCCTTCATAGAAGACGCTACGTGTCCAAATCTTGCTGTTCCGACGTTTGCCGCCTACGTAACTATCGGCGCCAACATCGGGATAGTTGGTCATAAAATAGTTTGCAACCTTTTCCATCGTCTCCATGACTGACTGGCTTGACGGCTGTGTCTGGGCAGACACGCCAAGCCCCACTACAAAGAGGAAAAGGGTCAGTAGTGATTTACGAATGTCCATAACCTGGCAGCAAAGGTAGGAAATAATTCTTAATTCATAATTCATTTAATGTTATAACACTATTTTTTTTTAAGAATTCACGAAAAAATTTCCTGCGCATAAGCGTTTTTAGTATTTCTCACCACTAATAAATACTAAAAAGTGCCGTAACTTGTTTTGTTACAGCACTCTCCGCTTTCAAGCCTTGTACCCAGACCCGGGCTCGAACCGGGATGGGTTGCCCCACTGGTGTTTGAGACCAGCGCGTCTACCGATTCCGCCATCTGGGCTCTGAAAAAGCGCTGCAAAGGTAAGAAAAAAGTGATGAATGAAGAACGACGTATAAAGAATTAAGAAAAATTAATGTTTTAACCTCTTATTCCCTGACGCTTAATCTTTACCATCCTCTTCCATATACCATTTGGCATACTCCACGTAGTGCTTGGCATTATCTGTCTGGCCAGGACGCACAGGCTTGATGTAGCGGGCAGGTACGCCGCCCCATATCTCGCCATCGCCAACCTTGGTATTCTGCAGCACAAGGGCTCCTGCTGCAACAATGGCGCCACGCCCTATCTCGCAGCCATCGAGCAGAGTGCTGCCCATGCCGATAAGGGCACCGTCGTGAATGGTACACGCATGAACTGTGACGTTGTGACCAATGGTAACCTCACTGCCGATATGCGTGGGGCCTGTATCGTGGGTGACGTGGATGCACGAGCCATCCTGCACATTAGTGCGATTACCTATAGTGATTGGCGCCACGTCGCCACGTATCACGGCATTGAACCACACAGAACATTCATCGCCCATCGTGACTTCGCCAACGATGGTGGCATTCTCGCTGAAGTAGCAGTCACGCCCCCAACGCGGTGTCAGTCCTTTGATAGATTTTATCAGTGCCATCTCACAACTAAAATTATGAATTAAACTCCGCCGTGAGTTCGCAAATCTTCACTATCACCTGCATAGCCTTCTGCATGGACTGTATGGAAACAAATTCGTAGGGCCCATGGAAGTTGACTCCACCGGCAAAGATGTTAGGGCACGGCAGTCCACGGAATGACAGTTGGGCGCCGTCCGTACCGCCGCGAATGGGGCGCACCTTTGGCGACACACCAGTCTCCTGCATGGCACGAAGCACGATATCAATGACATGCATCTGCGGATCTATCTGCTGCTTCATGTTATAGTACTGGTCGCTGACGCTAACCTCTACAGTACCTTCGCCATATCGCTGATTCATCAGTTCGCCAACATGCTGAATGAAGCGCTTGCGGTCGTCGAAGCGGCTGCTGTCGTGGTCGCGGATGATGTACGACATGCGAGCCTGCTCTATTGCCGACTGTATGCTAAGCAGATGGTAGAAGCCCTGATAGCCCTCTGTGGTTTCAGGACGCTCGTCGGCAGGCAGCATGCTGGCAAACTCGGCAGCAAGCATATTGGCATTGACCATCTTGCCCTTGGCATAGCCTGGATGAACGCTGACGCCATGGATAGTAACCTTGGCAGATGCGGCATTGAAGTTCTCAAACTCAAGTTCACCCAAATCGCCGCCATCCATGGTGTATGCCCACTGACAACCGAAGCGTTCCACGTCGAAGTGATGGGCGCCCATGCCTATCTCCTCATCAGGATTGAAGGCTATGCGTATGGTGCCGTGCGGTATTTCGCGGTGCTCTTTCAGGTAAACCATTGCCTGTACTATCTCGGCAATGCCTGCCTTGTCATCGGCACCGAGCAGTGTATGGCCGTCGGTCACTATCAGATCCTCGCCGACGTGCTGCAGCAGTTCAGGGAATTTGCGCGGCGAACTGACAATGCCTTCGGAGAGGACGATATCGCCGCCATCGTAGCCACTGACTATGCGCGCCTTGATATCGGCTCCGCTACAGTCGGGGCTGGTGTCGTAGTGAGAGATAAAACCAATGGTAGGTGCAGCGTGGCGTATGTTGGAACGCAGCGTGGCATAGATATATCCCTTGTCGTCCATTTCTACATCGTCAAGGCCCTCGCGCTCAAGTTCCTTTTTCAGGTATTCGGCAAAGACAAGTTGCTTCTGGGTGCTCGGCACCGCCTCGCTATCCTCGTTCGACTGCGTATCAAACTTGGTATAGCCTATAAATCGTTCTACAATATCCATTCTTATATATATTAATAATAGGTGTAGTAATCCTACACACAAAATATACCGCAAAATAACTAAAAAATAGTGGCACGCGCGGTATCGGCTGCTGTCATTTAAGTTTTTTTAGCAACGCTGACAGGCGTATTATGTGTATCTTTCGGGTGCTGATAGATAAAACATACCATGAAAAAGACAAAAATGGCACTGCTGATGGCATGGGCAGGAGCATGGGCGCAGCAAGCGGATATGCGAACGCTTGTGGACAATCTGATGGCGCGAATGACGCTGGAAGACTAAAGTGTCTTTTGTACATAACCGTCGCACTGTGCTATCTGTTCCGAAGAGAGCAGTGAGCGCAGTGCGGCGCTTATTTCATTTTGCGGCATACCGAGGCGGAACAGTTCGGTAAGGTGATGGCGCTTCCCGTCGGAAAGCATGCCGAGAATGTGCTGCTCTGCTACAGAAGGCGAAGGCTGCGATGAGCACACATCGCACTGTCCGCAGTCGTGGCCGATGTCTTCGCCGAAATAGCCCAACAACTGGCGCGAACGGCACGGATGGGTTGACCGGGCATACTGCAGCATGGCATGGATGCGGTCGGCGTACTGTTTCTGCCTCTCCTCGTAGACAGCAGCGGGAAAGAGCAGATGGCGCCCCTCCTCGCGCCGCTGCGTGTAGCGCAGAAGTGGCAGGTGAGTGAACGTCTGGCCGTTGAAGCGCAGGATGCCA
>CALFIY010000029.1 GCA_937877595.1 uncultured Prevotella sp.
CTTTCCCTACACGACGCTCTTCCGATCTGCGTTCGTTGACCTCATGAACAAAAAGGAAAGCGCAATCCTGCGCGGCGAATACGACAACGAGGATGACGATTACACGACCTGTCGCGCCTACGACGACTGCACGGTCGCCCTGATAGGCAAGCGGTACAATTTCGGCGTGGACGGCTACGACGTTTACGAGCGGGATGTTTTCGGCCTTGACAGCGACAGCGGAGAGTACGCGTCGGAACAGGCGAAAGAGCGCCTTATGAAGCTGACGAAAAAGGACATGGTTGACCTGATAGGCGAAAGCGTCTCCATCATGCTCCGCTTTCAGGCGTTCTATGTGCGCTACCAGCTTATGACGCAGACGTTTGAGCGAATCCGGGGCGTAAACATGGAGACGCTCAATCTGATGAAGGACATCAACGCGGCTTATGAAGACCTCGCGCCGGAATTGGAGCGGAATTGCCGTTACGGACGCCACGACTACGAATATATGTACATTTACGGCACGGCGGCAAACGCGGCGGTGAGACGCTTTGACAGTCTGCTGGAAAAGCTGCCTGACCGCTTCTGGGTCGAGTAACGGAAAGCCGCTGTCCGGTGTAGCGTACCGGACGGCGGCGGAGACGGAATGAATAGCGATACTCGTTCCGTCTCCTACTATAACACAATCACGGTAGGAAAATCAAGAGGTAACGACATGGAGAGCCGTAATCAAATCGAATATATCAAAGTCTCCAACATCACGCCCCATCCCGACAACCCCCGGCAGGACTTGGGCGACCTCACGGAACTGGCCGACAGCATCCGCGCCAAGGGCGTTATGGAAAATCTGGTGGTCATCCGCAATGAGGACTATTTTCACAGGATGGGCATGGTCGGCGCGGACGGCGAACCCTACGGTGTGGACGCATGGACGGACGCCGACGACCCGCAGTACCGGGTGGTTATCGGACACCGCCGCCTTGCCGCCGCCAAACTCGCCGGACTGGATGTTGTGCCGTGCGTCATTCAGAAAATGACCCGTGACGAGGCCATTGCCGCCATGCTCACGGAAAACGGGCAACGCGCAGGTCTGACGCCCTACGAGGAAGGGCTGGGATTTCAACAACTGTCGCTTGACATGGGCAAGAGCGTCGCGGACATCCGCGCCATGACGGGATTCGGGGAAACGACGATTCGGAGCCGCCTGAAAATCGCCAAACTGGACGGCGGGAAAGTCCGGGACGGACTGGAGCGCGGCGCGACGCTGGCGGACTTTGTGGAACTGGACAAAATTCAGGACACTGCGCTAAAGGGAAAGGTTCTGGAGAAGGCCGGGACGCCGGATTTCAAGAACGCGGTCAAGTCGGCGTTACAGCGCGAGAAGCGCGACGCGCTGATGAAGCGGCTCGACAACTGCGGGCGCTTCGGCTTCCCCGTGTTCGTCGTGCTTGATGCCGACGGCAGGGTGCTCCACATTCAGGACTCGAGTTTCCTTGAAGAGGGCCGGGGATACAACAGGGAGAAGGTGCTGCGCTTCCTGAAAAACTGGACGCCTGCGGCTGTCAAACGATATTAAAAATCGCCAGCGCTGTGTTTTTAAAAATAAACACTGTTTTTAAAATCGCCAGCGCTGTTTTAATTTTTGCCAGCGCTGTTTTTATTTTTGTAAACACTGCTTTTAAAATCGTAAACACTGCTAAAATTTTCATGCACTGACAACGCATGGCGACAATAAGCAAAACCACGGCATACAACTGGAAGCGACTCGACAGCAATCCCGACGAGAAACTGACGAAACGGGCCAACAAGACGCAATCCGCCAGACACGTCGTGGCCAGCAGTTATGTGGACAATGCCGACGCCGCCAGGCTCCTCGCCACGGTCAACGCACTGCAGGAGCCGACGGAGCGCATCATGTATTCGCTCGCGGTGGCGATGCTGAGAGCCAAGCAGATTGCCGACAAGCCTCACGTCGAAAAGTTTCTTGAAGCATATCGCCACACTGGATACACAGAAATCGACGTGCCCGAGCAGGTATGGGCTTCGGGAGAAGACATCCTGGGCTTCGTATATCAGTCGCTGCTCACCGAAGGCGAGCGCAACGCAACGGGACAATACTATACGAGCCGCAAAATAGCGCATGCCATGACGGGCGGCAGGCTTCTCGCCGACGGTGAGACACTGCTCGACCCTTGCTGCGGCAGCGGTGCCTTTCTGCTAAGCGTGGAAACCGCCAATCCGCAAAACCTCTACGGATTTGACATAAGCCCGACGGCGGTGATGATGGCGTCGGCAAATCTGCTGGCAAAGTATGCAGGCACGGCCTTCACTCCAAACGTCTACTGTGTCGACTTTCTGAAAGCCGACTGGCACGCTCTTGCCGCACAAAATATTCCACTACGCTTCGACCGTATCTGCACCAACCCGCCGTGGGGAAGCGACAAGGCGAGAGAATACGCAGCGGCCTACCCTGTCGTAAGGTCGAAGGAGAGGGCGTCAATGTTCGTCGTCGAGGCCGTCAGCCATCTCAGAGACTCGGGCATACTGCACTTTCTCCTACCCGCCTCGCTGCTGAAAATCAGGACGCACGCAGACATACGCAGATGGCTGCTGACGTCGACCACCATCCAGCAAATCGACCTGTACAGCAATCGCTTCGACGGCGTGTACACGAATTTTTTCAGCATAAGGCTCAAGCCCGGACACACCGCAGAGCAGCGTTACCGCATAGGCAATGGCGAGACCTGCAGTGACATCCTCTTACCCGTGACCGACAACGCTACAGATATCCCTACAGAGAGGATGAACGCGATAGACGAGTCGATCATCCGCAAGATGGAGATGCTCCGACACGACAATCTGAGCCACAGCAGATGGGCCTTGGGCATCGTGACGGGCAACAACAAGGACAAGGTGAAAACAGTAGCCGCCCCGGGTATGGAGCCCGTCTTCACCGGCAGACAGGTCATGCCCTTTGCACTGGCAGCGCCCACATCGTATATCCGCTTCACTCCCAGTACTTTCCAGCAGTGCGCCAAAGAAGAACTCTACAGGGCTCCCGAGAAACTGATATACAGGTTTATCGCCAGATATCCCGTCGTTGCCTACGACGACCGCCAATGCCTCTGCCTTAACAGCGCCAACATCCTTATTCCGCAACTTGACGGCATCTCCGTAAAGAGTGCCGCCGCATTGCTCAACTCATCCCTCTATCGCCATTACTATTCCGTCAGATTTCCCGACATCAAGGTACTGAAGGGAAACCTGCAGGCACTGCCTTTCCCGAAGTTGACGCAAAGTCAGGACAGGATGCTCGCCACTCTCGTCTCGGCCGTCAAGACAGCATACGCTCCCGCAAAATACCTGCAGGCCATCGACGATGCCGTCTTCACACTCTTCGGTATCACAGCAGCCGAGCGCTCGCACATCGCCGCCAACCTCCCCACACTGTAACCGCGAGCCTACGCCCTGTTTGCGCGACCCAGATTTCTTAATTTACACATTATCAATTATCCCATCACCACGTCGAGTACCATCATCAGTACGAAACCGATGGCGAAGCCAATGGTGCTGAGGTTGGAGTGTTCTCCCTCACTGGCCTCGGGAATGAGTTCTTCAACTACTACATAAAACATGGCGCCTGCGGCGAAGGCCAGCATGTAGGGCAATATGGGCGTCAGCAGCGAGGCCAGCAACACCACGGCCAGACCGCCGATAGGTTCTACGGCACCGCTCAGGCTGCCGATGACGAAGGAACGCCACTTGCTATTGCCCGCAGCCCGCATAGGCATGGAGATAATCGCTCCCTCGGGTACGTTCTGGATGGCAATACCTATGCTTACGGCAAGCGCACTGGCGAGCGACAGACCTGCCGCGCCGTTCTCTGCTCCTGCAAACACCACACCGACAGCCATGCCTTCCGGCAGATTGTGGATGGTGACGGCCAGAGTCAGCATCGCCGTGCGGGACAAATGCGAGCGGGGGCCTTCCGGCTTGTCTGTGCCAATGTGCAGGTGTGGGGTCAGTTCGTCAATCAGGAGCAGGAAACCCATTCCTAACAGAAAGCCCGCAGCGGCTGGGAACACCGACCAGAAAGCCTCCCCAATTTGCAGAAGATTGGAAGAGACCTCTCCAATTTGCTGAAGATTGTAAGTGGTACCCATCTCCATTGCCGGAATGAGCAGCGACCAAACGGAAGCAGCCACCATCACGCCAGAGGCAAAGCCTAATAACGACTTTTGCAAACGGGGCGACATCTCGTCCTTCATCAGAAAGACGAATGCCGCTCCGAGCATGGTGCCTAACAAGGGGATAAATAGTCCGATGACTAACGCCATTTCCAATTGTCAATTTTCAATCTTCAATTTAGAACATTACGGTCTC
Organism: uncultured Prevotella sp.; assembly: GCA_937877595.1. GTDB lineage: Bacteria > Bacteroidota > Bacteroidia > Bacteroidales > Bacteroidaceae > Prevotella. Next base: position 4,363 of record CALFIY010000029.1, read on the forward strand.
TACCAGTTCCATCATTTTGAAGAAATCGGCCTTGGCATCCTTCAGATAGTACATCACGCCGTTCTCGCCATTTTCGCCAAGAGCAGGTTTTAGTACGGGCATTTTGTCGACGAGCGCCTTGCCCACCTCAGGACGGTTGTCCTCTACGAGTTTGCACTCGATGCGCAGGGTCTGACCTTTGAAGGCACAGATTTCTGCTTTTTGGTTTGCGGCAATCTGACGGGTGGCGTTAGTCTTGCCAAAGGCCATGATGTAGATTTTGTCCTCAAAGTAGAGCATGGCTCCGTAAGGAC
>CALFIY010000030.1 GCA_937877595.1 uncultured Prevotella sp.
AACATGTCGTCGAATTTCTGCTGTCCCGACATGAGCAGCACTACGCTGTTGTCATGGCTAAAGCGTACGCCATGCCCGCGCAGCGTGCTGGCTATAAGCGAGTCGCTGCGCTGGGCGGTGGAGGAGAGCGAGAAGAGGACTAAAGCGAAGAGTGCGATGCGTCGACACATGGCTCTACTGCTTCTTGTACTTCAACCGATACTCCAGAGGAGTCATGCCAAATTTCTCCTTGAAGATATTGATGAAGTTCTCGGCTGTCATAAATCCTATGTTGATAGCCAGTTCACTCATGTTGATATTTGTCTTGCTCAGCAGCGTGCAGGCATGCTTCAGACGTATCTCGCGAACAATTTCCGCAGGTGTTTTAGTGGTGATGTTGCGTATCTTGTGGAAGAACGGCACGCGGCCCATTCCCATGGCTGTTGCCATTTCCTCAAGACTTATCTGTCCGCGACTCATGTTCTGCAATACATACTGCTCCACGTTGCGCATCAGTTGCTGGTCCATGGCATTGCTCATGGAGTAGTCGCCGATGGTCTGGCCTTCGCCGTAGTATTCGGCGAGCATGTTCTGCTTTTGTTCTGCAGGAGCATTCTTCACGGTTTCCGTAGATGCTTCGAGTGCCTTTACTGGCGTATCTTCCTGAGCAGGAGCGTCTTCGTAGTTTATCGTTGCCGTTGTCATGCTGGCGTTATGTCCCTCCAGCATGCGTGTCTCCCTGCCTTCTATAACGTTCTGGTCGATATCTATCGGCCCGAGGCCCATGAGTTTGTTGAAGCGCATCACAGCCTCCTGCACATTGAACGGCTTTGCAAGATAGTCGTCGGCGGCGAGCGTGATGTTCATTTCCGTCATGTCCTGATGAGACAGCACGGTATCTGTCATCAGCACAAACTTTATCTTGTCGGTGCGTGGGTTCATCTTCAACTGGTTGCAGAGTTCGCTACCGGTCATTGTACCCATCTCCTGCTTGCATACCACGAGGTCGGCCTGTATGGCTTCGATGTCGGGAATGGCCACTTTTATGTCGTCGTAGACATGGAAATCGTATACTGCTCTCAGATGTGCGCTCATAAAGTTCAGGAATTCGCGGTTGCTGTCTATGAACACAACACCGAATTTCTTGGTCTTCTGGTCGAGTTTGAGAGGTTTGATATCTGCAGTGAGTTCGCTGCTGGCAGATGCCGGCAGTGCCACTTCGCCCTTGTCGTTGAGTTCCATGCGGTCGTTGATGGTCGAAACAGCCTTGGCCTCGGGATTGTCGAGTGTCATCTGCATCTCTGAGATGCGTGTTATGACCTGTAGCATCTGGAAGTGGAGCGAGTTGAGTTGCTCGCGTCCCTCCATGCTTTGCTCCTTCTCGGCCAACGCACCTATTATCGACGTCATGCGTGCCATTGGCTGTCGCAGTTCGTCGCTGGTCAGTTTGATTTCTTCTCGTTGGCGTTTCAGTTCTTCAATGACATTGCGCTTGCGGCGTACGATGTTGGCAAACTTCTTCAATCCGTATCTCCATACGATGAGAGTCATGATGGCAATAATGACGTAGATGGTGAGCATCCACCATGAGAGCCACCAAGGCCGCTCAATGGTTATCTCCAACTGGCGTTCCTGATTGCTGACGGCGCCGTCGGCGCTCATTGCCTTTACGTGGAGCGTATATGTGCCGCTGCCAAGATGGTTGAACCTTACTCCATGAAGCAGGGCATCGCCGTTCTGCCAGTCTTCCTCAAGCCCCTCCATCCAGTACATAAACTGCAGGCGCTCGCCTTGGTTGTAGTTGCCTGCTGCAAACTTTATGGTGAAACTGTTCTGCTTGTTCTTCAGTTCTATATGGCTGCTTTCGTTGAGAGCCTGTGTCAGAATGACATTGCCCTCGTATTCGTGGCCGACCTGTACTTCCTGTTCTCCGAGGAAAAGTTGCGTGAGCATCACTCTTGGCAGCGATTCCTGGTCGTCGTGGCTTCCTGTGCGTACCCAGTTGATGCCGTAGAGACCGCCAAAGAGCACTGTTCCGTCCTGCTTGGTAAGGATAGAGCCGTTGTTGAATTCATTGCTCTGCAGTCCGTCGCTGGTGTCATAGTTGTAGAGACCATAGGTGAACGTGCCGTCTTCATGGTTGCGTTGAACCACTACGCGGCTCACTCCGTTGCTTGTCGTAATCCACATGTTGTGGTGCTTGTCTTCTGCAATGCCGCAGATGGAGTTATTGCACAGACCCTGCTTCTCTGTAATATAGTTGAGCGAGTCGTTCACCAGATTGAGAATGTTAAGGCCTTCACGTGTGCCAACCCATATCAGTCCACGCGAGTCTTCGTACACCTGCGTTATGTAGTTGTTGGTGAAGCCTTTCATGTTGGTGGTGTTACCAGTAAGGGTTGTCTTCTCGCGTGTAGAGAGGTTTAGAATGAGCAGTCCCTCGCTCGTACCGACGAGCAGGTTGTTGTTCTTTGCGTAGAAAAGGGCCGTGACATTGTTGGTGTTGAGCATGCCGTTCTCGCGAGTGTATGCGGAGAAGGTGTTCATGCGTGGGTTGTACACTTGAAGTCCGCCGTTGGTGGCCACCCAAAGATTGCCAGTCTTGTCGCTTGCAAGGGCATTAACGCGGTCGTCCATCAGCGTCTTCATGCTGTCTCTCGTTGTAGAGTAGATAGTGCTTGTCCCGTTCTTTATCCTGGTCAGTCCATTTTGCCGTGAACCTACCCATAGGCTTCCGTCGCCCGTCGCGGTCATGCACGACACGGTAATGGAAGCCAGCGGACCGTCGTATCCGAGCACTCCGTGTTTGCTCGTGCCGTACCATACTGTTCCATTGTTGTCCTGTGCCATGGCAGTGATGTCGCCATTGTGGGAGGCTTGGAATTTATATATGTTGTCACCATAGAAAGCCACTCCCGATTTTTCTGTTCCTACCCACAGCAGGTCGGTGTCGTCAATGTATACGCTCTGTATGCTGACAACCTCGTCGCTGTTGGTCTGCAGGTCGTTGGAGTTTCGCGGCTGTACGGTTTCCATTTCATGTGTGTTAACATTCACGCGGAGCAGTCCGTGGCGTATCGTGCCTATCCAGATGTTGCCGCTGCGGTCGCCTGCAATGCCGGTCACTCCGAAGTCGGCGCTGACCCCCGTCATGCCAAGTGGATTGCCGATGGTAGTGTCCCATTCGTTGGTAGCCTTGTTGTAGAACATCAGTGTGCCTTGTCCGTAAAGCCAGATGTTGTCCATCTGGTCGGCAAAGGCTCGCAGCGAGTTGGTCTTGCGCAGCCTGTTCTTGGCTACGAGATCGGTGGCCCAGACGGTGTGTTGCTGGTGCATCACGTCGCAGCACACCAGTCTGCCGTCGTCATATACTATCACCGCGCCATCGCGGCACTCGCTGATATAGCAGATGTTGCCTTGGGGCACGCCATGCGCATCGTTGGTATATCCGAACTCAAAGAGCAGTTGCTGTTGCATGTTGTATGCCACGACTCCTTTGTTGGGAATTGAGGCCCACAGGTTTTTGTGCCTGTCGATATACACCACGTTGGGCTGTCCTTCGATGCCCATTCTGGCATAGACCTGCTTCATGTCGCGCTCAAAGGTCTCTGTCTGAGGGTGATAGATGCAGTAGCCGGCAGAAGTGCAAATCCAAAGGTTGCCGTCGAGCGACTCCTGAATGCTCTGTATGTAACTGTCGGGAAGCGACAGTCCGTCTTGCGAGTTACACTGGAAGTTGCGGAAAGTATATCCGTCGTATCTGTAGAGTCCTGCAGGGGTTCCAAACCATACGTATCCTCTTGTGTCCTTCAGTATACAGTTTATCTGACTACTCGTCAGCCCGTTGCGGGTGTCGAGAGTCTTGAACATGTATACAGCGGCTGCTGCAACCGGCAGCAGTAGCATGATAGCAATGAGAGCCTTCTTGAGTCTGTTCATATAGTTGAGCGCGTGATATTTAGTCATTGTTAGATGGCACAAGCGTAACTGTCGACGATACCCAGCAGACGGTTGTCGCTGTCGGTAACCAGTACGCTGTGTATCTTGTGCTTGTTCATTATTTTCTGAATGTCGGAAATCTTTGTTGTAAGAGCCACTCGCTTGGGTTGCTTTGTCATTATGTCGGCAACGGTATGGTTGAAGAATTCTGCCTGCCATTTTTCCATGGCTCGGCGAATGTCGCCGTCGGTGATAAGACCTGCTATCTGGCCGTCGCTGATTGCTACGCCGAGTCCGAGTTTTCCCTTGCTGACCAAGATGATGGCTTCGCCAAGGTGCATCTCCGGTGGCATGATTGGCAGGTTTTCTGTCTGCATTACATCCTGTGCTGTGGTGAGCAGTCGCTTGCCAAGTTCTCCTCCGGGATGGAACTGTGCAAAGTCCTGTGGCTGGAAGTTTCGCTCTTCCATTAGCGCAATAGCCAGTGCGTCGCCCATTACGAGTGTTGCCGTGGTGGAACTTGTTGGTGCGAGATTAAGCGGACATGCCTCTTTCTCCACGCCTACGTTAAGGTGGCATGTGGAGTATTTTGCCAACAATGATTGTGGATTGCCTGTCATGGCAATTATGGGTATCTGCATGTGAAGCACCATCGGTATGAAGCGCAGCAATTCGTCGGTCTGTCCCGAGTTGGATATTGCTATCACTATGTCGTCGTGGGCCATCACTCCCAAGTCGCCATGAAACACGTCAAGCGGATTGATGAAGAATGAAGGTGTGCCGGTAGATGACAGGGTGGCGGCTATCTTGGCTCCTATGTGTCCGCTTTTTCCTACTCCTGTCACTATTACTTTTCCCCGGCATAGCATTATGAGTTCCACTGCTTTGTCGAACTCTTGGTCCATCTTGGGTATCAAGTCGAGCACGGCTTGTGCTTCGTCTTTGATACATTGTATGGCGTATTCTCTGATTGTCATTTTGTGGTTCCTGCTTTTCTCTTATTTGCACAACTGTGTCATGAGGTTCTCGAGTTTGTCCAGTTCGAGCATGTTTGCTGCGTCGCTGAGTCCTTCATCGGGTGATGGGTGAACTTCAAAGAACCATCCGTTGGCACCGAAAGCCTTTGCCGCCAACGCCATCTGCGGCACGAAGCGGCGGTCGCCGCCGGTCTTGCCGTCGGCGCCTCCAGGGCGCTGCACGCTGTGTGTGCAGTCCATAATTACTGTGTCGGTGATTTGCAACATGTCGGGAATGTTCCGGAAGTCAACAACCAAATTGTTGTATCCCATCATGTTGCCTCTCTCTGTGAGCCACACCTGTTTTGCTCCTGCGTCGCGCGCTTTCTCTACAGGGTATTTCATGTCCTGTCCTGAGAGAAACTGTGCTTTCTTGATGTTTACCGTGCGGCCTGTGTGCGCTGCTGCTACGAGCAAGTCGGTTTGCCGGCATAGGAAAGCAGGTATCTGTATGATGTCAACTACTTCTCCTGCCAAGGGAGCCTGCCATGCTTCATGTATGTCTGTGAGCAGGCGCAAGCCGTATTTCGACTTTATGTCGGCAAGCATTTGCAGACCTTTCTCTATGCCAGGTCCGCGAAAAGAGCGTATTGAGGTGCGGTTTGCTTTATCGAATGATGCTTTGAAAATAATGTCAATGCCCAATTTCTGGTTGATATCAACCAACTTGGCTGCTACAATATCAAGCAGTTCTGCCGATTCTATCACGCACGGGCCTGCGATGAAAGTCTTGTCCATTTTCTCTTCGGCGTCTTAGTGTCTATTACCGCGCAAAAGTAATAAGAAAAAGTGAAGTAAGGTATCTTTTTTCAAAATTATTTCAGTGAAAAGTAGTGTTTTTCGCTTTTTCTGTCTTTTTCTTGTTGGTTTTTGTGAAAAGCATTATTTTTGCAGCCGTTTTCTGAATTGTTGTCAGAGAGGTAGTTAATGGAAATAGGCAAATTCAAAGCGGCGCTTTTTGACCTCGACGGCGTGATTTTCGACACGGAGCCGCAGTACACAATCTTTTGGGGACGTCAGTGCCGCGAATTTCATCCAGAGCATGCAGGCTTGGAATATGAAATAAAAGGACAGACGCTCGACCAGATTTTCGATGCATGGTTTTCTGGCAGTCTGGAGCGTGTGCGTCCGCTTGTTGTGGCGCGTCTCAATGCTTTTGAGAGCCAGATGGATTTTGTGTACGTGGCAGGTTTCCAGCATTTCGTGGAGCAGTTGCGTTCCGCAGGCATCAAGACAGCGGTAGTGACAAGTTCTAATCAGGCAAAGATGCAGAGTGTCTATGCTGCAAGGCCAGAGTTCCGCGCCAGTTTTGATGCCATTCTTACTTCCGAGGATTTTGCTGAAAGCAAGCCGTCGCCCGACTGCTATCTACGGGCAGCAGAGCGACTGGAAGCGAAGCCGCACGAGTGTGTGGTGTTTGAAGACAGTTTTAATGGGCTGTGCTCGGGGCGTGCTGCAGACATGACGGTGGTGGGCCTCTCCACAACAAACGCCAGTGAGAGTATACGTCCCTTGTGCGACTGCGTGATAAGCGACTATACTAATGCGGAAAATATAAAAAGCATGTTTAACATTTAATTATTGCAATATGGCAGGATATTTAGTGAGTGACACACGTAAGGTTACTACGCATCGCTTTATTGAAATGAAACAAAAAGGTGAGAAGATTTCTATGCTCACCTCTTATGACTTTACCACTGCCGGTATAGTGGACCAGGCTGGTGTCGACGGTATATTGATTGGCGATTCTGCCTCTAACGTGATGGCTGGAAACCAGACCACGCTGCCTATGACGGTAGACCAGATGATATACCATGCACGCTCAGTAGTGCGCGCTGTGCAGCGTGCGCTCATAGTGTGCGACATGCCTTTCGGCTCGTATCAGGTAGATGCTGCCGAAGGCGTAATGAATGCAGTACGCATAATGAAGGAGAGCGGATGTGACGCGCTGAAACTGGAGGGCGGCGCTGAGATACAAGACACTGTGAAGCGCATCCTGGATGCAGGTATTCCCGTAATGGGACATCTCGGACTCACGCCGCAGAGCATAAACAAGTTTGGAACTTATGCAGTGCGCGCTAAGGAACAGGCAGAGGCTGAAAAACTGCTGTCCGATGCAAAGTTGCTTGCCGAACTGGGTTGCTTTGCCGTGACTTTGGAGAAAGTGCCAGCCGCGCTGGCTGAGCAGGTGAGCCGTGAGATACCTGTCCCGACAATAGGCATTGGCGCCGGCGGACATTGCGACGGTCAGGTATTGGTTGTGGCAGATATGCTTGGCATGACAAAGGGATTTTCGCCACGCTTCCTGCGTCGCTATGCCAACCTTAACGATGTTATGACCGACGCCATTGGCCGCTACGTCGCTGACGTTAAGAGCGGCGACTTTCCCAACGAACAAGAATCCTACTAAGTTTGCAGACAGTGAACAATCAGAACAGTCCGGTGCATTTCCGGCTGTGGCATCGTGAGTTCTGGCAGTTGGCAATAGCCCAAATGCTGCTCTCAGTATCAGTGGGGATGCTTATTCCCACACTGCCGTTGTGGCTTTTCAACGAGCAGAATTTCTCAGCCTCTCAGGTAGGACTTTCAATGGGTGTTTTTGCCATTGGACTTTATCTGCTGGGACCGTTCTGCTCATATCTTGTGCAGCACTATCGCCGCAATGCCGTCTGTATGTGGGCAGTGGTCGGAGTTGCTGCTGCATTCGGTGTGTTGTGGTATGCCGATAGGAGCCGCTGCACGTTTGTCATGCCTTGGGTCATTGTTGCGGTGAGGCTTTTCATGGGAGCCGCGTTCGGCTTGTCTCAGATGGTGCTTGCCAGCACACTGATAATTGACATTACAGAGTCATACCAGCGCACAGAGGCCAATCACAGTTCTTCGTGGTTCTCTCGCTTCGGCCTCTCGTTGGGGCCGCTGATCGGTATCTTGTTTCTGATGTATGCCGACTTCCACACCATGTTGCTTGCCGGACTGGCAGCAATAGCCATAGCATTGTTGCTGATAGGCGGCGTGCAGTTTCCGTTCCGTGTTCCCAGCGAGCGTTTCTCTCTGTGTAGCACTGACCGTTTCCTGCTGTTCTCAAGTTGGCCTCTGTGGCTGTTCCTGTTGGCGGTGGGCTTGGTGACGGGAATGGTTTTCTCGCTGCCGTTGTCCGCTCAGTTCTATGGTTTTCTGATGGTAGGCTTTTTGCTCGCCCTGTTGGCGCAGCGCTATGTCTTTCGTGAAGCAGAGTTGAAGAGCGAAGTGGTGAGCGGACTCTTATTGCTTTTGGCTGCAATTCTTGTGATACTCAGCCAGCCTGCTCATACCACAGACGTCGTGGCTGCACCGCTGATGGGTTGTGGCGTTGGCATCACAGCCTCGCGTCTCCTTTTGTTTTTTATTAAGATGAGCCGCCATTGTCAGCGCGGTACATCGCAGAGCACCTGCCTGCTTGCATGGGAGTCGGGACTGTCATTGGGAATTGGTGTGGGATATGCTGTCTTTTACGTGCAGCCTGCCCGTCTGCTTTACGTGGCGGTAGGCATAACCGTGGCGTTGCTTTTTGTCTACACACGCATACTTCACGACTGGTTTCTGAACAACAAGAACAGATAGCGGCTCCTTGCCGATATTTGTTTGAGTTTTAGCCTATACTATCTTCCGCATAGTTTAACATACGGACATATCCGGCAGGTTTTCAGGTTTTCCGTCGGAGAAAAGTCAATTTCAGGATTGAAAATCTCGTCAAGACATTTGCTGATATTCTGTTTAAGTTCATCTAAAAACGGTGCTACGTCGCTGATTGGCTCGTCCTTGAAGCGAAGCGTAGGGTCGTAGTCGTCAGTACTGGCGTGCTGTATAAAAAGCAAAGCAGGACTTACGGGCAAATGACGGGCATTTAAATTCTGGTCTTCGCTTACGATGCCGCTGTAGAGCATTGTCTGAAGATAGTAGCCGGCATGGTAGTCGTCAGAACTGAAAACGGCATCCATGTCTGGCAACATCTGCATTTCGCCGCCACCTGTTTTGTAGTCAATCACCCTTATTCGTTCCTCTCCCGCAGCATCTGTGACGCTGTCCAGACGGTCGATGGTGCCACCAATAGTTGTAGTCAGGTCGACATGTCCGTTGTTGATGTGAATATCTGTGACAACGGGAGTTTCCAGTTGCAGTATTGTGAATGGCGTGAGATGCAGGTCGAGTTCCAGCAGTCTTCGTACGTAGTAGATGATTACTTCGCGATTGATAAGTTGCAGTCCGTTATAATCGCGCAGTTCTGGCATTTCCTGATGGAATGCCCTGTCTACGGCCTGCTCTATGAGAACTTTCGAGCGCAGTGCCATTTCTATCTGCTGTCGCTCTATGCGGTTACCTGACAGCATCATCTGCTCATAAATGTACTGTGCAGCGGCATGGAATATCAGACCAAACAGACGGTCGTCAATGTTGACTTCCTCATCGTCTTCTTCGCGGAGCCCGGCAAGGTAGTTGTAGAAGAATTTCAGTTGACAACTGCGGTAGGTATTTATCGCAGTTGGCGAAATCACGGCACTTCCCTGCTTATAACTCTCTTTGCCGAAGCGTGCGGCCAGTGCGCTCATCACGCTGGGTGTTTTGCTTATCGCTGCAGCAGTGATGGCTGTAGTGGCTTGTCCTGTCTGTAGCGTCTTTTGCTGAATGTCGTGACCTCCCTCAACGAGCAGTTGCAGCATGAAGCGGCTCATTTCGCCAGTATGGCTTTCGTCAGCGGTATTGTTGTACACTATCGTTACGTCGCTGGCGCGCTGCAACAGGTGCAGGAAGTGGTAGGCATAGAGTGAATTGTTGTGGTCGGCTGTCGTCAATCCGTAGGCGCGGCGCAGGCTGTATGGTATGAACGAACTGCTGTTGGTGCCGCGTGGCATGTTGCCGTCATTACATGAAAGCAGCAGTACGTGATCGAAATCCAGGTTGCGCGACTCCAGCAGTCCCATCACCTGTATTCCCTCAGCCGGCTCTCCATGGAAAGGTACCGACGTGTTTTGTATCAGTTGGTTAAGCAGTCGCTGCAGTGTGAGCAGGTCGACGTTCAGGTCGCCGCTCTCCACGAGTTGCGACAAGCGGTTTAGGAGAGTGTATGTGCGGAAAAGCGACTCGCCTTCCAGCGGGTCGTCCTTATGTCCTGACTTAGCCACAGACTGTGCCACGTTGCTAATCAGGCTTACCAGCCATTGCATTGTAGCAGTCGTAGTAGCCACGTCGCCGTGCTTGCAACTGCGTAGCATCTCGTCGCTTATAAGTTGGCCGTATGGATGGCGGCGTAGTGTGCGCAGCGACCGTGGACGGAAGCCAATGGTCTGCAGGGCCATCAGTTGGGCAACAAGTGATGCGGCAGGAGTTTGCGAAAGAGGATAGCCCGTGGTAATGTTCACCTGCTGGGCCTCTGTAGGCAGACAGTGAACTACGGTGGGCAGCAGTTTCTCGTCGCACATCAGAATGGCAGTGCGCCGTCCGTCGTCAATGCGTCCGTTTTCTTTCAGCCATGTGCTGACATAGCGTGCCTGAATGTCTTCTGTCGGAGCAGCAAGAAACGAAATCTTTTTCTTCTCCTGGAACATCCTGTAGATATCGGCATTACCGTTGTCAAGTTCATTGGGAAACGTGTCGCGGTACCTGACGATGTGCTGCCCTGCCTCATGTCCGTGTGTATAGTAGTGGTCGAAGTCCCAGTAGAACAGGGCACGCCCCTCGCGGTGCAGTCGGCGGAACAGAT
>CALFIY010000031.1 GCA_937877595.1 uncultured Prevotella sp.
CTGTTTTAATTTTTGCCAGCGCTGTTTTAATTTTCGCCACAGCTGTTTTAATTTTTGAAAAAACAGCGTTTAAAAAAATTACAGCAGCAAATGCTCCTGCCCGGTGTGCAAGGCATGAAAAAGAAAAGGAGGAACGCACCGCTGCAAGGTGCGCCCCTCCTTTGTTCGTGGCCTTCATCGTCAGTAGGCCTACTGACGGCGAGGCTGTTTAGAAGTCAAACTTATCGAGCGTGTCGGTAAAATCCTTTGGCTCGTTTGTCGGCTCATGGTACTCGTCGTTGCGCTGAGGACGCTCGCGGCGCTCCTGTCGCTCGCGGCGCTCCGGACGTTCACGACGGTCCTGTCGCTCGCGGCGCTCTGGGCGCTCACGACGTGCAGGACGCTCCTGGTATCCCTCGGGCTTCTCGATAAGCACGCGGTGTGAGAGTTTGAACTTGCCGGTCTTCGGGTCGATTTCTATCAGTTTCACCTGAAGTTTGTCACCCTCTTTGATACCAGCCTCTTCCACTGTCTCCAGTCGCTTCCAGTCTATCTCCGAGATGTGGAGCAGTCCGTCCTTGCCAGGCATGAACTCTACGAAACATCCGTAAGGCATTATGCTGCGAACGGTGCCCTCGTAGACTTCGCCAATTTCGGGAATGGCAACGATGGCGCGTATCTTGGCAACGGCAGCGTCGATGCTCTCCTTGTTAGGACCGCTCACCTGTACCTTGCCAACGCCGTCGGCTTCGTCAATAGTGATTGTAGCACCGGTATCTTCCTGCATCTGCTGGATAATCTTGCCGCCAGGACCTATCACAGCACCAATGAATTCCTTAGGAATCTCGAAGGCCTCGATGCGTGGCACGTGTGGCTTCAGTTCAGGACGTGGCTCGGCGATGGTGTCGGTGATGCAGTTCAGAATATGCTCACGACCTGCCTTTGCCTGCATCAGTGCCTTTTCCAGGATGTCAAATGACAGTCCGTCGCACTTTATATCCATCTGCGTGGCGGTCAGTCCGTCGCGCGTACCGGTTGTCTTGAAGTCCATATCGCCCAGGTGGTCCTCGTCGCCAAGGATATCGCTGAGCACAGCATACTTGTCTTCTCCGGGATTCTTAATCAGGCCCATGGCAATACCGCTTACAGGCTTCTTCATGGGAACACCGGCATCCATAAGGGCCAGCGTGCCGGCGCAAACAGTGGCCATAGAACTGGAACCGTTCGACTCCATGATCTGGCTAACCACGCGCACGGTGTAAGGGAAGTCCTCGGGAATCTGACCCTTCAGTCCGCGCCATGCCAAATGGCCGTGGCCAATCTCGCGACGGCCTACGCTGCGCTGAGCCTTGGCCTCGCCGGTGCAGAATGGCGGGAAATTGTAGTGAAGAAGGAAGCGCATGTAACTACGGTCAAGTACATCGTCGACAAGTTTCTCGTCGAGTTTCGTTCCAAGCGTGACAGTTGTGAGACTCTGTGTCTCGCCACGGGTGAAGATGCTGCTTCCGTGAGGCATTGGCAGCGGGCTAACCTCGCACCAGATGGGGCGTATCTCATCGGTCTTGCGGCCGTCGAGGCGAATGCCTTCGTCGAGGATGCAGCGGCGCATGGCATCGCGCTCCACGTCGTGGTAGTAGCGCTCCATCATAGCCTCGTAGTCGTCGCGTGTAAGTTCGGGATACTCGGCTTTCACGGCATACTCCGTGGTGCCGGGGTTCTCGGCGAAGAACTTTTCCTTGAAGTCGGCAAGTATCTTTTCAAATGCCTCGGCGCGTGCGTGCTTCTCAAGAGCCTGCTTGGTCACGTCGTAGGCTGGCTTGTAGAGTTCTGCATTCATCTGCTGGCGAAGCGACTCGTCGTTCACCTCGTGGCAGTACTCACGCTTAACGTCCTTGCCCAGTTCGCGCGACAGTTCGCTCTGCAGTTCGCACATAGGCTTGATAGCAGCCATGGCGGCTTTCAGCGCACCGATCATATCTTGCTCGCTGACTTCCTTCATTTCGCCTTCAACCATCATAATATTCTCAGCAGAAGCGCCAACCATGATATCCATGTCGGCAAGTTTCATCTGCTCAAACGTAGGATCGATGACATATTCGCCATTGATGCGTGCTACGCGAACTTCACTGATTGGGCACTCAAAAGGAATATCTGAGCATGCCAGTGCTGCAGAGGCAGCAAAGCCTGCCAGAGCGTCGGGCTGGTCTACGCCGTCGGCACTGAGCAGCATCACATTTACAAACACTTCGGCATGATAGTTGCTTGGGAAAAGGGGGCGCAAAACGCGGTCCACCAGTCGGCTGGTAAGAATCTCGTTATCGCCAGGCTTGCCTTCGCGCTTTGTGAAACCGCCGGGGAAGCGTCCTGCAGCGGCATACTGCTCCTTGTAGTCTACCTGCAAGGGCATGAAATCTGTTCCGGGAACTGCATCTTTTGCGGCACAAACAGTAGCCAGCA
>CALFIY010000032.1 GCA_937877595.1 uncultured Prevotella sp.
TTTTCGTCAACACTGCTGTAAATTTTGCCGGCACTGCTTTAAATTCTGCCACAGCCTTAAAAAGCGTGGTTTTCCTTTTGCATTTCTCTCACTTAATCGTACTTTGGCTTCGCCGAAGGTACTTGCGCTCGGAAATGAAAATAAAAAACAAAGTTTTTCCTTTTGCATTTCTCTCACTTAATCGTACTTTTGCACCGAAATAAGTAAACGCAATGAAGAAATATCAGTATCATATTTTCTCGCCCTATCGGGTATGTCCGCTGGGCGCACACGTCGACCACCAGCACGGTATAGTCACCGGATTTGCCATTGACAAGGGCGTCGACCTCTGGTTTGACGTGAGGGAAGACAGCATGGTGAAATTGTCCTCGCTAACCTTCGAGGGCGACGTGGAGTTTGAAATCAACAAACCGTCGCAGGTGCGTCAGCACCACTGGGGCGACTATGCCAGCGGCGCCAAGTATGCACTGCGCAAGCGCTTCGAACTGACGAGAGGCATTGAGGGCATTATCCAAGGCAGTCTGCCCGTGGGCGGACTGTCGTCGAGTGCTGCCGTGCTCATAGCCTACGTCATGGCACTGGCTAAGGCCAACGACATAACGCTGCAGCCGTTTGAAGTGGTGAAGATTGCCTCGGAGGCAGAGCGTGAATATATCGGACTGAACAACGGCCTGCTCGACCAGGCATGCATTGCTCTTGGCAAGAAAGACGGCCTGCTCTTCCTCGACTGCGACTCCAACGAGTGGCGCATCATCAAGCGCCATCCCGACATGCCGCAGTTTGAGATAGGCATCTTCTTCTCCGGACTGACACGTAGTCTGGTAAATTCAGACTACAACCTCCGCGTGTATGAGTGTAAGACGGCAGCATGGAACATGCTGGCCTATACCGACCAACCTCTGAAGACTTTCGACAAGACGTTCCTTCGCGAGATACCGAAGGCTACGTTCGAGAAGACACGCATTGCCATGCCGGCGCGCTTTGCCCGACGGGCCGAACACTTCTACAGCGAGTATCGTCGCGTGCGACAGGGAGTCACGGCATGGGAGACGGGAAATCTGAAACTCTTCGGCAAGTTGAGTTTCGACTCTTGTGAAAGCAGCATACACAACTACGAATGTGGCTCGCCGGAGTTGATTGCCATCTACGAGATAATGCGCTCACTGCCTGGCGTCTACGGCGGACGCTTCTCAGGCGCAGGCTTCAAGGGAGCCTGCATAGCCCTCGTCGATCCTGCCTGCAAGGATGCCATCCAGGCCGAACTGACTGCAAAATATTTAGAGCAGTTCCCTGAATATGAGAAGACTTTCCAGGTCTTCTGGGTGCGTCCCGACAACGGCGCCAGATTTGTAGACTGAGCAGGATTTTCCGATGAATTCTGACCGTAGGTTATAAAGGGAAAGACGATGAAGAATATAGTTATAGCAGCAGGATATGCGACACGCCTCGGAGAGTTGACAAAAAACTTTCCAAAGCCACTGCTGAAGATAGGAGAGAACACCATCCTGGGCAGGATGCTGGACGATATCGACACCATTGACGACATCAGCGAGCATGTCATCATCACCAACCATAAGTTTGCACCCATCTTTGAGCAATGGAAGGCCAGTACTAACTACAGCAAGCCCATCACCATCGTAGACGATGGCACAGAGACCAACGAGACACGCCTCGGTGCTGTGTGTGACTTGCTATACGCGCTCGACATCCTTGATGAGCGTGCGAAGTCCTCTATGGACGGGGATGATTTAGGTGGAGCGGACGACCTTCTGGTTGTTGCTGCCGACAATCTGCTTTTCTTCTCCTTCCAGGAGTTTGTCAACTTCGCACGCGAGAAGCGCACCTCGTGCATCATGTGCCACGAGCAGCCGTCGATAGAGAAACTGCAGCGCACTGGCGTCGTGGAACTGGATGAGCACTTCCGCGTTCTCGGAATGGAGGAGAAGCCGCAGCAGCCGAAGAGCCACTGGGCTGTGCCGCCATTCTATATATATCTGAAGAAAGACATCGAACTGGTGCGCCATTCCGTGGAAAACGGATGTGGCAAGGATGCGCCGGGCAATCTGGCCCACTATATGGTAGAGCATACCACCATGCACGCCTGGACCATGTCGGCAGGCCGCTTCGACATTGGCAGCCTCGACACCTATTACGAAGCCCAAAAGAAATTTGGGTAATGGATTTCTAACCGTAGATTATAAAAAATAAGGAATATGCAAAAAGTAGAATTAGACGGGAAAACGATATTCGTGACAGGTGCTGCAGGCTTCATCGGCTCAAACCTGGTGAAACGGCTGTTCAAAGACGTGAAAAACGCCACCATTATCGGCATTGACAACATGAACGACTACTACGACGTGTCGCTCAAGGAATACCGGCTGGAAGAAATAGAAAACCTCAGCAACGGGAACTGGACTTTCATCAAGGGCGACATTGCCGACAAGGCTGTAATAGACAGCATTTTCGAGCAGTACAAGCCTGACTTGGTGGTTAACCTTGCCGCACAGGCTGGCGTGCGCTATTCCATTACCAATCCCGACGCGTACATCCAGTCAAACCTCATTGGCTTCTACAATATTCTTGAGGCCTGCCGCAACCACCCGGTGGAGCATCTCGTCTATGCCTCGTCGAGTTCGGTGTACGGCGGCAACAAGAAAGTGCCGTTCAGCACTGACGACCGCGTGGACAATCCCGTTTCTCTCTATGCTGCAACAAAAAAGAGCAACGAACTGATGGCCCATTGCTACTCAAAACTCTATGATATTCCATCCACTGGGCTGCGCTTCTTCACCGTTTACGGTCCTGCCGGACGTCCCGATATGGCATATTTCGGATTTACCAACAAACTGCTGAAAGGCGAGACCATCCAGATATTCAACTACGGAAACTGCCGCCGCGACTTCACTTTTGTCGACGACATCGTTGAAGGCATCGTGCGCGTTATGCAGGGAGCGCCGTCGAGGAGGAAAGGCGACGACGGCCTGCCTGAGCCGCCGTATGCTGTATACAACATCGGTGGCGGACAGCCGGAGAGCCTGCTCGATTTTGTGCAGACGCTACAGGAAGAACTGGTGCGTGCAGGAGTGTTGCCCGACGGCTACAACTTCGAAGCGCATAAGCAACTCGTGCCGATGCAGCCTGGCGACGTGCCCGTGACGTATGCCGACGCTACAGCGCTGGAGCACGACTTCGGTTTCACACCGAAAATCACGCTACGCGAAGGGCTGCGCGCCTTTGCCGAATGGTATAAGGAATTCTACGGCTGACCTTGCATAGTTTGTTACCCTTGTTTGGTTGAAATGTTACTCCCTCTTGGCGAGCATTTGCCGTAGGTTTCTTTGAACACGCGTTCCAAAGTTATATGTTTAGAATTTGCTCAGCATGCTCTTTGGTCTTCACCTGTTTGCCGGAGAATATCTGTTCGATGATGCCGTCTTCGTTGATGACGAAGGTGGTGCGGATGGTGCCCATCGTCTTTTTGCCATACATGTTCTTCTCGCCCCAGGCTCCCATCGCCTCTAAGAGAGTGTGGTCAACATCGGCAATAAGGGGGAATGGCAGGGCGTGTTTCTCCTTGAACTTCTGGTGCGACACTGCCGTGTCCTTGCTTACGCCAACCACCTCGTAGCCTGCTGCCTGCAGTTGCTCGTGGTGGTCACGCAGACTGCAAGCCTCTGCCGTACAGCCGCTGGTGTTGTCCTTAGGGTAGAAATACAGCACCAGTTTCCGCCCCTTGTAGTCACTCAGGCGGATGTCCCGTCCAAGTTCGTCCTTGCCCAATATTTCGGGCGCCTTGTCTCCAATGTTCATCATGTTATGAGTTTTATCTTGTCAGTCCGCAAAGTTGCTGATTTATATTGAAACGTGCAAGTTTTTCAAGAATTTTTCAGTCGTTTGTTTGCAGGCCTCGGCTTATATTTCAGTTCCAGTTCCTTCCACTTGGGTTCCTCACGGACAGGAGAATTTTCCATGCCGCGTTTGTGTTTTTTTAAATGCAAACACGCTGGAATTAAAATTTGTTATTATATTTGCATCGCTAACGCTTTGATTTTGACCGTTAGAACATAGGAAATTTTTATGAAAATAGCGTATGTAATGAAGCCTGATGCCTGCTATAACGGTAGTGGCGACGGGACACGGAAACAGGCAGAAATATGGTGCAAAGAATTACAGCGTCAAGGCCATCAAGTTGACTTAGTCAGTACATGGGGAAGTTACCAATGGAAAACTTATGACATTGTGCATTTCTTCGGTTTCGGATTGTGGAACTACGAGATGATTAACTGGGGCTGTGGCATGAATCCCAACGTGGTGTTCTCACCAGTAATCGACTCAAACACTCCTTTGTGGAAGTATAGGTTGTTCTCTTATATAGGCTGTGAGCGCCTGCGCTTGTTTTCTCAGAATTATGCTGCCCGGTGTTACAGGGATAACGTGAAACTCTTCCTTGCACGTACTCAATATGAAGCGGACTATATACGTCAATATGGCATCGGAGCGGACAAGATTAAGATAGTGCCTCTGTCTTATCGTGAAGACCGCTATGATGCAAGCATAGAGAAAGAACCCTTCTGCCTGTTTGTAGGTACAATGACTCAAGAGCGTAAGAACGTTGGTCGTCTCATCGCTGCCGCCAAGAAATACGGTTTCCGTCTGGTGCTTGCTGGAAGTCCAGGCAATGCAGCGTCTGAAAAACAACTGAGAGCACAGATAGCCGGCGCTCCTAATATTGAGTTGAAAGGTTTTGTTAGTGACGATGAACTCTGTTCGCTTTACAATCGCGCGAAGGTATTTGCTCTGCCAAGCCTGAATGAGGGCGTAGGACTGGTTGCCCTTGAAGCCGCAGTGCATGGCTGCAACATTGTCATCACACGCCTTGGCGGTCCGAAGGAGTATTACAAAGAAGGCACAGCGTGGCTGGTAGACCCCTTTGATGTTGACGACATTGGCATCTCGGTTGAGCGCGCTTTGCAGACAGACCACCTCCAGCCAAAACTGCGTGAGGAAATCAAGCAGAGGTATAGCGTTGAGAGTTGCGTAGAGCAACTTGTAAAAGAATACCAGAAAGTCTAATTTTCAAGCAGTCTGCCTATATCCCAAGTAAGTAAGGAATGCCGCTGCAAGGACTAGCAGCCCCATGTATTCAGACATGTAGTGACAGAATTTTTTCATTATAACCTTTCTTGAAATGGGTGAGCGTGCGCATCCATTCCCGACCTGCGGTCGCCTACCCGTCGCCTTTCGCTGTTTTCGACGGCAAAGTTACAAAATTATTTGGATTTCTCCTCTTTTTTTAGTAATTTTGCGCCAAAATACATAAAGAACGGAAGGGACTTTGCCCCGTTTTGCATAACTTTTTCCCGCTTTTCGCTCGTCTTTTGAAAATAATTGTGTA
>CALFIY010000033.1 GCA_937877595.1 uncultured Prevotella sp.
CGACCCTCACGGGTGACCGCTTCTTATCTTCAATAGGTATTAGTCCTCTTAAGGTAAAAAGATTGTTTTCAGGATAACTGCTGCAAAGGTAGTACTATTTTTCTTTCGTGCAAAGATTTTTATCTAATATTTTGAGGCGTTTAATATTGTGCTCCCACACAAAAGAAAATTTATATTAAAATTCGTAAAACATCGAGTGCAATCGATTGATTGTCGAGTGTTTTTCGCACTACTACCTGTTTATATTTGCCATCACGGAAACTATTAGTACCTTTGTGCCACAAAAGAAATGGAAAGAAAAGAAATTATTGGAAAGAAATTATGAAATACATTCTAACAACAGCATTGCTGGCCATGACAGCAGTAACATCACTGGCCGGCAAAGCAATACCCGTCATCGCAGACATCGCCGCAACCGACACGTCGCGAGTAGTCGACCTTGACGAAGTCGTAGTAGTGGCACAGCCAAAGGAAAGCGGACTTCTGCGCCATCAGCCACTCAGTTCGACAGTGATGACAGGCCAAAGTATCAACCTGCTTGGCACCTACGACCTGCCGAGCCTGTCGGCCTACGTGCCGACATTCGCCATGCCAGCCTATGGCTCGCGCTACACCTCATCCATGTACGTGCGCGGTATCGGCTCGCGCGTCAACAGCCCATCCGTAGGCCTTTATGTGGATAACATTCCCATTGTAAGCAAGTCGATGTTCAACTTCCACCTCTATGGAATAGAGCGTGTAGACATTCTGCGTGGCCCTCAAGGCACCCTCTACGGTCAGAACACCGAGGGCGGACTGGTGCGCATGTACACCCGACAGCCTCTCTCCTATCAGGGAACCGACATCACGCTGTCGCTCGCTACTGCACTGCAGCGCAAGGCTGAGGTGGCCCACTACAATAAGGTAAACGACAAGTTGGGCTTCTCTGTGGCAGCATTCTATCAAGGTCAGAAAGGCTTCTTCACCAACAGCACCATTGGCAGCCATGCCGACAAGACGGACGAGGCTGGCGGACGTGCCCAACTGCAATGGCGCCCCACCAGTCCGCTGCACCTCGACTTCACCGTAGACTATCAGTACACCCGGCAGAATGGTTTTCCCTACGGCGAAATGCAGGGAAGCACCACTCTCGATCCATACTCTAACCGCCAGGGCGACTACAAGCGCAACATGCTGACCACAAGTCTTGCTCTGGGCTACTCCACGAAATGGGCAGAACTGGGCTATATGGCTTCATGGCAATACATGAAAGACGACATGCTTATGGACATCGACTACCGCCCTCAGGACTACATGCACTTAGAACAGGCGCAGTTGCAAAACGCTGTCACCCAGGAATTTACCATGAAAGGCACCACCAAGGACATTTGGCACTGGACCAGCGGCACATTCTTCTCCTATCAGGCTCTGAAGACCAATGCTCCCGTCTACTTCGACAAAGCCATGAACGACTATCTGTCGAAGACCATACAAGACTATGCCTACTACGGTATGCTAAACAAAATGGCACAAAGCATGGGGCTTGAGGCTGCAACAGCAATGATAGAGCGCGCCGGAGGCTGCCACATACGCATGGACATGGAGACGGTGCCAGGACTGTTCCGCACCCCGACCCACAACTATGGCATTTTCCACCAGTCGGACATTGACATCACCTCGCGCCTCACTGCCACTCTCGGACTGCGCTTCGACTTCTCCCACGTGGCTATCGACTATCGCACGATGGGTGCCGCCAACATGGACGAGAGCGTGATGGGAGTCAACGTGAAGGCCAATATCCGCTCTGTACTGGAAAACAAGGAGAAGACAAACTTCCGCCAGTGGCTGCCAAAGGCAGGCCTCACCTATCGCGTCGACAACTATGGCAGCAATGTCTACGCCATAGTGTCGAAAGGCTATCGCGCGGGAGGCTACAACATACAGATGTTCAGCGACATTCTGCAGGCCGAACTGCAGGGCGTGGCGCAGTCGGCACGCGGCAACATGGAGATTCAGCACACACCACTCGACTATGCCAACATGCGCGAGACAATCAGTTTCAAGCCAGAGGAAAGTTGGAACTACGAGTTTGGCGGCCACTTCAACCTATTCGACTCCAAAGTACACTTCGACTTCTCCGGCTACTACATGCAGATACGCAACCAGCAACTTAGCGTCATGGCCGGCAACTACGGTTTCGGTCGCATGATGGTCAACGCAGGCAAGAGTTACAGTTGCGGCATCGAGGCTGCGCTACGCGGCAGCGCCATAGAAGACCATCTCACATGGGTCGTGAACTATGGCTACACTCGCGCCGTCTTCAAGGAATATATCGACAGCATCAGCGGCGCCGACGGCATGGTGGCCGTCGACTACAAGGACAAGCGGGTGCCCTTTGTGCCCGAACATACCGCTGCCGCAACAGCCGACTATCGCATAGACTTCAGCAGTTCGCTTCTGCACAGCATCACCCTGGGAGCCAACATCACCATGCGCGGCAAGACCTACTGGGACAACGACAACGAATATTCCCAGAAACTGTATACCCTGCTCGGCGCACACGCCGACGCCAATTTCGGAAAAGTTACGCTGCGCCTCTGGGGTCGCAACCTCACCGACAGGCGCTACAACACTTTTACCACCGAAAGTCGCATGGCTGGCGAAACGCTCTACTTCGCCCAGCAAGGCAATCCGCTCCAAT
This sequence comes from uncultured Prevotella sp., assembly GCA_937877595.1. Taxonomy (GTDB): domain Bacteria; phylum Bacteroidota; class Bacteroidia; order Bacteroidales; family Bacteroidaceae; genus Prevotella. The sequence continues at coordinate 2,681 of CALFIY010000033.1, forward strand.
TAGGAATAGACGTAAAGATTTTCCTGCACTAATTAAATTGCCCGTTTTTAGTTAAAAACGTTAAAATTAACGCAATTCGTTAACTTCTCCCACTTATTCACAACATCGGTTTAACTATCTTTGCCACAGAAAAAGAAAGCAATCCGACGTTATGAAGAAGTCTACTATTTGGACTATAGCAATTATAATGGGGTTCTCGTTTCTGGGCCTCCTCTTCCTTCAGTTCTCCTATGTTGAGGAGATGGTGAAGATGAAGAAGGAACAGTTTGACGAGAGCGTCAACCGCTCGCTGTACCAAGCCTCGCGCAATCTCGAAATGAACGAGACACTGCGCTATCTGGAAAAAGACGTCAACGAGACCGAGCGCCGTGCTTTCCAGCAAGACTCCATAATGGTCGACGGACTGGACGGCACCATACGCCAGTCACACCAGTTCTCCGTTGCCGCCGACGACGGCACTGTCTACTCCTCCTTCCAACTGAAGACCTTCGAGATAAAGCCGGCCTCGGTGCCAAAGGCAATGATACTCCGCAAGGACAAGAGTTCGCTCTCCGAGGCAGCAAAGACCATGCAGGAGATAGTGCGCCAGCGCTATGTCTACCAGAAGGCACTGCTCGACGAGGTGGTCTACAACATCCTCTACACGGCCAGCGACAAGCCGCTGAAGGAGCGCGTCAATTTCCGCATGCTCGACCAGGACCTGCGCGCCGAACTGATGAACAACGGCATCAACATTCCATACCATTTCACCGTGTCGACCACCGATGGCCGCGAGGTATACCGCTGTCCTGACTACAGCGATGAGGGCGAGCAGTACAGTTATTCGCAACTGCTCTTCCGCAACGACCCACAGTCGAAGATGGGCGTGGTGAAAATCCACTTCCCGGAGATGAGTTCATACATCTTCTCCGGAGTGCGCTTTATGATTCCCAGCATCATCTTCACCATCGTTCTGCTCATAACGTTCATTTTCACCATCGTGGTGATTTTCCGCCAGAAGCGCTACACGGAAATAAAGAACGACTTCATCAACAACATGACCCACGAACTGAAGACGCCAATCGCATCCATCTCCCTGGCTGCCCAGATGATGAACGACGACTCGGTGCCAAAGACAGAGCAGATGACACGCCACCTCGGCACCGTCGTTGCCGACGAGTCGAAACGCCTGCGCTTCCTCGTGGAAAAGGTGCTGCAGATGTCGATGTTCGACAAGAAGAGCGTCGTCTTCAAGAAAAAGGAACTCGACCTCAACGAAATGGTGGAACAGGTAGCCCAGACATTCACACTGCGCGTGGAGCACACCGGCGGCAAGATATACACA
>CALFIY010000034.1 GCA_937877595.1 uncultured Prevotella sp.
AACTATTACTATGATGATTGTACTGGCATTATTTTCGCTGATAAGTAATTTCGGCGCAGGAGAAATATTTGGGGCAGTTCCGCAAATGACACAAAACGAGATTGTTAAGGATGGTGACTGGAGTGTTGTTTTTAATGCTACGGGAAGTGCAATCTGGCTATTTCTTGGATTTGAATTTGCGTGTCCGATGGCTGAGGAAAACAGAAAACCTCATAAAAACATTCCAAATGCAATGGTATTTGGTCTTGTCACGATATTTACAATATATTCTTTCTTTTCGGTGGCTGCAGCAAAATATTCCAATGGTTTTGAACTGGAGAAGTCGCCAATTCCCCAGATTATAGCGGCTAAATCCATGATGGGTTATCCAGGATACCTGATAATATCATTATTAACAATTTTTGCATCGTTTACAACAGCAAATGCATATATGTCAGCATACGTTAAACAAGAGCTTGACTTGGGAACACACATTTTATTTATAGCACAACTTGTAGCGGCAGAAATTCTTTCCGAAGCGCGTACTGTTACATATGATTACTATCAAAACAGTATTAAACCGAAACCTCAAACAACAGAAAAAAAGGGCTGGCGCTGTAAAATCTGCGGATATGTATATGAAGGAGAAAACTTACCTCCTGATTTTATTTGTCCGCTATGTAAGCATGGTGCGGCAGATTTTGAAAAAATCTAATTATTTAAACAGTATCTGAGATTTTCTATACAATAGCGTTGCGTAATTCATATAAAAATGTTTAAGCGGTTCTTTCGGCAATTGATCAACTTCAATGTTATAGCCTTTTTTCTTAGCAATTTTTAAAACTTTTTCCTTATTTTCTTTGATACTTTGTGTTTTTAGGTATCCTTGCACCGCATAATGCACAACATCGGCATGATAAAAATGCTGCGTGGACAAGTGATTGTTAACTATTTCATGCTGTTCGCGATTTACGGGCAAACAATGCCACGCGACTTATACAAAAAATTAAAAGCCTTGTTTTTGAAAATTACAACAGCGCTGGCGAAAATTACAACAGCGCTGGCAAAAATTACAACAGCGCTGGCAAAAATAAAAACAGCGCTGGCAAAATTTAAAACAGCAGTGGTGAAAAAAGCAACGGCAGTGAAGAAAAAAATGAGGCAAAAAAGAGGACACTGTAACATTTTCTTGTATTTTTTCTTATGATGTTAAAAAACTCTATAAAATATTTTGAATTGACAGAAGTGTTTACGATATTTGCACGGATATATAAACTATCATGGCAGAATATCTGGTAACAATAGGCATGCCGGTCTATAATGTGGAGAGGTACATACGTCGCTCGCTGGAGTCGGCCTTGGCTCAGACGTTTCCCAGCATAGAGTTTTTAATCTGCGACGACTGCGGTACGGACTCATCTATCGACATTGTGAAGGAACTTCAGCAGCAGCATCCTCGTGGTAAGGATATTCGCATAGTGCGCCAGGAGCGCAACATGGGTATCGGCGCCGGCCGTAACCGCATGATGGACGAGGCGAAAGGGCGCTATTTCTACTCCATGGATGCCGACGACATCATAGTCCCCGAAACGATTGAACTTCTCTACAGGGCTATCAATGAGTACCAGGCGGAGGTGGCCTATGGCAGTTATGAACGAGTGTATGAGCACGACGGACAGATAGTGGGACGTGAGCCGTTCCCATATCCGAAGAGATTGTTTACCGCCCCTGACGAATATGCCAGTTTTGTATACTATGAGGGTGTGCAGTGCATGAACTGGAATTTCCTGATGAACTTAGAGGTGGTGCGTCGCAATGGGCTGCGTGTCACTGCGGTGGGTCATGGCTACGGTGAGGACTTCACCTACACCATCGACTTGCCTACATATATCACTCGTGCCGTGCTGTTGCCCGACGTAACTTACCAATATTTCAACCGCACGTTCAGCAACCGCGTCAAGCCAAAGAAGCAACTCTCGCACAAGCAACTGCTGCTTGCCATTGATGCCATAGATCGGAAAAAGAGGCGCGACGAACTGAAAGGCAAGCCATACTATGCCAAGCGCATGGCGCATCTGATGATGTTCGACTGCTCGTTTGCCTGTGAAATGCTGGGCAGGAGAAAGTCGTTTGACATACCGTTCACCAACCGCGAGATACGTGACGTGATGTGGCATCCGATGACGCTCAGCGAGATACTGCGTGCGCCAGCCGCCCGTGTACACAATCTCTTCTACTGGTTGTTGAGCAAGTCGTGGCCATGGCTGTGCGTGCTGCTTCTGCAGCCTATTATAAAGCGTTATGGCGTGAAAAAACACTGATGTCTATGGCATGCGGTGATGCCATAGACATATCTTTCGTGTTCAGTTGAGTAATATTGTCTGCTACTTCCGGCAGCATTATTGTGCCTGCGGAGTGTAGCACGGGTTCCATTGTTCTTTGTGCCCGTCGGGGCAGTTGAAGATGCCCATCTCTATGCCAAGTTTGCCGGCTGTCTTCAAAGCGGTGCGACGAACTACTGTCAGAGCGACTGCCGTGCCGGATCGGTCTTCGCAATTTCCTGTCGCATCCACTCCATGCACTTCTTCTGACTGCTGGGAAAGCGCCAGTGGCCGCTCGAGGGCGTGATGTCGTACTGTTTAGGTGCGGTGATGACATTCCATGCAGCCCACACCGATGTCGGCGAGCATGTGTCGTCGCTGTATCCCCACGACATGAAGGTGGGTACGCGGAGCCGCCGGGCGAAATTTACCACGTCGAAGTATTGCAGCGTCTCCACGGCTTGCCGCTGAGAGATGTCTATCTGTCCGTCCTTGTAGTAGCCAGAGAAAAACTTAGGCCATCCACCTGCGCGATGGTGCAGGAACCCCGTGAGGTCGCAGAGTGCAGGATAGAACGGAGCGCAGGCGGTGACCTTGTCGTTGAGCACTGCAGTGACGATGGTAAGGGCGCCGCCCTGTGAGCCGCCAGTGACGACGACGTTCCTGCCGTCCCATTCGGGAAGCGAGCAGAGGAAGTCGACGGCACGCGCACATCCCACGTACACATCTTTATAATAATAGGTGTCCTTCGACTCCATGCCACGGCGCATGTAGTCGTCGCACTTCTTGTGCCGCATGGCATTGTATTCGTCGTCAGGCAGTCGCTGGTCGTTGTCGTGGATTTCTATCTTGAGATATATGCATCCTTCCTGTGGAAAATAGTCGGAAGGAAATATTTTAGTGCTGCCAGCACCGGGAGGGCAGAGCACGACAGGGAACTTTGAGGTGAGTGGTGAATGGTTGGAGGCGCGAGGCATGGTCAGATAGCCTTGCATCCACTTGTTCTTGCCGACATGCAGGCGCACCAGACGGGTCACAAACTTGTCGTTGGTGGCATCGGGCACGTCGAAGTACTGTGGTTCCAGACTAACCTTGCGTGCATCCTTAAGTGCCTGCTGCCAGAACTGGTCGAAGTCCTTGGGCATTGTGGTATACGGCTGTATGTCTTCGGGCGAGAAGGCCAGTTTCACGAGGTCGCTGTATTTCTTTCCGTCGGCAGCGACAAACTCGTACTTGCATGCCAGAAAGCCTGGCTCGGCCATCGTGCCCATGGGGATGATGGCCTCACCGTTGTTGAAGACTACGGAGTCGCGTCCCTCGGGAAGTAGCATCTCAGGTCCCACTTTATAGTACACTTTTGTGCCTTTAAGCGGTACTCCGCCCTCCATTGCCCTTATGCTCAACTTGGCTGTCTGCCCTGTGGCATAATGGCTGTCAGGATGGTTGGGAGTGGCCACGACCTGTACGAAAGTCTTGCGCGCATTGCCATTCTCCTGTGCAAACTTCTGTGCGTGGGCTGTCGCTGTGGCAAGAAACAGGACGGCTGAAAACAATTTATAATTCATATTTCACAATTCATAATTCATAATTTTCAACTCAGCAGTCTACAGTCATTTCACAAAGACTTTCTTGCCTCCAACGATGAGCAGCCCGTGGCGCTGAGAGAGCGCTGAAGTGCCGAGACGTTGTCCGCTTAGATTGTATATCTCAGTGGCTTTGGGCTGTGCAGTATTGACGGTGGGGAGAACGATTGCTGTCGGGTCTTTCTCGCCGAGTAGAGTCACCAGTTGTGCTACGATGCCAGGTGTCGTGGTGGTAGAATAGCCTTCGAGCATCAGTTTGCATGCCAGCGAGCCGTTGCTGTAATGGTTGTGGTCGGTGAAGCATTGTATGATGGCTTGTGCTGCGGCGTCGGCAGTGGCATATCCGTTGGCGGCATAGTCGGCTGTGTAGGCATTGAAGATGGCATCGGCGTTCTTGCCTATCTCGACAAATCCGATGTAGGCATCGTCGCTTTGTGCACGCTGTTCGGCAACCTTTCTGACGATGTTGTCATAACTGTCCTTGCGGTAACTGTCGAAAGTGTGGGTAGTGGCGTTGTAGCCGCTGGCATAGTTAGACACTGCTCCATGCGGTGTGTATGTGTTGATGATAATCTGTGCTCCCAGTGCCTCGGCAGCGTCCAGATAATAGTCAACGTCGGCCTCGAAACTGTTGCCCATGCCATTTGTGCCGTTGTTACCAAACATTACCACGTCGCCAGGATATATGTCGCGCAGAACGCTGGCCAGTTTGCCCTGTGTGTAGTAAGTGCTGAGATTGCGTCCGCCGGCCCCGTTGTTCTGGAAGTCACACAGTTCGGCCAATTCTGGATAGTTGCCCTGAGTTTTGTTCAGGGTGTATGCCCACGAGCCGTTGTTGGCCGATGTCGAGTCGCCTATGTGGTGCACCACACGCTTGCCGCGCTTCTGCCGCTGTGCCTGCTTGGTGACGGTAATCTGTGCAATGCGGGCCACGCTGGTGGCATCGGATGCGGCAATGTGCAGGTCTATGACATCGAGCGTGGCAGGTATGGTGAAACTCTGTGTCGTCATCTCGCTGCTGCTGTCCAGTTCATAGCCTGCAAGATCGCTGTTCACGTAGCCAGTGGAGAGCACGCCCTGATATGTCACCTCTACGGTGTAGAATGATCCCTTCTGAACATTGAAGTCGAACTGGAAGGCGCCTTCCAGATAATCGCTGGCGGCGTTTGTGGCCGATGGCGTGCCGCCTGCTGCAGGCGAGCCGCTCTTCAGACCATAGCCGTTGACATCGTTGTACGACGTTTGCTGCCCAACGAGGGTAAAGCCCTCTGCTACGGCATCATCGTCGGCAAATCCGAAGTCGAACTTCATGCCGTGGATGTTTACCTTCACATCCTTTGTCAACATATTGCCTTCGCTGTTGTTACACGTAGCACGTATGATGATCTGTGTAGGCTGTGCTGCAGCCGTGACGCTGAGCAGCCTGCTATTGCTGTCGAAACTGATACCTTCAACTCCGCTAAGTGGTGTGGCTCCGTCCTTAGCGTAGGCAGCCAAGGCAACAGCGGTGTCAAACTCGTTGCCCTCGCCGTCGATGTGGGCAGCAGCAAATGTGGCTGTAGCGGTAGCATCGGCATCCATAGGTATTGTGATGCTTGTTGTGCTCTGTGTAAACCTGATGCTCTCAGCCGATGATGTCAGACTGAGGACGATGGTTTTCGTCATGCCGCCAATGCTCACCTGGACAGTGGCTGTACCTGCCTCTGCCGTCTCGGTCAGTGTGACTGTAGCCTTGTGGGAGTCGGTGGCATCTGGGGTGATGACAACCGACTGCTGCATATCTTCCTCCAGTACGCTCCATGTGGCCTGGCCGATGATGGCATATCCGTTGGAATCGCTGACCGATGCGATGAGCACAGCCGACTCCTTGTTGGGGATAGACAATGTGGTCTTGTCGGCAGTCAGTGAGTAACTGTCGGTAGCAGGCTGTGGCGAGAATGCTTCGTATGTCGCCATGTCGACCGAACCAGTATTGCTGTTGCCCATGCCTATGCTGAAGTAGTTGGGACTTGAGGTCTCTGCCCACGGCAGCACTCCGCTGGTGGCAAGGAGTTGGCCGTCGGTTCTGTACACGAGGGCATAGCAGCGTTCGCTGCCCTTGTCGGCAGAAATGACCACGTCATACCATGTTCCGCTGGTAAACTGCGCATCGCTGTCGCCGCTGGTCAGTGTGGTACCGTTGAGCGTGATAGTAGAGCCGCTGTAGTTGAGGCTTACGGGACAAGTGTATCTGCTCGACGACCAGAACGGGTAGCCGCCAGTCAGCGTCACCACTGCTCCTGCATTGTTGAAGCGCAACCGTGTCTTGAAGACGAGTTGTCCTGCAGGCATGTCAATCGTCTGTGTCATAACGTGCGACTTCTTGACCGTAGCGGCTGTCAATCGTACGTATTTCGTGCCATTGCTGTCGCCAAGCAACTGTGCGTTGTGCGAATCGCTGCCTGCAACACACCATCCGCCCACAATCAGGTCGCTGGCACTGCCATAGGTTTCTTCTGTGAGTTTGTAGCCTAGCAGAGCATCGGGATAGTCAGAGATTTTTGAAGGATAGCCGCCCAACGGCAGGATGTAGCCGACGGGTGTCGACAGGTTGCCCTGTGCCACAACATATTTTTCGGCCTTATATGTCTCGCCGTTGTAGGTGACGGTGGCAGACAGGCGTCCGAAGAAGTTCATAGGAACATCGCGCAGGTCGAAGGTAGTGGCTACCTCGCCGCTGTTGTTCACCGAGAAGGCACCGTAGGAGTCGCAGTACTGTCCCTCTGTGTCGTTCTGCGTCTTGAAGCCTTCGATGTCCCATACAACGTTGAAGTCGGTCACCTTGTCGCTTATCGTCTCCTCGGTAATCGTTGTGCCGTCTGTGCCGGTAATGTTGACAGTGTATGGATTGGAAAATGCCTCGTCGGGCGACGGGCCAAAGGTCAGCCTCTCAGCGCCTGTGAGCACTACACTGGCTATGCCTTCTACGTAGTTGGGGTCTTGCTCCATGACGTCGGTGCTTACTTTTATGTTGTCGATGGCATAGCAGCGGTCGGTATTGTCGACGGTTGATTCAATCTTAAGTTTTGCTATGTCCTTGGTCAGACCGCCCACAGATCCCATTATAGTCTTTACCTCCGTTGTGCCCTTGCTGAACAGCATCGTCACACCGCCGCGTGCCGTGATGGTGACAGATATGTGGGGATTGCCGGTGGCCGTGTATGGCTTGCCATTGCCGCCGAAGCCGTTGTTAACCTGCAGGCCGAAAGCCTCGAAACTAGGAACGTCTTGCTCGCCTATAGTGACCTGTGTCACCTTGCAGTCCTTGGGATTGTACACATAACTGGCGATGGTCTTGCCGTCACTGTTGAGCAGCGTCACGGTAGTGGTTTTGCCGCTGGAATAGTAGCCGTGCAGGGCATCCCATTCGGCTGTCACCATGCCGTCGCCTACGGCCACGGGATGTCCTTCGGTGCTGATGGTACCTTCGGCAGTGGCGTTGCATATAGCCAGCACGGGGCCGAAGCCGGCCAGATTTGAGTTGTATACACATGGCGTGCCGGCAGTGATGGATGTCGCCGTCGTGGCTCCGAAGATGTTACTTTCGCCAGAGAAGTCCTCGGTCAGTACTGTGCTCTGTGCGCTGACTGTCATGGCAGTCGTCAATAGCATGAGCGTGAGCAGTGCAGTTTTAAGCAGTCTTTGGTTTTGCATAATTGTATAAGTATTATGTGTTATTTATATTTTATGTCAGTAAGTAGACGGATGTCTTAGTAGCAATCGCTGCAAATTTATATATAATTTCCGAAATTATAAGCCAGTTGAGATAAAAAACTGAAACAAATTGCCCCGAAAAGTTAGAAATCAAGGCCTCCATACGCTATATTCCTACCTTTTACGTGCTCTAAGTCACATTTTTTTTATATTTGGGTTGTCAATATTAACCCTTTAAATTCGTAGGTTTACGAGAACAGCATGTGGCCTTGACGTGCACAAGGGTAGTGTATTTCTTTGTATTTTGTGCGATACGGGCGAAATTATTGAGAAAGTTTTCGGAGTCTTCGACCTTGATGCGGAGAAGGCGCAACAAGCGGAAGCATATAACCGACAACCGTCAACACATTACGAGATGCCCAAACAAGATGCTGCCCCAGAAGCACAGGAACACAAAGATTTTCTGGATTTATCCAAACAAAATGGCCTTTCGCAAGCCTTGTGGAAGCAACTTTTTTAGTAATTGTGCATCTCATTAGAAAATTATTCGCATCTTTGTGGTCAGGAATTGACAATACAGTACAAGGACACCTAAAACATAGAGATATGACGCGAGAACAGAGAACGGCAATTGCTCGCATTATCAGCGACATGATCAAGGCTGATAACATCATCGAGGAGAGCGAGATCAGAGACATGAAGAAACTCATGGCTGAGTACTCTATCACTCATCAGGAAATCCAACTGCGGTTGTGAATGTGAGGACATCCCCATTGTGAAGTATGACAAGAAGTGATTACCATCTCCCTCGGCAACGTTGCAGCGACAACAGTATAAATTTGACATCTTTGCATGGCAATGTTGCAGTTTTGATGTATGACCCAGATAATCTCCTATCTTTGCATACTAAAGTTGCCAAAATTGACTTAGAGACATCTAAAACTTAGAATTATGATTGACGAGAAGAAAGTAATGCAATACAATGTAGAGATGGCGGGACATTTAAATGGTGCCGCACAATTTATGGATGCTTTGTTTGGTGGCAGGTTCGTCACCAAGGAGCAAACTCGCGACATGGTAGATTATATGTTTGCTGGTACAAAACGCAATATCGAGAGTTGTCCTTTTGCTTCACAAGAAGAAAAAGATACAGAGATACGTCGTGGGGAATACCTACTAAATATGATTAAGCCACTGATTGGGTTGTAGTATAATTGGGAATAGAGTATGGCACAATGGCAGAAGATTCAGATTCAACGCGAGAATGGGGAAACTGTAGATGCGCAGGCTCCAATTATAGTCTCTGCGAGCAGGAGTACGGATATTCCGGCCTTCTATGCCGATTGGTTTTTCCATCGGCTGAAGGTGGGCTATTCGGCCTGGACGAATCCGTTCAATGGGGTGAAGGGATATGTTTCATATAAGAACACCCGTTTCGTTGTGTTTTGGTCGAAAAATCCTCGTCCACTATTGCAGCATCTCGATTATCTGAAAGAACGGAATATCGGTTGCTATATCCAATACACCTTGAACGATTACGAGAAGGAGGGATTGGAACGAGGTGTGCGTCCTTTGGCAGAACGAATCGACACGTTCA
>CALFIY010000035.1 GCA_937877595.1 uncultured Prevotella sp.
AAAATTAAAACAGCTGTGGCGAAAATTAAAACAGCGCTGGCAAAAATTAAAACAGCAGAAAAGTATTTAAAAATTTTGTTTTGCGCCCGCTAAATCGTATCTTTGTCCCATTAAATATGCTTTTATATCACTATGACATTTACTGAAAAAGCCAACACCGTTTTCCTTCAGGCTATCAGAGACTATCACCTGAAAGACGACGTAGACACCCCAATCCATAATCCATACGAGCGCGACACAATAGAATACGACCTCTATATGAAATGCTGGATAGACACCGTGCAGTGGCATCTCGAGGATATCATACGCGACCCGCACATCGACCCCACCGATGCGCTGGCCCTGAAGCGTCGCATAGACCGCTCCAACCAAGACCGCACCGACCTCGTGGAAGAAATAGACACCTACTTCCGCCGTCTCTATCAGGACGTGGCTGTGCAGAAAGACGCAAGGCTCAATACGGAAAGCCCGGCATGGGCTGTAGACCGCCTGAGCATCCTGGCGCTGAAGATATGGCACATGCGCGAACAGGTGGAGCGCAAGGATGCCGACGAGGCACACGTGGCACGCTGCCAGGCAAAACTCGACGTTCTGCTGGAACAGCAGTTAGACCTCTCTACCGCTATCGACCAACTTCTGGACGACATTGCCGAGGGAAGAAAATACATGAAGGTCTACCGCCAGATGAAGATGTACAACGACCCTGCGACAAACCCCATTCTCTACAAGAAGAACTGATAGGCGCAACACGCCTCCAACGTTGACTCCCCGCTACTGACCTGACGTGAAGAGAGAGCATATCCTGATAATACGCTTTTCGGCTATGGGCGACGTGGCTATGCTCGTGCCGGCAGTATGGCAGTTGGCACGCCAATACCCCGATGTTCGCATCACTGTGCTTAGCCGTGCATTTGCAAAGGCGCTCTTCACCGACCTGGCACCCAACGTGAGTTTCATGGAGGCCGACCTGAAGGGAGAATACCGCGGCATAAAAGGTCTGAACTCACTCTACCGCCGACTTACGGCCAAGCAGTTTACTGCCATTGCCGACATGCACAGCGTGCTGCGCTCCGAATTTCTGCGGCTGCGCTTCAATCTCAGCAACTGTCGCGTAGAGCATATCAACAAGCATCGCCGCGGACGCCGCCGACTTGTCGCCGCCACGGGGAAGCAGTTGATACAACAGCCAACACCCTTCGAGAACTATGCCGACGTGCTGGCACGCCTGGGATACCCTGTAGACATAAAGTTCACGTCTATTTTCCCACCAGAGGGAGGCGACCTGAGCCTACTGCCAACCTTGAACACCAAGGAAACTGGCGAGAAGTGGATAGGCATAGCACCTTTTGCAGCCCACAAGGGCAAGGTCTATCCTCCGAAACTCATGGAGCACGTGATTAGCATGCTTGTCGAGCGCCGGCCACAGGCGAGGATAATGCTCTTTGGCCGCGGAGCCGACGAAGACGAGTGGTTTGAACGCTGGTGCGTGCGCTATGCCCAATGCATTGCCGTTAGCAGGCATGTAGAAAACATGAAGCAGGAACTCATCGTGATGAGCCATCTCGACGTGATGCTTTCCATGGACTCTGCCAACATGCATCTGGCATCGCTCACCGCAACACCGGTGGTTAGCGTGTGGGGAGCCACCCATCCGCTGGCTGGTTTCATGGGATGGAAGCAATCCACCGACAATGCCGTGCAACTGCAGATGGACTGCCGCCCATGCAGCATCTTTGGACAGAAACCATGCATGCGAGGCGACTACGCCTGCATGAACAACATAGCCCCCGAGACCATCGTGGAGCGTATAGACAAAATTTTAGGAACCATTTAAAAACAGAAAGACTATGAAGAAGTACATTTGCGACACGTGCGGATACGTGTACGACCCAGAAGTGGGCGATCCCGACAGCGGCATACAGCCAGGAACAGCATTCGAGGATATTCCCGACGACTGGGTATGCCCCATCTGTGGTGTAGGAAAAGACGAATTTTCGCCAGAAGAATAAAACAACAAGCCAACATGAAAAGACTTATAGCACTTGCCATTATGGTGTGCACCTTTGCAAGCATCATGGCAGATGACGTGATGCGACGCGAAAGCGACGGCACCTACGTGGTCAATACCGCTACGCTGGCTCCAGAAGTGGACGGCTACAACGGCCCTACGCCCGTAGAGGTGTACATCAAGAAGAACAAGATAGTGAAGGTTGTGGTGCTGAAGAGCCACGAAGGCCCAAAATATGTTGCAATGGTGAAAAAATCAATGCTGCAGCAGTATGAGGGTGCCAACGTGAAGAAAGGCAACGCGCCGGAAGTCGATGCCGCAACTGGGGCTACATTCACATCAAACGCCATAAAGGAGAATGTGCGCCGTGCCATCGCCTACTACAAGAAGCACAAGTAGGGCATCACACAAAAGGAAAGAAAAAATGTAAAAAAAATTGCATCTCTCCAAAAATTACTTACCTTTGCAATGTTCAACAACATTATTATTAACTTAACAACACAACAAGATTATGAAGAAAATTCTAGTTATGGTGGCAATGGCTGCTCTTAGCACCGTTGCTTTTGCTCATGATTTCGTAGTAGAAAACGGCACATGCACCGTAGCAGGTGAAGTGGCTACAAGCAAGGCTCCTGCCGATGCCTATACCGCAGCCAAGGGATGGCTCAACTCGCAGGGCTTCACACAGATTGTTCCTACCACCGACAATGCAGGCAAGTCGTTTGGTGCTACCGTAACCCTCAACACCAAGTCGAGTTACAACCCGTTTGCCGGTCAGTTCTTTGAGAACCTCGTCTTCACTATCACCGTTGACTGCCAGAAAGGCAAGGCAACCTACAAGTGCGAGAACATCCAGATCCAGGAAGTCTATGCTGGCTACGGCGTCAAAAACACGATCAACCCCATCGCAACCAAGATCAACGAACTTGACGCTGCCAAGAAAGCCGTTGCCGACGCTGAGAACGACGCTGCAATGAGCAAGAAGGACAAGAAGAAGATCCTGAAGGAGAACGGCAACATCATCAAGGACCGCGAGGAAACCCTCAACAAGGCTACCGAGGCTCTCAACAAGCGCATCGAAGCCCTGAAGGCTGCCCTGCAGTAAGCAAGCAAAGAGCCTACGGCCCCGTAGGTATGATAAATAGAATAAGGTACGCGCGCACGCGTACCTTATTTTATTATATATGCATCAGGCGGCGCTATGCCGCTCGTAAAGCACCGCTATCGGCCAAGCCACGACTCCGGATTGAGTTTTGCCGTCTCGCGCCGCAGTTGGAACTGCAGTATGTCGTCCTGCCCCACACGCCCCAGCACCTGTCGCGTGCTCACCTTCTGCCCACGGTGAACGCCAACCGACGCGAGATTGCAGTAGACTGAGATGTAACTTCCGTGGCGAACCATGACAACCATGGTACCGCCGAAACTGAACACGGCGCTCACCTCTCCGTCGAAGATACTGCGTGCCTGACAGCCCGGCTGGCCTTTGATGTTAATGCCCTTGTTGTCGAGAGTGACGTCAGTAAGGCCCTCAACAGTGTACTGGCCGAAATGGCTTACCACGCGATACGGTCCGGTGATTGGCATAGGCAGCCGGCCACGATTGCTCTCAAAGTTGCCACTGATGCGACGGTCGTCGCTATTCATGCTGTAGTCGGGCTCGGCGGCCGCGGCCTCTGCCTCTTTTCGCGCAGCACCTTTCTTTGTCGTCTCTGCCACTTCGCCCGTCTTGCTCTTCTCGCTGCCTGCAGCGTTCTTGCGGACCAGTTCGGCAGCGCGACGGCGCGCCTCTTCGGCCTTACGCTTGGCCTCGGCAGCGGCACGTGCCTTCTGACGGGCCACCTCTTCGGCAATGAGTCGGTCGATTTGTGCGTTGAGCGCCGCGTCCTTCTTACGCTGCTGCGCTATTATGCTCTGTATCTGGCGCTGCTGTTTCTGCAGGCTCGTCACAGCCTGCTTCTGCTCGGTCTGCTTTCCCTCCAGCGAGCGCTGCTCCTGTTCGCCCCGGGCCAGCAATGTGCTTTTATGGTCGCGCACGGCCTCCATCTCCATCTGTTTTGCAGACACCTCGGCCTGCTTCACCTTTACGTCCTCACCCTGCGTGCGCTGATATGAGGCGTATTCGCGCATGAAGCGCATCCTGCGAAACATCTGCGAGAAGTTGGAAGCGCTGAAGACAAACATCATCTGGCTCTGTACCGAGTGGTTGCGATGCATATAGCGCATCGACTTGACGTATTTCTGCTTACGGTCTTCCAGTTCGCGCTGCAACTGCTCGAGTTGCGCGTTGAGCATGTTTATCTCTGTCTCTATTTCTTCGAGACTCTTGCGTATGGTGTCTATCGTGCGACGCTTTACGGCTATCTCGTTGTTGAGCATCATCAGGTTTTCGAGCCCTTTCTTCACGTCGCGCTCATTGGTGCGCAGCCGCTTCTCCTGTGCCTTTATCTGCTGCTGTATCTGCTGGCGCTGGCTTTGCAGACTCTGCACCGTAGCAGGCTGCTTCTGACCGGCAGACGTCTTACCCTTGGCGGTCTTCGCTGCAGGCTTCTTGGCAACAGGTTTGCTCTGCTGCGTCTTACGCTGCACGGCAGTAGTCTTCCCCTTGGTCGTGGCGGCACGCTTCTGCTGAGCCTGCGGAGCCAAAAGGAAGAATACGAGCAGGGCACTGAGTGCAAGGATGCGCTTCATCGGCTACGCGAATTAGAGCGACATGAACCGGCGAAGTATTTCGTCGACCGTCACCTCGCGGTATTTGCCCGATACAGTGGTGCGCGTCTCCCAGTCATCGTCGCTGCCCATGTAGTTAAGCATCATGCCGAGTTTCACCTCGCGGTCTGGAGTGCGGAACATGATTTTGTGGTTGTGGGGGAAGAGTTGTTTGCCGTTGCGCTTGAAGTCTTCGTAATCCCAGTTCAACTGGTAGTCGCCACGTATGCGGTCGGTATACTTGATGTTGGTCATCTTGATTTGTGCACCTTCCTTGTCGGCAAGCCAGCGGTACGACAGTTTGCCGTCTTCCATCGAGATAACGGCATCGTCGCCCATCATGTTTGTCTCATAGTTCTTCAGGAGTTCGTCGGAGATGCGTGCCTTGCCGGGCTGGAAGAGTTCGTTCCAGAAGAGCGACTGCAGCGAATAGAAGTTGAGGCCGCTGTTTCTGAGGAATTCCAGTTGGTTATAGTCAGCCTTGAGGAACTGCTTGTTGATGCGGTCCATGATGAGCACGTAGTCTTTGGTGAACTCCAGACGGCCAGCCTCAACAAATCCGAAAGCCATGAGTTGCAGACGTATCACGTCGTCGCGCTTCATCCTAAGGTTGCCTGTCAACGAGAGTTTCTGATTGCCCATCTCGATAGACAGGCGCACCTTCGACGTGATAAACTTGGCATACTGTGCGTTGTCTGTCACTTTCTGCAGGAATTCCTGCTGTTTCATCACTTGTGCAGCATCCTTCGGCGTCTCGGTGACGGCCTTTTTCTGGGTGCCACAGGCTGCCAGCAGAAGAGGCAGCGCAAGGGTAGCAATACGAATAACTGATTTCATTCCTTATAGTATTTTTTATGTTTTATCTTTCGGCGCAGTATAGCCTGCCTGTCATCTGCCGGCAAACTGTCGGCAGATTTTTCCTCTGCCTGGCGCAGTGCCTGCTGCCACAGTTCGACAGCCTTGTCCACGTCGCCGGAGTAGTAGTATATGTCGCCGGCATGCTCCAGCATCACAGCCGACGTGTCGGTGTCGCACTGAAGTGTCTGCTCGATATATATCTTTGCCTCAGCATAGCGTTTCTGCTTGAAGAGAACCCATGCGTAGGTGTCAAGATACGTCGGATTTTTCGGTTCTTTCCTCACCGTGATGGCCGACATCTGCTCAGCCTTGTCAAGGTGCTGTCCTTTGAGGCTGAGGAAGTAGGCATAGTTGTTGAGGCACATGATATTGTCCTCTTTCCACACCAGACAGGAGTCGTAGGCTGCAAAGGCTTCGCTCTCCCTGCCTTTCTCGTGGAGCACATCGCCCATCGTGGCGTAGAAGTCGCTTACTATTTCAGGGTCGCTCTCCTGGGTTATCACGCCAATGCCGTTGCGGAAGGCATCAAGTGCATTGTCGCTGTCGTTCTGCCTTATATAGGCCAGACCCTGATAGTAATAGAACGCCATCATGTCGGGAGAATACTGCCTGCCTCCATGACAGATACTGATCACTGCAGGCATGTCGCCAGCCGTCCATGCGTCGCTCATCAGTTGCAGTCTGGCGGCTGTATTGTCGGGCGAGAGTTGCAGCGCGCGGCGCAGCATCACGTCGATGGTGTCGGTGGGCATCTTCTTAAGCGTCATATACGCCGCACAAAGCATGGTCATATCGCCGTCGTGCTGCTTTTGCTGCAGCAGGAGGTCAAATAGTTTCAGTATTTCGGTGGAATCGGCAGAGAGATTTTCTGATCTGTCAATCTCTCTGCGCATAATAGTGATGCGATCAGGCTCTGTAGTGGTCGGACTAAGCAATAGTTTGT
The DNA here is from genome assembly GCA_937877595.1 of uncultured Prevotella sp. Lineage (GTDB taxonomy): Bacteria > Bacteroidota > Bacteroidia > Bacteroidales > Bacteroidaceae > Prevotella. The sequence goes on from CALFIY010000035.1 coordinate 6,516, forward strand.
GGAGCATCTGCGTTGCCACGCTGTCGTTTCCCTGTATTCGCTCGTGGTCGAGCATGTCCGACAAACTTGCAGAATGGTTTGGCTCGTCGGCAAGGATTTGTCTGTAAACCTCAAGGGCCTGTGCCTCTCGGCCGTTGTTGTATAGCGTTCGCGCATACTGCCTGCGGTAGTTGGCATCGCTGGGGTGCTCGTCGGCCAGAGCCTTCATCTCTGCAATGGAAGCCTCTTCGTTGCCAAGTTCGCTGTAGAAACGGCTCTTGGCAAACGATATCTGCTCGCTCTTGCCCTCGATTATCTCCAGTTTGTTGAGCGCGGAGATAGCCTCTTCGTAGCGGCGCTGTTCCTCATAAAGGCCAACGAGAGTGCTGAGCACGTCTTCACGGTCGTGGTGATGCTCGTAGAATTTTTCCAACACGTCAATAGCCTTGTCGTACATGCGTGCTTCGATGTAGGTATTGGCAAGTGTCTCCTGATAAGTGGCATTTGAGGGTTCCAGTTGCACTGTGCGCTCATTGCTGGCTATTGCCTTTGATTTCTCTTTCAGCGCTGCCTGATACTGCGCATAATAATACCATGCCTCGGAACGTGTGGAGTCGATGTCTATGCAGTGCTGCAGAAGGTCGAAGGCTGCATCATGGTTTCCCTTCAACCGCTGGCAGATGGCCTCAAGGAAGAAAGAGTTGTAGCGCTCGGCCACTGACATCTGCGCCACGTCGAGCAGCGGCTGTTGCTTGTCGGGCGGCGGTTGCCCCACAGCAAGCAGCCATGCGCAAATCGTCATTATGAATGTCACCAGCCTGTACATCCTCTTGGTCTCGTTTTCTGTTTAATCCGTTAATCGGAAGATATCATACTCCCGTATGCCCATATCCCCCTTCGCCGCGCTCCGTAGCGTCGAGTTGCTCTACAAGTTGCAACTCAGCCTGCTCATATCGCGCTATCACCATCTGCGCTATGCGCTCGCCGTCGTTGACGGTAAAGGGCATGTCGGAAAGATTGACAAGCACCACGCCGATTTCGCCACGATAGTCGGCATCGATGGTGCCTGGCGAGTTGAGCACCGTTATGCCGTGCTTCAGCGCTAGTCCGCTGCGCGGCCGCACCTGTGCCTCGTAACCCTCGGGCAGCGCTATGTGCAGACCTGTCGGTATAAGCCGCCGCTGCAGGGGCTGTATGGTTACAGGCTCGTCGAGGTTGGCTCGCAAGTCGAGCCCTGCACTCTGTGATGTTGCATAAAAAGGTAGTGGCTGATGTCCGCGATTGACTACGGGAATTTTCATGTGTCGTAAGTGATTGTCGGTTTGTTACACCTTATTAATTAATACATAAGGTGGTGCAAAATTACGTATTTCCACAGAATTCGCCATCTTTTTTTTATGGAAAAGTGGTAATAGAAAAGCCTTTTTTCTCTTTTTTATGAAATAATTACTAACTTTGCATCCGCTTCCGGCACGCTGCGCCCTTGTAGTTCAATGGATAGAACACGGCTCTCCTAAAGCTGAAATATGGGTTCGATTCCCATCGGGGGTACTTGCCGCAGAGGTGAGTAGCAAGGGGTGAGAGGTGAGTAGCAAGAAGCAAGAGGTGAGAGATAAGACTTAAGGATACTGATGCGAGTACTTATTGTCAACACCAGCGAGTGTAGCGGTGGCGCTGCCGTGGCAGCCCGCCGACTGATGCGCGCCCTCAACAACAACGGCGTGAAGGCAAGGATGCTGGTGCGCGACAAACAGAGCGACGATCCGAACATTATCTCACTGCCACAAACGTGGCTCCTTCAGCGGCACTTTCTCTGGGAACGTCTTGTAATCTGGTTTAGGATGCTATTCCGCTATAAGCATGTTTTCGATGTGGACATAGCAAATTCAGGCATTGACATAACAAGGCTTCGTGAGTTCAAGGAAGCCGACATCATCCATCTTCACTGGGTAAATCAGGGTATGCTCTCTCTGAAAAGCATACGCAAAATTCTCGACAGCGGCAAGCGCGTTGTCTGGACGATGCACGACGCATGGCCCGCCACTGGCATCTGCCACATCACGTTCGACTGCCGTCGCTTTGAGACGATGTGCCAATGCTGTCCGCGACTTCCCTATAATTCTCCGACCGACATGGCCAACAAGACATGGCAGCGCAAGAGCCGCATGCTCAATGGCCGGCACATAACGTTTGTCGCCTGCAGCGAATGGCTTGCCGGCGAAGCCAGGAAGAGCGGTCTGCTGAAAGGACAGAAGATTGTCAGTATCCCCAACGCCATTGACACCCGCATCTACTCCGCCGGCGACAAGTCGGCGGCCAGGGCAGCACTGCAGTTGCCAACAGACCGCAGACTGATACTCTTCGTGTCGCAGTATGCCGACAATCCATATAAGGGAATGCAGTATCTTGCCGATGCCTGCCAACTGATGGTGAGGGAAAATCCCGAGATGGCAGACAACACGGCAGTGGCAGTAATCGGCGGACACTCCGAGGAGATTGTCTCCGCACTTCCTTTCAAGGCCTTCCCACTTGGATATATCAACGACGAGCGCCGCATGGCAGAGGCATACCGCGCTGCCGACGTCTTCGTACTTCCCTCGCTGTCGGAAAATCTTCCCAACACCATAATGGAAGCCATGGCATGCGGAGTGCCCTGCGTGGGATTCCGCGTTGGCGGTATTCCCGAGGAGATAGACCATCTGTCTACCGGCTACGTTGCCGACTATCGCGACGCCGCTGACCTGGCACGAGGCATAAGGTGGGTGCTCAGCGAAGCCGACGGCGAGGCAATAGCGAAAGCATGCGTCAGCAAGGTTTTCCACCACTACTCACAGCAGGCAGTGGCAAGAAAACACATTGAGGTGTACGAAACTGCCAAGAAATGACTATCAGCATTATCACCGTGACATACAATGCCGCCGGCGTGATTGGCAGCACTCTCGACAGCGTGGGCAGTCAGACCTACGGTGACATTGAGCATCTCATCATCGACGGTGCCTCGACCGACGGCACTCTCGACGCCGTCTACAAGTATCGCGACGCTGCCCGATACGCCGTCGGCGTCTTCTCCGAGCCAGACCACGGCATCTACGACGCCATGAACAAAGGCATGGCACGCGCCACGGGCGACTATGTGGTATTCCTCAATGCCGGCGACACTTTCCACGCTGCCGACACGCTCCAGACCATAGCAGACACCGCCATGCAGTGGCGCGACGCGGCCAAGGGATTTCCCGCCGTTGTCTATGGCGATACTGCCGTTGTCGATTCCGACCACAAATTCATGCATCTGCGCAAACACCGCCCTCCGCGGCAGTTGTCATGGCGCTCGTTCCGACAGGGAATGCTCGTTTGCCATCAGGCATTCTACGCACGCACGGACATCGCAAAGGCCACGGCCTACGATCTGAAGTACCGCTATTCTGCCGACGTGGACTGGTGCATTCGCGTAATGAAAGAGGCCGAACGCCAAAACCTGCCTCTTGTCGACACACATGCCATAATAGCCAACTTCGAGCACGGCGGAAACACCACACAGCACCATACGGAATCGCTGCGCGAGCGATTTGCCGTGATGCGCCGTCACTACGGTCTGCCAACGACACTCGCCATGCATGCCTGGTTTGTTGTGCGAGCCGTCATACGCCGATAGCCATCCGCTACATGCCCGTTTTTTCTCTGCAAAAAGCAAAGAAAAAGACGTTTTCCTTTCGCTTTCTTTCACTTATTTCGTAATTTTGCCACCCAGGCGGCGAAAAGCATTTGCAGCCTGAGCAGGACATATATGATTACAAGCGATCAACTGAAAGATATTCTCGAACGTGCCGACAAACTGAAGCACTATCTTAAGATTGACGAGAAGAAAATAGAGTACGAAGAGGAAGACCTTCGTACACAAGCCCCCGACTTTTGGCAAGACCAGAAACGCGCCGAAGAGCAGATGAAAAAGGTGAAAGGCATCAAGAAATGGCTCGATGGCTATGCCGCCGTGCGCACTGCTGCCGACGAGTTGCAACTGGCTTTTGACTTCTACAAGGAAGACATGGTGACAGAAGAGGAGGTAGACGACGACTACCGAAAAGCCCTTGACGCCATCGAAGCGCTCGAACTGAAGAACATGCTGCGCCAGAAGGAAGACCCAATGGATGCCGTACTGAAAATCAACTCAGGTGCCGGCGGCACCGAAAGCCAAGACTGGGCCGAGATGCTGATGCGCATGTATCAGCGCTGGGCTGAAGCCCACGGCCACAAGGTGAGCATCTCCAACCTGCAAGACGGCGACGAGGCTGGCATCAAGAGCGTCACCATGCAGATAGAAGGCGGCGAATATGCATACGGTTATCTCAAGTCGGAAAACGGTGTTCACCGTCTGGTACGCGTCAGTCCATATAATGCACAAGGCAAACGCATGACAAGTTTTGCCTCTGTATTCGTCTCACCGCTCGTCGACGATACCATAGAAGTGTATGTAGATCCGGCAAAACTCTCTTGGGACACATTCCGTTCAAGCGGCGCCGGCGGCCAAAACGTTAACAAGGTGGAGAGCGGCGTAAGACTGCGATACTGGTACACCGATCCCGACACTGGGGAAGAAGAGGAAATTCTTATAGAGAACACTGAGACACGCGACCAGCCTAAAAACAAGGAGCGCGCACTCGCGCTGCTCCGCTCACAACTCTACGACCGTGCCATGCAAAAGCGTCTCGAGGCACAGGCAAAGATAGAGGCCGGAAAGAAAAAGATAGAATGGGGCTCGCAAATACGCTCCTACGTTTTCGACGACCGCCGCGTGAAGGACCACCGCACCAACTATCAGACGTCGGACGTCGATGGCGTGATGGACGGCAAGATTGACGAATTCATCAAGGCCTATCTCATGGAATTCCCCGTCAATGACGACAACTGAACCAATAAAAAAATAAAGCAATCTTTTAACAACTATGAGCAAGAAGACTACAGCCAAGCGCGTGGCTTGGCAGAAAAAGCAGGAAGAACACGGAAAGAACATTGTAAAGTGGATTTTTGGCGGTCTCATCGTACTTGCCATCGTCTATCTGTTCTGGGCTGTTTCAATGATGTCCTGATGGCCATTGAGATAGAACGCAAATTTCTCGTTAAGGACAACTCCTACAGGCAGTTGTCCTTTTCGCACAGCCACATACAGCAGGGCTACATCTGTAGCGAGCGCGGCCGCACCGTGCGCATCCGCATCCGCGACAACCAGGGCTTTGTCACCATCAAGGGGCCGTCGCAGGACGGTGGACTGTCGCGCTACGAGTTTGAGCAGTCCATTCCGCTTGACGATGCACGCCATCTGCTTGCTCTCTGCGAGCCTGGTCTTGTCGACAAGACCCGCTGGCTCGTCAGGAGCGGCAATTACGTCTTTGAAATTGACGAATTTCATGGCGACAACGACGGACTGGTGATGGCCGAAGTGGAACTGCAGTCAGCAGACGATGAGCCGGAAATGCCACATTTCATCGGGCGCGAAGTAACCGGCGACCGCCGTTTCTACAACAGCCACCTGCGCGCCAATCCCTACAAAAACTGGAAATCAGAGGCTCCCTCGCCTATCGTCTGAACTTGTAGAACCAGAAGGAAAGGCCCACGATGATTGCCAGCGTTGCTCCAATGCTGTTGGCAAGCAAGTCGAACCAGTCTCCATTGCGGTTTGTGGTGCCGTAGGCTTGCATAAGTTCCAGCACGCCACTCATTACTATCGGCATAAACCATCCCCAGAAGCCCAGTTTCTCCCAGTCAACGATATTGTGTTGACGCAGATACTCTATCCATATCACGCTGCACGTGCCGCCATACATCAGCACGTGTACCCACTTGTCTATCAGCGGCACGTCGTTTAGTTCTGTCTCGGGCGGCTGAAAGAGAAGCGACAGATACCAGATCGCTGCAATGCAAAGCAACGACAGCGGATATTTTCTGATGTATTCCAAAACCTTTTGCATGTTATATTCTGTTCACAGAGCCTACTTCGGAAATTACAGGTGCAAAATTACAAGATTTTAGTTTATTAAGACCAGAACATGCGGCATTTTTGCACCACAAACGGGTAGAAAATGTCATTTTTAACTATACTACGTATGTGACACGCCTCAACGGATGAAAAAAATAATGCGAGCGCCATGGATTACTGGTGCTCGCATTAATTTTTCCCGTTATTTCGCCCCGTTTTCTATTTATTTCGTACTTTTGCAGGCTGAAAAGTAACAGTTATGTCGGAAAGAGCGAATTTTGGCAGCAAACTTGGCGTAATTCTTGCCACGGCAGGCTCTGCTGTTGGCCTTGGCAATGTATGGCGCTTCCCATACATGGCTGGCGAGAACGGCGGCGCCGTATTCATTATTATATATATTGTGTGTGTACTGCTGCTCGGCATCCCCTGCATGATCAGCGAGTTTATCGTGGGGCGCCATGGCGCAGCCAACACGGCACGCGCCTATCGCCGCATGTCGGGCGACGGTGTCTGGTCGCTTATAGGCTACATGGGTGTGCTTACAGGCTTTCTCATCACAGGCTATTACGCCGTGGTATCAGGCTGGTGCCTGCAGTATATATGGGCATCGCTGATAGGCCACCTGCAGGGAGACCCAGAATATTTCAGGCAGTATTTCGCAGAACTCTCCACAGATCCCGTGAAGCCCGTGTTATGGACCGTGGTAATCCTTGGCTTAGCCTATCTCATCATAGAGCACGGTGTGCGCAGCGGTATAGAGCGCGCCTCTAAGTTGATGATGCCCACGCTGTTATTTCTGCTGTTCGTCATCGTAGCGGCATCGTGCATGTTGCCTGGTGCAGAGCGCGGCATAGAGTTTTTGTTCAAGCCCGACATGAGCAAACTTACGAGCGACGTGTTTCTCGGCGCTCTTGGTCAGAGTTTCTACTCACTCAGCATAGCGATGGGATGTCTGTGTACTTACGCCAGTTATTTCTCGCGGCAGACAAATCTCACCACTTCCGCTGTTCAGATTGGCATCATCGACTCTTTGGTTGCCATTCTTGCCGGTCTGATGATTTTCCCTGCAGCGTTTTCCGTCGGCGTAAGCCCCGATTCCGGCCCCTCGCTTATTTTCATCACGCTGCCCAATGTTTTCCAGCAGGCCTTTAGCGGCGTGCCCGTCGTGGGTTATGTCATCTCGCTGCTTTTCTTCATCCTGTTGTCGCTGGCAGCACTGACGTCGCTGATGTCTCTACACGAGGTGAGCACGGCCTTCTGTCAGGAAGAACTCAACGTTTCGCGCCGCCGCGCAGCCCTTATCGTTACTGTTGCCACGTGTGTCGTTGGTGCGTTCTGCTCACTTTCGCTTGGCGCTGTCGGCGGGCTTACTTTTTTCGGCAAGAGCCTTTTCGACTGGTTTGATTTCGTCACGGGCCAGATATTCCTGCCTGTTGTGGGCTTCCTTACCTGCATTTTCATTGGCTGGTTTGTTCCCCACAAGGTGGTGCGCGACGAGTTTACCAACTGGGGCACTCTGCGTAGTCTGTGGTACACTCGCTGTTTCCACTGCTATCTGTTTCTCGTGAAGTATGTCTGTCCCCTTGCCATCCTGTTTATTTTCCTGCATCAGTTTGGAGCCGTTTAGTAATTCATAATTTATTTTTTTTCGACAAATAAGACAACTAACGACAACATTTAATGGTTCGCTCGGCTTTGCCGCTTTGACCTCGGTCAAAGAACGGTCAATGGTCAATAATCAACGGTCAATGGTCAATAATCAACGGTCAACTACCCATGGATGAGAGAGGAAATTTTGGAAGCAAATTAGGCATAGTGTTGGCCACGGCAGGTTCCGCCGTAGGCCTTGGCAACGTGTGGCGCTTCCCTTATATGGCTGGCGAAAACGGTGGTGCAGCCTTTATTTTGGTCTACTTTCTCTGCATTCTCGCCCTTGGCATACCGGGCATGATTAGCGAGTTTATCGTGGGGCGCCATGCCCAGTCAAATGCCGCTCGCGCCTACGACCGTCTGTCGGGCGGCAAGCCGTGGAAGTTTGTGGGCTATCTTGGCATACTCACCTCTACCATCATTCTCGGTTTCTATGCCGTTGTTGCCGGCTGGTGCCTTCAGTATCTCGTTGCTTCCGTCTCCGGTCACGTCAGCGGCAATGCCGAAGCCGTTCAGCAGTATTTCCAGCAGTTCTCCAGCGATCCAGTGAAGCCTGCCCTTTGGGCTGTTGCCTTTATCTTCATCACCCATCTTGTCATTGTTCGTGGTGTGCGCCGTGGCATTGAGCATGCTTCAAAACTTCTGATGCCCCTGCTGCTCATCCTGCTTCTTGTGATCGTTGTAGCCTCGTGTCTGCTGCCTGGTGCCATCGATGGTGTGCGTTTTCTGCTGAAGCCCGACTTCAGCAAACTTTCCGGCAACGTGCTTCTCGATGCCCTCGGCCAGTCGTTCTTCTCGCTGTCGCTTGGTACTGCCTGCCTGTGCACCTATGCCAGTTATTTTGCGCGCGACACCAATCTCGTGCGCGCTGCCGGCCAGATTGCCCTTGTCGACACGCTGATCGCCATACTTGCTGGCCTTATGATCTTCCCTGCTGCCTTTTCCGTCGGCGTGAAGCCCGATGCCGGTCCTTCGCTTATTTTCATCACGCTTCCCAATGTTTTCCAGCAGGCCTTTAGCGGCATGCCTGTCGTAGGCTATATTATCGGCGTGATGTTCTATGCGCTGCTGGTGTTTGCAGCCCTCACCTCTACCATCTCCATGCACGAGATAGGCACGGCATTCTTCACCGAGGAGTTCTCGCTGCGCCGCCGCTATTCGGCATGGATAGTGACTCTCGTCACTTCAGTCCTTGCCGTGGTCTGCTCGCTGTCTGTCGGTGCAGAGCCCGGTCTTAGCATTATGAACCTTTCCGTCATGGACTTCTGCGATACGCTGACCGCCAACTTCATGCTGCCTTTCGGCGCCTTGCTTACGTGTCTCTTCGTTGGCTGGTACATTCCGCGCAAGTTGGTTCTTGACGAGTTTACCAACTGGGGTAGCCTTCGCGGCAGCCTTTTCGGCCTCTATTTCTTTGCCGTGCGCTATCTCTGTCCTGTTTGCATCAGCCTCATCTTTCTGCATCAGATGGGGGTAATCTGAGACGAGCATCGATAGTGACTTTATAATTATTGGGGAATGAATTACAGTGACCGTCGCATCGTTCTGGTTTCCGTTTTGGTGGGTGCCATTGCCCTTTGCGGTGTCTACTTTATTAACAGCGATGCTCCCGACGTCACTGCGAGTGTTGCCGTCGACAGCGACAGCACATCCTCTGTACAGCAAACCATTGTCTACGCCCAGCCGCAGCGCGAGGGCGAACTCTTCACCTTCGACCCCAACACTGCCGACAGCACCCAACTGCTTCGCCTGGGCCTGCGTCCCTGGCAGGTGCGCAATATATATAAGTATCGCGCGCGAGGCGGAGTGTATCGACGTCGCGAAGATTTTGCACGCCTCTACGGGCTTACTCTCAAGGACTATCGGCGCCTTGAGCCGTACATCTGTATTTCTCCCGACTTCCAGCCTGCCTCTGCCCACATAGCGCGCCCGCCGCACGACGTCGACAGCACGCGCCACTACGTCAGCAAACTCAGTGCCGGCAGCACCGTGGATCTCAGCACTGCCGACACCACGTCACTGATGCGTGTTCCCGGCATCGGCAGTTACTATGCACGCCAGATAGTGCGCTATGGCGAGCGCCTTGGCGGCTATGTCAGCATCGGCCAACTCGATGAGATCGACGGTTTTCCCAGCGAGGCCAAGGCTTACTTCACTCTCGGCAGCGCCGCGCCCCGTCGGCTTGCTCTTAACAGGCTTAGCCTTCAGCAACTGCGCCGCCATCCCTATCTCAACTTCTATCAGGCCCGCGCCATCGTCGACTATCGGAGGCTCCACGGCCGCATAGACAGTCTGCAGCAGTTGCGCTTCGACAGCAGTTTCTCGCCAGCCGACTTTCAGCGCCTGGCGCCCTACGTCAGCACCGAATAGACATTCTCCACCGTCTTTCCGGAAAAAGCAGAGCCGTCCCCACCCCTGCGGGCGGCAAGACGGCTCGTGCCATGTCATGCAGGGCTTTCGCCCTGGCGCTCTCAGCCTCTGCACGATGTCACCGTTATCGTAGAGACGACGGCCGTGAGAAATGCTATCACGATGTTTACGATGGTTTTCACTGTTTCACGTTTCATGTCGTGTCTGTTTTAGAGTTTCCGATAGTAGGGTTACTCGCCACCTGCTGCGGCAGCATTGCGAGGCGACGTGTACTCGTTGTCCTCCTCCCACGTGATGGCGGCGCCAGCCGCACGGGTCAAGCCTATTAGGGCGTTCTTCACTTCTCCCGTGCCGCGCACCTTCCAGAGGCTCTTTATTCCGCTGCCGGCGTTGAACTTGCTGGCGTCCTGTACGGCCATCGACTTCAGACCTACGCTGAAGATGCCGAGGTTGGCAATCTTTACCGACTTGCCTTCGTAGGCCAGTTCGCGGATGCAGGTCACAGCGTCTTCGAGCACGCCCTTTATGACACCGGCAGAATAGGCCGTGTTGTGGCCAGCCATGTGCTGCACGAGGTCGTCCAGTTCTACAGTCTTGTCGGCCACCTTCCTTGCGTAGTAGTAGCCATATTTACCCACTTTGTGATTTGTGTTCTTGATGAGACGATACTTTGCCATAATTTTTTCAGTGTTTTTTTGATTAATAATTAGTGTTTTGATTGATTACGTGTGTCGTTCGTCACAATGTTAGCGCGCTGTTGTTTCCGATTGACAGTTGCAAATTTACACCATTCGCTGCCATCGGGCAACCACAATGGCGCGCTCGTGCAGTCCTAATTCCTATCGCGCTGAGCCACAGCGTTTTCCGTCGGCGTTGCAACGCTTTTCGCGCGGATTACGACACCTTTAATTTATTAATACGCGCGCGCGAGGAGAGTCATAACGTTTGTGCCTCTGCTGCGCAAAGTTTCTTTCATCGTCATCGCGGTGATAGGAAAATTTTCTTTACCTTTGCCTTCCGTTTCTACGTTTTCCGCTATGTCACAATCCAACCTTTCCGAGATGCTGCATCTCCTCTCCAGCCAGGGCTACTCCCCTCTTGTCTGCGACACGCCCGTCAATAGTTTCGACAACAGCGTCCGCGCCGGTCTGCCCACCTCTCCGGGCGACATCGTGCGCGGCGACTACATCCTGATGCCCAAGACACTGCTTGGCAGCCATCCCGAGTTTTTCATCACCGCACAGGGCGACTCGATGGAGGGTGTCGGTTTCCATAGCGGCGACCGTCTGCGCGTTGTCGTCGACACCGATATCAGCGACGGCGACATTGTCGTTGCCGACATCGACGGCGACTGCACCGTGAAGACCTACTTCCGCGACGAGCAGAACCGCCAGTGGCTCATCCCTGCCAACGACAGTTACAAGCCCCTGCTGCTCACCCCCGAGATGAACGTCCGTTTCTATGGCAAGGTGGTGGAGTGTATCAGCACGGCTCAGCGCCAGTCATACCGCGAGTGCATGCGCAAGGTACGCCAGATGCAGTCGGCAGCAGCCGAGCGCCTCTCCCCGTCGGACATCGACGCTGTGCTCCGCGACGTGTCGTCGATGGTGACGTATGCCCGACAGTGGTATGCCGTCTTCCGCGCCATGGTAGATAGCCTGGTGGTAGGGCGCGACGACTATCGCGGCTTCGTAGGCATGGTGGAGCGCGCCGTCCCCGACAATGCATGTCCCCCGACAGCAGCCGAACTGCGCCGCATGGCGATACAGAGTTTCAGCAAGCCCGTGGCCCTATGGGAGAGCAGCAACGCTCCCGTCTCCAACCAGCGTTTCTACGACTACCTGCGCATCGCGCGCTACGTTGCCGACCGTCTGCACGGCATTTCCACCTGAAAACTCCCCCGTTTCTCCCCTTCTTCTCTCCCACCCCCGGCGTCAGCACGCCTTTCTCCCCTTTTTCTGCCCCGTTTCCCTACGGCGACATCTCCCCACGGAGCATGCCGCCGCCTTTCGTCATAACTTTGCGTCGTAACAAGATAACCTTTCTGAGCAAAGCGAATTAATTTTTAATCCCTAATCTTTATCTTTTATGACACAACTCACAGAACATTTCTCTCTCGAAGAGATGACGCGCTCCGAATGGGCGCAGAAGCACCGCGTGCGCAACATTCCCAACCTCACGCAGATAGCCGCACTGCAGCATCTCTGCATCACCGTGCTCGAACCTCTCCGCCGCCAGTTCGGCCCCATCCGCATCAACAGCGGCTTCCGCTGCGAGAGAGTCAACGCAGGGGTGCATGGCGTGGGCAACTCGCGCCACCTCTACGGCGAGGCCGCCGACATCCACGTGCCCGACCGCGCCACGGCGCGCCGCTACTTCCTCTTCATCCGCGACCACTGCAATGTCGACCAACTCATCTTCGAGTACAACAGTGCCGGCGCCCGCTGGCTCCACGTCTCCACTCGCCTCGACGAAATCGACAACCGCCATCAGTACATCTTCAATCTCCCTGCCGTATGAAACTCTCCGTCACCAAGACCTGCACCTGCTGCGGTGCCGACCTCCCCCTTGATCGCTTCGAGCGCTATCGCAGCGGCTCCTTCCGCGACATCTGCCGCCACTGCCACTATCTGCTCCACACTCGCGCCGCCCCCCGCCGGTGGCGGCAGCGGCAGCGCGAAGAACACTTCCTCCACTACAAAATACCAAAACAACCCACCGCCTGACTTCCCTTCGCCGATTGGTCAATGGTTTTCCCTTGGCTTGACATAAATCAAGGGGCAATTACTCGCAAAAATAAAAACCACTTTTTTTCTTTCTCTTTCCCACACATCTTCGTATCTTTGGCGACAACAGGTAAATCTTGACCTTATTTATTCACCCTTAAACTATTTTTCATCTATGAAGAAATTCTACTCCTACCTTTCCTTCCTCCTCACCACCATGCTCCTACTAATGGGGGGGGGCAAATACTGCGTGGGCGGA